>JALNVI010000037.1 GCA_023231425.1 Desulforhopalus sp. | reverse complement strand
GCCTTGGATTTGCCAAGGACGAGATAGCTGATGCGATCTGCTGCCTCTATCAGCCGTACCGTTTTGCTGACACGCAGCTGCCCGCTTTCGGGCTGGGTGGCGATGAAGGTGAGGCGGGGATCGGCAAAGTCGACCTGATTCGGAAAGAGGGATGCGGTGTGACCGTCGGCACCCATGCCAAGGATGATCCAGTCAAAGACCGGGACGCCGTCGGCATTTTTCGGCACGAACTCATCAATCTCGCCGGCGTAGCGCCGCGCCTCAATCTCCGGCTTCTCCTCACCGTGGATGCGGTGGATGTTGCCTGCCGGGATGTTGACGTGGCGCAGCAGCAGCTCATAGGTGGCACCGAAGTTGCTTTCCGGGTCCTCGGGGGGCACGCAACGCTCATCGCCCCACCAGAAATGGATGTTTTCCCAGTTGATATTGCCCGCGCAGACGGGCTCTGCCAGCGCCGCAAACCACAACCTGGGCGTACTGCCACCGGAAAGGGAGACGTGCGCCGGTTTTTTGCTGCGGCTCAGAGCGAGGAGATTGTCACAGAGGGCACGGATGGCCATTGTCGGGCTGTCGTAAATTTTCCAGTTCATGGAAGTTCCCTATAATTCACAGTATTGTTCAGACGTGAGATTGCGGCAGGGAGTGCGCCATTCGCGACCGTCCCGTTTTAGCAGATTGCTGGCCTCAAGGGGGCCCCAGGTCCCGGCGGCGTAGCCGTGGAGCGCTCCTTCAGCTGTCTTGTAGTCGAGCACCGGCTGGATAAATTCCCAGCAGGCGTCCACTGCGTCGGACCGGGCGAAGAGGGTGGCGTCGCCCTTGAAGGCGTCGAGAAGCAGACGCTCGTAAGCGTCGAGTACATCGCCGCTGCTGAGATTTTTATAATGGAAGTCCATTCCGACTTCGGTGGTCTTGAAGCCCGCACCCGGCTCTTTCAAGCCGAAGTTGATGAGGATGCCTTCGTCCGGCTGGATACGGATAACGATTTTATTCTCTGAGGCACATCCGGCGAAGAAGGGGTGGGGTGTTTCTTTCAGGTAGAGGACGATTTCAGTGGCGCGGGTGGGCAGCCGTTTGCCGGTGCGCAGGTAGAAGGGGATGCCACTCCAGCGCCAGTTGTCGATGAACATGCGCAGAGCGACAAAGGTTTCTGTGCGCGACTGTGGGTCAACCCCCGGCTCGTTGCGGTAGGCTGGCAGTTTCTCCCCGCGCACGGTAGACTCGGTGTACTGACCGAGCACGAGGTTCTCTCGGAGATCTTTTTCACTCAGCGGGCGGAAACACTGCATCACCTTCACCGTCTCGTCACGCATGAAACTGGCGTTGATCTTTGAGGGTGGTTCCATGGCCATCATGGAAAGAACCTGCAGAAGGTGGTTCTGCAGCATGTCGCGCACGGCACCGGCACCGTCGTAGTAGCCACCGCGCTTTTCCACGCCGAGAAATTCGCAGCCGGTAATCTCCACATGATCGATATAGCGGCGGTTCCAGATGGGTTCAAAGAGGGTGTTGGCAAAGCGGAAAACCAGTAGATTCTGCACTGTCTCCTTGCCGAGATAGTGGTCGATGCGATAAATCTGTTTCTCACGGAAACTTCGGTGGATGCGGGTGTCGAGCTGCCGGGCGGAGGCAAGGTCGTAGCCGAAGGGTTTTTCTACGATGAGACGTTTGAAACCGTCGCTTTCGTCATTCATCCCTGCTGCGGTGAGGTGTTCGGGGATAATGCCGTAGAGGCTTGGCGGGGTGGCGAGGTAGTAGATGACGTTGCCGCCGCAGTTGTGGCTTTTGGCCAGTGTGGCAATACGTTCTTTGAGTTCGTTAAAATTGCCGCTGTCGCTGGTGTCGACCGGCTGATAACTGATATGGTCGCTGAACGCCTTCCAGGCGTCACGCACGGTTTCAGATTCTTTCTCAATGGCCCCAAAGAGGTGTTCTCGAAAACTCTCGCTGGTGTGGGTGCTGCGGCTGGCCCCGATAATGGCGAAGTCTTCTGGCAGCAGGTTGCTGGCAAAGAGACGGCAGAGGGAGGGGATGAGCTTGCGCCGGGTGAGGTCCCCGGAAGCACCGAAAATAACGATGATGCTGTTTTCCATGGAGTATTCCTGCGGGTTGAGGGTAATCTGCTTTTATAAGTGTGAGATGCACTAGTCCAGAGTAAGAAGAGCTGAGGAAGTAGTCAAGCAGAGATGGTGGCGATGTGTGAGTCGTCGGGGCAGGAGCAGAGCTCGCTGCAGGCGGAACTGTTTGCACGAAAAGGTAACAGTGCAAAATTAACAGGAGGGAATCTTGAAACAGCTTGTATTTCGTTCATATTTAAGGGCCCCGGGAGAATACAATGAGTAATTTTTTTTTAAGGAAGGTGCTTTTTCTTGGTATGTCTGCGCTTTGTGCGGGGCTGCTGACGTCATGCGCGGATACGTCGTGCAGTCGGCTGGTGGGCTGTCAACAGGATGTATGCTACAGCGGTCAGAACTTTTACGCGGCCGCTGCGGCGCGAGATGCCGATGCGCTGGGCCGTCTGATCCCAAAGATGGCGGATGAGGTGAAGAGGTGTTATCCCCCTCAGGGGATTGAATTCACCCGTGAGAAATCTCCCGGAGCTGAACAGGGAGGAGATTGGATGGAAGAGGGAGAGGTTCTCGATTTGGCTGTGCAGGCGGAATAACCAGAATGGTCCCTTGAATAAATTTGTATTTCATTCATCTTTGAGGCACAGGAGAAGAATCGCAGGCACAGTCGAAAGAAGAAATTCTTTCAAGCGGGGCCCTTCAGGGCAGGGAGGCGAGCAGCTCCTCTCTGCCCTTCTTGGTTATGGAGATGGCGGGGGACGGGATGGTGGTGGCGAGAGCAAGGGCGCAGCCTGCAGGCTCGCGACGGCTGAAAAAGCGCCAGTTGTCGCGATGCAGCAGGCCGTCCTTCTGTGGTTCAAGAAGGGCACATTCCAGGGAAGAAAGCGGGGTGCGCAGGCCGGTGCCGGTGGCCTTTACCCACGCCTCTTTCAGTGTCCACGCCTGGTAGAAGAAGTCTCGGGCGGGCTCTTCGCCGATCTGGTGCAGTTTTTGCCAGTGGTGGAGCTCTTCTGTGCTGAAAACTCGCTGAGCCAGCTCTTTTTCATAGTGGCGGGGGCGGATCTTTTCAATATCGCAGCCCACCTCGGCGACCTGTGCAACGGCGAGGGCGGTGACGCCATGACAGTGGGAGAGGCTGAAGTAGAGTGGGAGGTGTTTCCCGTCCACCTCCCAGAAGGGTCGGCCGAGGGCATCAGGCACGGCCTCGACGTGGTGCAGGGCATCGGGGGCGAAGTGGTACAGCGCGGCGCGCAGCAGCAGACGTGAGTGGAGCAGCTCAGCGCGTTTCAGCGGACGGTTGAAACGCTGGTGGCGGCGCAGCTCGGCGGGGCTGAGCAGGTGGAGAGGCAGCTTCGCCTCTTCATCAATGGGCAGCAGCCAGAGACAAATCTCCTGCGGCGCGAGTTTTATCATTCCTGTGGGGGGGAAGGGAGCAGCAGGGCAGCCATGTCGGTGGGAAGTGGCACCTCGAAATGCAGTGCTTCCTGGCTGACGGGATGATGCAGCTCCAGCCGCGAGGAGTGGAGAAGCGGGCGGGTGAGCTGCTGTCCGGCGGCGCTCATTTTGCCGCCGTAGAAACTGTCGCCGAGCAGGGGGTGATTCTGTTCGCTGAGGTGGGCGCGGATCTGGTGGCTGTGCCCGGTTTCAAGGCGGATACGCAGCAGGCTGAAACTCGCCCCCTCCGGCTCTGCAGTCTCCTGCACCAGTTCATAGTGAGTGATCGCCTCCTTTCCCCCGCTTTCCACTGAGAGGGTGCGTTTGTTGCGGCGGGCGATCTGTGTCTGGATGGTTCCGGAGGCTGGTTCAGGTCTTCCTTCAACGAGGGCCAGATAGGTGTGCTGCAGGACGTGTTCCTCCTCCTGTTGTGTCATGCCCCTGTGGGCCGTTTCGTGGATGGAGAAGGTGAGCAGGCCGGTGGTTCCGACGTCGAGGGGCTGGTGCATGGCGATGGACGGTTTTCCTACACCCTGTTCCCGCAGGTGGCGCTCCAGTGCCTCGAAGAGGGTTCCCTTCAGGCGTGCGGGGGTGGGCTGGGTGAGTATCCCCGCAGGTTTGTTGATGACGATGAGGTGGGAGTCCTCAAAGACAATATACTCCTCGGAGAGACGGAAGGGGATAAGGGGAAGGTCGTCGAGGAAGATCTCCACTTTTTGGCCTGCACGGAGCGGGAAGCTGAGCCGGCGGACCCGCCGACCGTCCACATGAACTCCGCCGAAGTCAATAATTTTGCGGATTTTTCCACGGGAGAGGCCGCTTGCGGTGGCAAGGAAGATATCAAGACGGGGGGCGGCTTTTTCAAGCTGGAATTGCTGCATCATAGTAATCAGAAAACCGAAGGGGAAAAGTTTATGGGAACATCGAATAATCGACCATCTTCTTCGCTGCAGGAGGGAATTTGCCACAGGCATATAATTGATATCTCGACATCTCGTTCCACGCCTTGTCGGAGGATAAATTTTTTACTGTAACGACGAAGATGGGCGAAAGGCTGATTATTCAAGGTACCCTTATGTAAGAGAAACTGCAAATTGAACAACGAGGAGCAGCGCCAGCAGGAACAGGAGTCCCCGCAGGAGCTGTCGATACGTTGCATCGTTTAAGTACTGCCGAATACGCATGCCGAGAAAGAGCGCTCCCCCTGCGGCGAGAAAGACGGCTGTGCCGGGGGAGAGCATGTCCGCGTGAATCTTTCCATTCACGAGGAAGAGAACACTCTGCACAATCTTTCCGAAGAGAAAACAGAGATTGGCAGCCTGCACGGTCTCGGCTTTATTGTGGCCGGATTCGAGGGAATACACGATGAGTACTGGAGCCATTACATTGGTGAGGCCGCCGAGCACTCCGGCACACAGGCCGAAGACCACCTTTGCCAGCTGCGGATGCTCTGTTGTCTGGTGTATCCGTATATTAATCTTATCAAGACCGAGGTAGACCAGGATCGCCGCGGCGAGAAAAAGTTTGAAGATGTCACTGGCGCTGTGGAGCAGCAGTTGCGTGCCGATGGCACTGCCTGTCATCGCCAGCAGAGCGAGGGGGAAAAATCGCTGCAGCGCTTCCCGGAAATGCCCTTCGCCGGCAATGCTCACCAGATTGATCGCCAGGGTGGGGATCAGGGTGAGGGCAATGGCGGTCTGCAGATCAAAAAAAAGTGCAAACAACGGCGTTGACACCATCGGAAAGCCAAAACCGATGGTGCCGTGAACCATCGCGGCAAAGAAGGCAAAAGAGACAATTATAACAAAAAAAGAGAGGTTCAGCTGTATGAACATTATCCTGTTTACTCCCCGCCCCACTGAGTTGCGGAGACAAAACCGCCGTGGGATTCTGCACGTTTCACTGCATCTTCAATGGCGGCAGCGGTTACATCGGCGGCAGCTGCACCGATAAGATTTACCTCTGCGGAAGTGGCTGTGACCTCCTCCTGAGCTGTTGATACCACAAAGAGGGTCTCACCGTCATGCATTGTGTGGGATATAACCCGGGCCATGCCGCCGTGAGCCATCTGTGCGACCCTGGACAGCTGAGTTTTACTCAGGGGAACATCCGTGACGATCACACCGATGGTGGTGTTCTTTCCGGAAAAGCCCCGAACATCTTTTCTCCGGGGGAGGAATTCAAGAGTCGGGGTCCAGGCGCCCTTTTCTGCCCTGCGCACTCCGGCAACAATTTCTCTTCTGCCATTGCGGATCTCACCAAAGGCGTTGGCCGCCACGAGGGCACCAATCTTTCCTCCGTCGGGGAGAGTACGCAGGGCTGAGCCGATGCCGCCTTTCGTCGCCTTCCCCATCCCGCCTTCCCTGGCCACGGTCGCGCCGGTTCCAGCGCCGACATTCCCGGAGGCAACCGCCTTGGAATTCGCCGTTATACAGGTCTCGTATCCCCATTCCGCAGTGGGCCGAACGTGATAACTCCCCGCACTCAAATCAAAAAGTACCGGTGCCGGGACAATCGGCACCACCATGTTTTTGCCCACGGGGGAGCCGATACCCTGCTCTTCGAGGCATCTTATAACGCCCGCTGCCGCGTCAAGTCCCCAGGCGCTGCCGCCCGAGAGCACAAGAGCATTGATGCGATGCACAAGGTTGACCGGATCAAGCAGATCTGTTTCCCGCGTCCCTGAGGCCGTACCCTCGACATCTACGGCCGCGATTCCGCCCTGCCCGGCAAAACGGATAACGGTGACTCCCGTCATGGACTGCAGATCACTTTTCTGTCCGACCTGTACGCCTTTAATTGCTGTAATGGTGTTGTTTCCCACCTTTTTTTCTTCTGAAAATGCGGGTACTGCCAAAGCTCCCAGAGTCAGAGCTGTACCGAGGAACAGTGTTATTTTTTTCATGGGATAATTTCCCCTGTGCAAAGTGAAGACTTTTATCAGCATTCGGCTGATTCTGTGCAACGCCAGATACAGAAAAGGGCAAAGAGAGTGTATTCGCAATGGGTTGCGAGAGAAGAGCTCTCGCAGGATTTGTTTTCGAAACTCTGCAAAGAGTCAGGAGGGAGGGGAGAAGACATAAATTTGAGAGCTTTCCTTCCCAGAACCTCAAGATTGTTTATAGTCTGGAGAATGTAGCCGTACAAGAACCCTGCAAAAAAGCAAAGGAGATTTCCCATGAAACAGACAACACTTATTCTCGGCGCGGTGGCCCTGCTCACCCTTGCCGGGTGTACTCAGGAGACCCAGAACAAGATTGGCCGTTCCATTCAAAACTGGACGGGCACCAACGGCGTTCTTGAAGTCTATTCCGGTGGCAAGCTGATGAAGCGTATCATGAAAGTTGATAAGATATCTACCGCCGCAGAAACGGGCGGCAAGGTTGCCCGTGCCTATCGCTATGGCTACGGCAAGCTCGATGCCAACTTGAACGGGCAGATTGATTCCGATGAGAAGAGAATTTATTTTGAGTTTAGTGACTACTCGACGCAGTATCTCTTCTACTCTGATCCTGAATAAGGGGACATCGAATATGGACGAAAGAGGAGATTATTTAAGGGCCCCTTAAGATACCCTTAAAAATGTTCCGATCGGTACAGAGTTTATGGCCGTGACACGTTGTCAGTGTCACGGCCATTTTTTTTAGCTGTTCTTCATCTCTTTTCGCTGCAGAATCTCCCCCTCCCGTGCCCGTAGAATCTCTTTGCAGGTGCGCACCCCGTTCGGGTCGCGATAGGGCACCCCGCGCAGGGTTCCCATGAGAAAGACATCCCTCTCCGGCAGTGCGCCCACTGCTTCCCCCCCCCGCAGTGCAGCGAGGGTTCCGCCCCGATCCCGGGCGAAGGCCGCTGTCTCTCCCACCGCAAAGCCTGCTTCGGCCAGTCCGGAGCGCACCGGAATTGCCGCACTGTAGGTGAGCAGGGCACCGTTGGCGGTAAGCAGCGGGTGGAGGCGGCGGAAGAAGTCCACCGTCCACAGCTCACTGTTTTTCTGGGTGGAAAAGGCGTCGAGCCAGATGAGCTGGAAGAGTGCCTCCTGCACCTCGGGAAGGGTCGCAGTGTGGCGGGCATCGCCCCAGAGGATGGTGATGGAGATTTTCCCGCATTGCCAGGAGCCCTTCTGCAGCAGCACCTCCAATACCTTGTTCCACTCCAGCACCTTTGAGATTCCACTCAGCTCTGCTGCCGCCCGGCGTACTACCGTTTTGTCCATCTCCAGTGCCGTTATCTCCAGTTCTCCCCCCACAGACAGCGCCGTTTCGCAGGCGAGCAGCGAGTTGTAGCCAAGACCGAAGCAGATATCGAGCAGACAGACGGGTCCTGCCGCCAGCCGCTCGCGCAGCCTCCCCGGTACAACATATTTCAGCTCGGCCTCCGAGCGCGCACCGGCGAGGGTGTGGTAGTGCTCCTTCACCTGGGAGTTGAAGAAGGTTGGGGAGCCGTCGTCGGTGATCACTCTGTCGCCGTCGTTCTCAAGGGTGATGGTCTCGGGACTGGCAGTACGCAGTGCAGATCCCTGGGCCACGCCCCGGGCCGCCATCTGCCGAACCAGTGCTTTGCGGAACTGCCCCTTGGTTATGCTCCAGCGGGGTGCGAGGAGCTGGTCGTCCGGGGTATCGGTGGTGAGGCGCATCAGGGGAATATGGGCGGGAATCTGTGGCAGGATGGCGAGCAGTTCCTCAATATAGTCATACTCGCTGAGCAGTGGAAAGGGCTCCGCCTGCCATTCACGCGCCAGATCGGTGTTGGTTATGACGTGCAGATTGTGCAGCTTGAGGGCGGTAATCGGCAGGGCTGCGAGCAGGGAAACCGTGCGCAGCCAGTCGGCGCGGCTTTCACCGGGCAGGCCGATGATGAGGTGGACGGTTACTGAGATTCCCGCAGCAGCAAGACGCTCAATGGCGTCCCGGCTGCAGTTCCAGTCGTGGCCGCGATGAACGCGGCGCAGTGTTTCGTCACTGGCAGTCTGCACGCCAAGTTCGGCGGAGATGTCGAATTTTCCCTCCTGTTGCAGCTCTGCAAGCCACTTCACCACCTGCGGCGGCAGACAGTCCGGACGAACTCCGAAGGCGATGGCGCGAAACTTCTGCGCGGCGGTGATGCGGGCCACCAGAGCGCGCAGTTCCCCGTGGCTGCAAAACGTGGTGGTAAAGGCTTGAAGATAGGCCATAAAGGCGGTGGCGTGGTAGCGGCGGCGGGCAAAACGTACCCCGCGCTCAATCTGCTCTTCAAGGCTGACGGCGTTGCCGAGCTGTACTGCACGGGCGCCGTCCGGGGGGCAGAAGGAGCAGCCGCCGGAGCCATCGCGTCGACGGTGGGGGCAGGTGAAGCCGGCGTCGAGCGGGACACGGTACAGCACTTCGCCGTAGCGGTGCTGGAGGTAGTCTTTATATTGGTAGTACATGGTTTTTCCCTGGATTTTTTTGCGGTCTGCAGGCAGGGTACCTCAATCGGGCGGGGTGTGATATCTTTTTCCGCAAAAGGGTTTGACGCGTTGCTGTTTCACTCTTCTTTTCCCTCCATTTCATTGACAGTTGCAGGGTAGAACTCCCTTGAATTTTCAAGAAAAAACTGGTATTGGGATGGGCTTAACGTCAATCAATTCAGGTTGGCAATTCAAACAATTTTGTAAGAGGAGATGTAATGAAAAAATTGACTGCGCTGTTCGCGGTTCTCGTCATGAGCCTGGCTTTTATCAGCTCTGCCGCCGCCCTGGATACACTCACTGCCGTTCAAAAACGGGGCGTGCTGCGAGTGGGGACTGCATCAGGCTACATGCCTTTTGAGATGAAGGATACCAAAGGGGAAATCATCGGTTTTGATATGGATATTGCCAAAAGCATGGCAAAGGCGATGGACGTGAAACTGAAGGTTGTTAATATTGAGTTCGACGGTCTTATCGCCGGACTGCTCACCGACAAGTTTGACATCATTATTGCCGGGATGACCCTCACCAGCAAACGAAATCTCCGCTTCAACTTCCCTGATCCCTATATCTGGATCGGTCAGAGTGCCCTTATCAACAAGAAAAATGCTGATACCATCAAAAGCTATCTGGATCTCAATGATTCTAAATATACCGTTGCCTCCACCATTGGTACCACCGGTGAGTTTACCGCACGGAAACTGCTGAAGAACGCCAAATATGTTGCTTACGAAACGCAGCAGGAAGGTGTGATGGAAGTTATGAACGGCAAGGTTGATGCCTTCTGCTATGATATGCCTTACAATGCTGTTGCCATTCAAAAAATGGGTGGTGACAAGCTGGTTCACCTCGACAAACAGGTGACTAAAGAGCCTGTCTCCTTTGCTATTCGTCGCGACGATCCCAACTTTCTCAACTGGTGCAACAACTTCGTTCTCGTCATCAAAAACGATGGTGTGTATGACAAAATCTACAAGAAGTGGTTTGAAAGCAACGACTGGTTGAAAGAACTTAAATAAGACGGGACAGTATCTTGAAATATCAACAACACGGCTGGTTCTGGCGGCTCCTGCTGGTGGTAATCCTGCTCGCAGGGGCTGGCCAGATGTGGTATGCGGTGAACAATGTGGAGTATCAGTGGGGATGGCAGAATATTCCCCGCTACTTTTTTTACAAGGCAGACACTCCCGTAAAAGCACCGTTTGACAGCACCGTTACGGCAATAACTGTAGAGGGCGATTCTGCCACGGTGCTTCTCACCTCGGAAAGTGGCGAGAAGGCCTCTCTCACCGTGGATGCGAAGGATCTGCGGGTGAAGGCAGGCGAAGAGCTCTTCGACGACGACACCGCAGGCTACCTCCACCAGTGGAAGACGGGGCAGCTGATGAAGGGACTGTGGGTGACCATCTGGATATCGGCGGTCTCTTCGGTGGTCGCGTTGATTATCGGCATGGTGGCCGGACTCTGCCGGCTGTCGAGTAATTTTACCCTGCGCGGACTGGCTGGCCTTTATATTGAGGTGATCCGCGGCACGCCGCTCCTGGTGCAGATCTATATTGCCTATTTCCTCATTGGCACTGTCTATAATCTCAACCGCGAAGTCTGTGGAATCGGTGCGCTGTCGCTCTTTGCCGGAGCCTATGTGGCGGAAATTATCCGTGCGGGCATCCAGGCAATCCCCAAAGGGCAGGCAGAAGCGGCGCGCTCCCTTGGCATGAATTCTTTTCAGACGATGAAGGATGTCGTTCTGCCGCAGGCATTTAAGAAAATTCTGCCGCCGCTTGCCGGGCAGTTTATCAGTCTGATCAAGGACTCTTCCCTGGTCTCTATTATCAGTATCATTGATCTCACCAAAGCCGGTCGTGATATCGCCAGTTCCACCTTTGCCACCTTCGAAATATGGATCTCGGTTGCGGCGATGTATTTTGTCATCACCACGTTGCTGTCGCAGCTTGTCTATTACATGGAGCGGAGGTTTCGAATCAGTGATTAAAACAGAGAATGTCATCAAAGTTTTTCATACCGGCAGCGGAGAAGTACGTGCCGTGGACGGGGTAACCCTCCATGTGAAATCGGGCGAGGTTGTGGTTATTGTCGGGCCGTCGGGTTCGGGAAAATCCACCTTTCTGCGCTGTCTCAACGGACTCGAAAATTTCTCCGAAGGCCATATCCGTATTGACGGCCAGGATCTTGCCGATCGTCACGTCAATATGAATAAAGTCCGCGCTGAAGTGGGAATGGTCTTCCAGCAGTTCAACCTCTTTCCCCATAAGACGGTGCTGGAGAATCTTACCCTTGCCCAGTACCGCGTGCGCCACCGCTCAAAGAAGGAAGCCTTGATCAAGGCGGAGGCGCTGCTGAAAAAGGTCGGCATCCATGCCAAGGTAGATGAATATCCCAGCCGACTCTCCGGCGGACAGCAGCAGCGGGTGGCAATTGCCCGTGCGCTGGCCATGGATCCGAAAGTGATGCTTTTTGACGAACCGACCTCTGCCCTCGACCCGGAGATGGTTGGCGAGGTGCTTGATGTCATGAAACAGCTCGCCCGCGAGGGGATGACCATGGTGGTTGTTACCCACGAAATGGGCTTCGCCCGTGAGGTTGCCGATCGGGTGATCTTTATGGATGAAGGGAAAATTGTCGAGGAGGGGACGCCGGAACATTTCTTCACCGCACCGCGGGAGGAGAGGGCGAAACTTTTCCTCAAGCAGGTGCTGTAAAGATCGGCAGTTTACTCAAGGGAATCTTGAATAACCAGTCTTTCGCCCATCTTCTTCGTTACGGTTAAAAATTTATCCTCCGACAAAGCGGGAGACGAGACGTCAAGATATCAGTTATTCCCCTGCGGGAATTTTTTTCCTGTGCCTTGAATATGAACGAAATACAAGATTATTCAAGGTTCCCTTAAGAGAAATCCACCAGTACAACTTTGGAGAAAACATGAAACTGAAACGTCTCATCATCGCTCTTACAGCGCTTGCCCTTGCCATCCCGGCGGCCTCTTTTGCCGCAAAAGAGGTGAAGGTCGGTTTTATCTATATCTCGCCCGTCGGCGACGCCGGTTACTCCTACGCGCATAATGAAGGGCGCAAAGCGGTGGAGAAAATGGAGGGAGTAACCACTTCCTTTGTGGAGTCGGTGCCGGAAGGGCCAGACTCGGAACGGGTCGCTTTGAAGATGGCGCGCAAAGGCTACGATGTAATTTTTGGCACCAGCTTTGGTTATATGGATCCTCTGCTCAAGGTGGCGAAGAAGTTCCCGAAGGTTGCTTTCCTGCATTGCTCCGGCTACAAGACGGCGAAAAATATGGGCAACTACTTTGGTCGTATCTACCAGAGTCGTTATCTCACCGGGGTTGTGGCCGGTTCGATGACGAAGTCAAATATTCTCGGCTATGTAGCGGCGATGCCCATTCCCGAGGTAATTCGTGGCATCAACGCCTTTACCCTCGGGGCTCAGTCGGTGAACCCGAAGGTGCAGGTGCGGGTGGTGTGGACCAACAGCTGGTATGACCCTGCAACGGAGAAGGAGGCTGCCAAATCATTGCTTGATGTGGGGGCCGATGTGCTTGCTCAGCATCAGGACTCCCCCGGTCCGCAGGAGGCTGCTGAAGAGGCTGGAGTCTATTCTGTCGGCTACAATACTGATATGAAGTCCTTTGCGCCCAAAGCCCATCTCACCTCGGCGGTGTGGAACTGGGCACCCTATTACACGAAGGTGGTGAAAGAGGTTCAGGACGGAACGTGGAAACCGGAGTCGGTGTGGCTTGGCATGGAGACTGGCGTGGTGGATATCTCCCCATACGGTGATATGGTTCCCGAGGCGGTACGCAAGAATGTCGACAATCTCAAAGGACAGATTATTGACGGCAGCCTGAAAGTCTTCACCGGACCAATTTTTGACCAGCAGGGTAAGGAGATGGTTCCCGTCGGTCAGGTTGCCCCTGACGACCAGTTGCTGAATATGAACTGGTTTGTCAAAGGGGTAACTGGCACGCTGAAGTGATTAAGATCTTTTTTCAGCTTCGTCGAGACAGGAGGGAACATTCTCCTTTTTCGACGAAGCTGATTGAAATCTCAAAATATTTGCACAGCCTGTAAAGGTTCAGCAAATATTCTGAAAAGTTGTTTCACCGGGGCCGGAGTCCCGACTCATCCTTTGCCGTCGGACTGCCTTTCAGGCAGCCCGGCAACACCAAAGACGCCTTTATGCAGTTGCAAATTCTCAAGCGAACGCGACGGATCTCCTTTTCGGGAGCCGTCGCTGTTTTCGTCTCAGCCATTCTCCTTTCCCTGCTGTTCAGCGGGATTCTGCTGAGTCTCGGCGGAACTCCGGCGGTTGCCGGTTTCTCCACTCTCTTTAAAGGAGGCTTCGGCTCCCGCTGGGCGCTGGAAGACAGTGTGCTCAAGGCGATTCCCATTTTCCTCTGCTCCCTCGGGGTGGCGGTGGCTTTTCGCCTCAAGGTGTGGAACATTGGTGCGGAGGGGCAGTATGCCCTCGGGGCGATAGGTGCCACCGGGGTGGCCCTCGCTTTCCCAGACTGGCCTTCCTGGGCGGTGCTGCCGCTGATGGCGTTGTCTGCAGCCTGTGCTGGCGGCATCTGGGGACTTATTCCGGCGCTGCTGCGCCAGAAGATGCACACCAATGAGATTATTGTTACCCTGATGTTCAACTATATCGCGGTCTATCTGCTGCAGTATCTCGTGCTCGGTGTATGGCGTGACCCCAACAGCCACGGCTTTGCTGTCAGCGCCGCCTTCAGCGATGCCGCCATCATCGGTCCGCTTTCCGACGCGGCCTCTGTCCACTGGGGTCTGGTTCACTGTATCGTTCTTGGTATTCTCCTGCTGCTTTTCTTCCGCTATACCCGCATCGGCTATGAAATCAAGGCTGCGGGAGAGAATATGAATGCCGCCCGTTATGCCGGAATCCGGGTGGATTTTCTCGTCTGCCTCGTGATGGCGATCAGCGGAGGGCTGGCCGGATGGGCCGGGTTTGTGGAGGTGTCGGCCACGGTCAATCAGCTGCAGCCCTCCATGCTTGTGGGCTATGGCTATACAGCTATAGTGGTGGCGTGGCTGGCACGACTCAACCCGGCTGGCATTGCTGTAACCTCCTTCCTTCTTGCAGGGCTGCGTGTGGGAGTAGAAAGTCTGCAGCTTGATCTGCAGGTCCCGGCGGATTTCGGCGACATCCTTGAGGGTTCCATTCTTCTTATGGTACTCGCGGCAGGGCTTTTCCTTGAATATCGCATTGTGCGAAAGGGGCGGACATGAATTTTGATATCCTTATCCCGTTGCTGGCGGCTACCGTTTTGAGCGGTACGCCGGTGCTCTACGCCACCCTCGGAGAGATCATTACAGAGAAGTCCGGGGTGCTTAATCTCGGGGTGGAAGGGGTTATGATGCTTGGTGCGTTCTCCGCCTTTTTTGTTGCTGCCGCGACCGGCAGTCCATGGCTTGCCTTTGTTGTGGCGGGGGTGGTCGGGATGCTGGTGGTTTCACTGCACGGTGTGGTTTGTCTCTGGTTTCAGGGGAATCAGGTGGTCTCGGGACTGGCACTGACTCTTCTCGGCAGCGGTCTTGCCAACTACCTTGGTACTCCGTATGTAGGAACGAAAGCCCCCGGTTTCTCGGCGGTGGCATTGCCGGGACTCTCCCGCATTCCAGCTCTCGGGGAGATCTTCTTCAACCACGATCCGCTCGTCTATCTGAGCTATCTGCTGCCGCCGATACTGTGGTTTTTCTTTCATCGTACCGGGATTGGCCTCGGGCTGCGCGCCGTCGGAGAGAATCCCGCAGCGGCACGGGCTGCCGGGCTCAACGTGCAGCGTCTGCGCTGGCTCGGCATTCTTGCCGGCGGCTTTTTTATGGGACTGGGCGGGGCCTGTCTGTCGCTGGCCTATACCCATTTGTGGACGAGTTCGCTCTCCGGTGGACGCGGATGGATTGCTGTTGCGCTGGTTATCTTTGCCTTCTGGCGGCCGGGCCGGGCAGTCTTTGGTGCGTGGCTTTTCGGCGGGGTGATGGCGCTGCAGCTTCGCCTGCAGGCATCGGGTGCGCACGTCTCCTCTTCCCTGCTTTTGATGCTGCCCTATGCTTTAACGGTGATTGTCCTCGTCTTCTCCTCCGCACGGCGCAAAAGCAATGCGGCTCCGGCAGCGCTTGGCGTGAATGTGGAGCCGGGGGAGTAGGTGTTGAGTCTTGCGGAGGAGATGTGAAAAGGACAGAGAGGAGATCCGGAATGGATCGTTTTTACTTCCCCGATATTTATAAAAGCGAGCTGTTTCCAGCGCGTTAAATAACCAGACCGCGTGGCGGAGGGTTCCATAACAGGTAATCTAATTGTAATATGCTGACTTCTATAATAAAATTGTCCCCTGACAGGAGTACGAAATGAGCAACAAGTATCAGAGAACTTACCCGATTTCCTGGGACCAGCTCCATCGGGACGCGCGCGCCCTGTCATGGCTGCTGCTTGATACCGGGAAATTCTTTAAGGGGATCATCGCCATTACCCGCGGCGGTCTTGTCCCGGCGGCGATCATCGCCCGCGAACTGGATATCCACAAGGTGGATACCATCTGCATTTCCAGCTACGACTGGAAAGATAAAAAGAGTGAGGCGCAAATTCTCAAGGGATTTACTGGTGGCGGAGATGGCGAGGGGTGGCTGTTGATTGACGACCTTGTTGACACCGGCAACACTGCGCAGCTCGTGAAGAATCTCGTTCCTAAAGCACACTTTGCCACCGTTTATGCCAAGCCCGCCGGCAAGCCGCTGGTGGATACCTTTGTCACAGAGGTCAGTCAGGAGACGTGGATTCTCTTTCCCTGGGACACTGAAACGACCTTTGTTGAACCTCTTGCCGCACGGGAACGGCCGTGAGTGAGGCGTTGATCCGGCTGGAAGGGATCAGCAAATCCTTTGGCAGGGTTCGGGCGAACAGCAATGTGAGCCTGGAGATTGTCGGTGGCCGGGTGCTCGCTCTGCTCGGAGAAAACGGCGCGGGGAAATCGACTCTGATGTCAATTCTCGCCGGACAGCTGCGGCCGGATTCCGGCACTGTCTCTGCCCGTGGCCGGGTGTTGCAGCTCACCTCGCCGGAGGAGGCGATTGCTGCCGGTATTGGCATGGTCTATCAGCATTTCAAGCTGGTGGAGGCGATGACGGTGGCGGAGAATGTCTTCCTCGGTCACAGGCAGATGTTGATCAATCGGCGGAGGATTGAGGCGGAGGTGAAGGCCCTGGCTTCGCAGTTCGGCATGTCCGTGAAGCCTTCCGCAGTGATCCGCGACCTCTCCATGGGTGAGCGGCAGCAGGTGGAGATCCTCAAACTGCTTTACCGCAGGTCTGAGGTCCTGATTTTTGATGAACCCACCGCCGTACTCACTCCCGCAGAGGCGGAGAACCTCTTTGCCACCATGCGCCTGATGCTGGCGCAGGGCAAGGGAATTGTCTTTATCAGCCACAAGCTCGAAGAGGTGATGTCGGTGGCTGATGATATTGCCATTCTGCGCCGGGGTGAGATTGTGGACACCGTGCCGGTCATCGAGGTATCATCCACCGCCGAGCTGGCTGAGCGGATGGTGGGCCGGAAGGTGCTGCTTGAGGTGGAAAAAAAACCGGTGGAGATCCGTCAGCAGGTCCTCTCCCTTCATGGCCTTGGTTGTGGTGAACGGGGTGACGGGGTGTCGTTTGAACTGCGTCAGGGGGAAATTCTCGGTATCGTCGGCGTGGCGGGTAATGGGCAGAAGGAGCTGGTGGAGACGGTTTGCGGCCTGTGCAAACCACACTCCGGTACGGTGCGCATCTTTGGCCGGGAGTGGGGGGAGTTCTTCCGCACCGCAGCCGACGATCCCGACAACACCCTTGCCTGGATTGCTGAGGACCGCCAGGGTCTTGCCACCTGTCCGAGCCTTGATCTGCTCGACAATTTCCTCCTTACCACCCGCCGCAGTTTCTCCGGCGGCCCCGGGAAACTTTTTCTTTTTCGGGAAGAGGCGCGTAAACGTGCGGAATATCTGCTCAAGACCTTCGACGTTCGCCCGCCCGATCTCTCTGCTGCTGCCTGGCAGCTCTCCGGCGGAAATCTGCAGAAGATGGTCCTCGCCCGTGAATTTTATCGCAAACCGCGACTCATCGTCGCCGAGCAGCCCACTCAGGGACTTGATATCTCTGCCATGGAAGAGGTGTGGAAGCTCCTTCTCAAAGCTCGCGAAGCTGCAGGGATTCTTCTTGTAACCGGCGACCTTGCCGAGGCGTTGACCCTTTCCGACCGTATTGGTGTGATGTTTGACGGTCGCCTGCTCGCCTGCTTTCCGGTAGAGGATACGGTGAGCCTGGCGGCCGTGCCGCAGATGATGGCGGGGATATGTAAGAAGAGTGCGACGGTATGAAAGGAATAAACAGTAAATTTATTTTCACATCTCCCGATGGAGGGAATGGTGACAGTACGGGCGATATTAAACGCCACAGGGGGAATCGAATCCGCTGGGGTGTCCTTCTTGCCATAACCCTTCTCTGGATTCTTTTGATATGTGGCCTGTTCTCCTGGAATCTGTCCCGTGATCGGGCCTTTCACACTGAAGAGAATGTTCGCGCCGCCCGGTCCTTTTTTGAAATGGTGGTTATCACCCGCCTCTGGAACGCCCAACATGGCGGTGTCTATGTTCCGGTGAGCGATAAAATTCAGCCCAATCCGTGGCTGAAGACTCCTCTGCGGGATGTCGTCACCCGTGGAGGAGTGAAGCTGACCATGATCAACCCCGCCTTTATGACCCGCCTCATCTCTGAGGTGGCCAGTGCGGATAAACTCGTCGATTTCCATATCACCAGCCTCAAGCCCATTCGCCCCGGCAATGTGGCCAGGCCCTGGGAGAAACGCGCTCTTGAGGATTTTGAAAAGAAGGGGGTAAAGGAGTTCTGGTCTGTGGACAATGAAGCGAAGAAGTTTCATTATATCGCGCCGCTGTATACCGTGGAGAGCTGTCTTCCCTGCCACAGGGCGCAGGGCTATAAATTGGGTGATATCCGGGGCGGGATCAGCGTGAATTTTCG
The DNA here is from genome assembly GCA_023231425.1 of Desulforhopalus sp. GTDB lineage: Bacteria > Desulfobacterota > Desulfobulbia > Desulfobulbales > Desulfocapsaceae > Desulforhopalus. The sequence continues at coordinate 9,446 of JALNVI010000037.1, read as the reverse complement.
TGTTCCCGAACAGCACCGCTGGCCACTGGCGGTCAATATGCTGCTGACTGGCGGGGTGGGTGCGGCACTCATCCTCTTCTTTGGCCGTCAGCTCATCCGTTCCTTTGGTGCTGTGGAACGGCTGGCTGAGGTGGACAGTCTCACAGAGCTCGCCAATCGGCGCCGTTTCTCCCTGACATATCATCGGGAGTTTCACCGCGCCTCGCGAAATGGGAATTCTTTTTCCATGATTCTCTGCGATATCGATTATTTTAAGTGCTACAATGACCACTACGGCCATCCGGCAGGCGACAACTGTCTGCGCCTCGTTGCAAGGGCCCTCGCCGAGGTGATCAAGCGTCCCGGAGACCTGCTCGCCCGCTATGGCGGTGAGGAGTTTATTCTCCTTCTGCCGGAAACCAGCGCAGAGGGTTGTCGAGCAGTTGCGGAGTTACTGCGGGAGAAGGTAGAGCAGCAGCACATCCCCCATGACTCAGGAGCCAATAGTCCATGGGTGACGATGAGTTTCGGCTGCAGTACCTTCTGCGATGAGAAAATCTCAGAGGAAGATTTTCTCAATCGGGTCGATCAGGCACTCTACCGCGCGAAGCAAAAGGGGCGAAACCGGGTGGAAGGGTAAAGCGGGGAGAGAACTTCTTCAGCTGTCTTGTCTGCCCTGATTTTTTTTCTGTGCCTCGAATCTGAACGAAATACAAGCTGCTTCAAGGCACCCTCAAATTTAAAGGAGTCAAATATGAAACTCAACTGTGATATGGGGGAAGGTTTCGGCCGCTACTCTTTTGGCTGGGACGAAGGCATTATGCCCCACGTCCACATGGCGAATATCGCCTGCGGATTCCACGCCGGTGACCCGGGTGTAATGGCAGAAACGGTACGTCTGGCAAAGGAGCACGGTGTGGAGATCGGAGCCCATCCCGGCTATCCGGATCTGCAGGGCTTTGGCCGGCGGAACATGGGGTTGTTGCCCGGGGAGGTGCGGGGCATTGTCCTCTATCAGGCGGGGGCACTTGATGCCTTCTGCCGGGCGTCGGGCACGCAGCTTTCCTACGTGAAGCCCCACGGGGCGCTGTACAATACGATGATGCGTGACGATGCTGTTCTCGGCGCGGTGATGGATGCCGTGGGTGCATACAATCCGCAGGTGCGGTTGATGCTGCAGGCCACCGCCCGTTATGAGCACCATCAGGAAATGGCGGCGAAGCGGGGAATAGCTTTGTATCTGGAGGCTTTTGCCGACCGTGCTTACGAAGAGGATGGTGCCCTGCGCAACCGTGCGCTTGAGGGAGCTGTTCTTGATGGCGCGGGGATACGTGAACGTGTCAGCACTCTCTGCGAAAAAGGTGTTATCGTCGCGATTACCGGCAAAGAGCTGAAATTTCCGGTGGACAGTATTTGTGTGCATGGTGATAACGAGTCCGGCGTGAAGCAGATTGCCACCATCCGTGCCATGCTTGAGGCGAAGTGATGGCTGTGCCTCTTGCTCTTGAATTTCTTTCCTGCGGGGATACTGCCCTCTGTGTGCAGTTTGGCGAGGTGGTGGATCGGGATCTCTGCCTCAGGGTGGTGGAACTGAAGGAGGCAGTGAGTCGTGCGGCGCTGCCCGGAGTGGTGGAGACGGTGCCGACCTATCGCTCACTGCTGGTTCACTACAACCCGCTGCAGACCAGTGCGGAGGAGTTAAAAGATGCGCTGGCCGGGCTTGTCGAGGGGGGCAGCAACGTTGAGCGTGAGGTGAAACGCTGGCTGATGCCGCTCTGCTGTGACAGCGAATTTGCCTGGGATCTTGCCGATCTCTCGACGCAGCTGCAGCGCAGTGAACTCGAAATTCGGCAGATTCTCTTTGATACTGAGCTTTTTATCTACATGATTGGCTTCACCATGGGGCTGCTTTACTTCGGGGATCTTCCGCAGTTTCAGCAGGTGTCACGGCGCACCAGTCCGCGCACGAAGCTGGCTGCGGGATCTGTGGCGGTCGCACAGGGTTCCGGGGTTATCTATCCGGTGGAGAGTCCAGGTGGCTGGAATGTGATCGGCAATACTGCAGCACCGCTTTTTGATGTGCGCCGTGATCCGCCTTCTCTTTTCACCCCCGGTGACACCATTCGCTTTCAGGCGGTGGGGCGTGTAGAGCATGAACGTATTGCAGAGGCGGTGGCCCGTGGAGAGTATGAACTGCAGTGGGAGGCAGGAAAATGAGCGCACTGATGAAGGTAACAGAGGGTGGCTTCTGCACCACCGTACAGGATCTCGGACGATTCGGCTGCCAGGCGATGGCAGTGCCGGTATGCGGGGTGCGCGATGCTGATGCCCTGCGTCTCGCCAACCGCCTTGTTGGCAACGAAGAGGGAATGGAAGGGCTGGATATTATCTTCAGCGGCCCTGCTTTTGAGGTGGCGACTGATTCTGTGCGAATTGCCCTGGCCGGAGCCGAAGTCGCCCTGGAAATTGAGGTGCCGGGCGCGAAGAAAAAACGGCTGATTCCTGCCGGGGAGAGCGTGCGTCTTGAGCGGGGAACCCGGTTTGCCGTTGGTTCGTTCAGCAACAGTTTTTGCTGTGTGCTTGCGGTGGAGGGCGGCTTTGCGGTGGAGAAAATTCTTGGCAGTCGCTGCACCTGTCTCGCCGGAAAATTTGGCGGCTTCGAGGGGAGGCGTCTGCAAGCGGGTGACTCCCTTCCTCTTGAGTTGGAGGGTGTTGTAACACGGCCGGAACGACTGCTTGCCGGCTGGTTTTATCGGGGAGGAACTGATGGCAGTACCATGATCCGCGTGGTCCCGGGACCGCAGGAGGAGTATTTTACCGCAGAGGCCCGCGAGATATTTTATGCCAGCCGCTATACGGTAACAGCTCAGTCCAACAGCATGGGGCTGCGTCTGGAAGGGCCGGCGCTGAGGCACAGCAGCCGTGGCTTCAACCTCGTCTCCGACGGGATTGTCACCGGCTCTATCCAGGTGCCGGGCAACGGGATGCCGATTATACTTTTCAATGACCATCAGATCACCGGCGGGTATCCAAAGATTGCCACCGTTATTTCCTCTGACCTGTCCACCCTCGGCAGGCTGGGACCAGGAGCGGAGATTTTCTTCAAACCGCTCACCGCGGCCGCAGCGGAGCAGGTGCGGCGCAACCATGAACACCACTTCCAGCAGATGTGCGGGCAGATTTGTGAAGTCCAATCATCGAAGGAGGCGCTGGCCCTGCGTCTTGCCGCGTGTAATCTTCTCAACTGAGGCTGCAGCAATGACCGGAGCAGACTTCGCATTGTGCGGGGTACTCTGAACACTCAATAAGCAAATGGAGAACAGTTATGAACGTATCGAAAAATATCGCTGCCGGGATTGCCGGCCTGAGTTCCACTCTTATTCTCAGTGGCGCCGCCTTCGCTGTCACCTGGGATATGCCTACTCCTTATCCCGACAAGACCTTTCACACCCAGAATATCATTGAATTTGCCAAAGAGGTAGAGAAGAAGAGTGGTGGCGAGTTGAAGATCAAGGTGCATTCTGCCGGTTCGCTGTTTAAACATGCGGAGATTAAAAACGCCGTGCGCGGCGGCCAGGTGCCCATTGGGGAATTTTTTCTTTCTCGCATTTCCAATGAGAACCCGATCTTCGGGGCAGACTCTCAGCCTTTTTTTGCCACCAACTATGACCAGGCAGAGAAACTGTGGCAGGTGCAGAAACCGATTGTAGTGCGGTTGTTTGATAAAGAGGGGATGATTCCGCTCTTCTCTGTATCGTGGCCGCCACAGAATCTCTATACCAGGCAGGAGATCAAGACGGTTAACGATCTCAAAGGACTTAAATTTCGTGCCTACAATGCAACTCAGGAGACGCTGGCCAGAGAACTTGGCGCTGCGCCTACAGCAGTGGAAGTGCCTGATATTCCGCAGGCTTTTGCCACTGGACGTGTTGAGGCAATGATGACGTCTCCCTCCACCGGGGCCAACTCAAAATCGTGGGACTTTGTTAACTATTATAGTGACATTCAGGCATGGCTGCCGAAAAACGTGGTAGTGGTCAACAAGCGGGCCTTCCGCAAACTTGATAAGAAGACTCAGCAGGTTGTGCTGGATGCGGCTGCCGAGGCGGAAAAGCGTGGCTGGGAGATGAGCCGGGCGGAGACGGTCGCCAAGACAAAAATTCTTGAAGAAAATGGCATGAAAATGGTTCATCCCTCTGCCGAGTTGATGACCGGACTGAAAAAGATCGGCGACAAGATGATTCTCGACTGGCAGAAGGATGCCGGTCCGGATGGAAAGAAGCTGGTTGAGGAGTATCGGAAGCTTACTGCTGAGTAAACTGCTCGTTGTGCCGTCGGTCTCTTTGCGGGCCGGCGGTTGTTATTCACTGGCATCGCTCTTCAGCGGTGGCGTACCCGGGATTTCTCATGCGCAGGTTTCTTAATGGCCTTTATACCCTTGGCGGCTGGCTTGGTGCCGGCTGTATCGCAGCGATCTGTCTGCTGGTTGTTTCTCAGGTGGGACTCAATCTGATTGACCGTATTTCCATTGTCACCACCGGCCATGCCATCGGTATGACCATTCCCTCCTACGCCGACTTCACCGGCTTTCTGCTTGCGGGTGGAGCGTTCCTCTCTCTGGCCTGGACCCTGCGGCAGGGCGGACATATCCGCGTTTCACTGGTTACTTCGCATCTCCCGGACCGGTTGCAACCCTGGGTGGATATCTGGTGTTTCGCTGTGGCTTCCGCCGTTACCGCCTACTTTACCTGGTACGCCGCGATGCTGGTGCTGGAGTCGTGGACGTATCACGATCTCTCCGCCGGGATGATTGCAGTACCTTTGTGGATTCCTCAGTTTTTCATGTTTTTCGGGCTGTTGATTCTTACCGTGGCGCTGATTGATGACTTTGTTCTCCGTATCACCGGACATCTTCCGGTATCGTCCCAGAGGGACGGGGCCGAAGATGTGACCGGCAATGAGGAGGGGATCTGATGCCGGAATTGTTTCTTGCCCTTTTTCTACTGGTTCTGCTTTTTGCCCTGCTTGCGGGCGGACTGTGGGTGGCTTTTTCTCTTTTTGTCGTTGGTATTGCCGGGATGGCGCTGTTTACCGATGCGCCCCTCGGCAGTGTGCTGGCGACCACGGTGTGGGGGGCGAGCAACAGCTGGTCGCTGGCCGCTCTGCCGCTTTTTATCTGGATGGGGGAAATTCTTTTCCGTTCGCGGCTTTCCGAGGACATGTTTGCCGGACTTGCACCCTGGCTGACTCATCTTCCCGGACGGCTGGTGCATGTGAATATTCTCGGCTGCGCGCTCTTTGCGGCGGTCTCCGGTTCCTCGGCGGCCACGGCGGCGACCATTGGCAAGATGAGTATCCCCGAGCTGAAACGGCGAGGCTATCCCGAATCGCTGATTCTCGGTTCTCTTGCCGGTTCGGCCACCCTCGGGCTGCTCATCCCGCCCTCCATTATTCTTATTGTCTACGGAGTGGCAACCGAGCAGTCGATTGCGCGGCTGTTCGTCGCGGGGGTGCTGCCCGGGGTCCTGTTGATCGGGCTTTTTATTGCTTATGTGACGGTCTACTCCCTGCTCCACCCCGAGGCGATTCCGGAAGAGAAGGTAGAGGTCAGTCTGCGTGGCAAACTGAAGGGATTGACGTTGCTTATGCCGGTGACGCTGTTGATCCTCGGGGTGATTGGTTCAATATATTCAGGGATTGCCTCGCCTACCGACGCCGCTGCTGTCGGCGTGGTACTGTCGCTGGGGTTGTCAGCGTGGAGCGGGGACCTTAATTGGCAGAATTTTATTGACGGTCTGCTCGGGGCAACGAAAACCTCCTGCATGATCTCTTTTATTCTTGCCGGGGCTGCGTTCCTCACGGTGGCGATGGGCTTTACCGGTATTCCCAAAATGCTGGCAATGTGGATCAGCGGCATGGGGTTGTCGCATTACACCCTGCTCGCTGCACTGACAGTTTTCTTTATTGTCATGGGCTGTTTTCTCGACGGCATCTCGGTGGTGGTGCTGACGACTTCGGTTATCATGCCGATGGTGGAACAGGCAGGAATTGATGTCCTGTGGTTTGGCATCTTTGTGGTTATCGTGGTAGAGATGGCGCAGATTACGCCGCCGGTTGGTTTTAATCTCTTTGTTATTCAGGGGTTGACCGGGATTGACATTTTGCGTATTGCTGCGGCGGCACTGCCCTTTTTCCTGCTTCTCATGCTGGGGCTGGTGCTGATTTCGATTTTTCCGCAGATTGTGACGGTGCTGCCGATGATGATGGGGGGCTGATTTTTTTTACCGCGAAGAACGGAAAAAGGGAGGAGGGAGAAAGGGAAAGGCAAAAGGCGGAAAGATAAAGACTGGATGGCCAGCGAAACACGCTAACCACGCGAAATCTTTTTTATATAAACTGTCCTTTTTCCTCTGTTTAGTGTATTTCGCTGGCAAAGAAAACTTTTGCCGTTCCATCTTTCCCAGAGGGATACCTTGAAGAATCTTGTATTTCGTTCATATTCAAGGCGCAGAAGGAAATGTACCGCAGGTATAACTTTGATGTTCCCTTATTTCCTGAAAACTTTTAAGAGGAGAAAATGACCTCAGTAATAACCCCGGCCGAGTTCCGGAAGAAGATCGCGAGCGGTGAGTTCAATGCACCCACCGCCGGATACTGTGACGGTTTTGTTCAAGCCAATATGCTGGTACTGCCCGGGGAGTATGCCGGACATTTCGAAGAGTTTGCCCGGGCCAATGCCGCGCCGGTGCCGGTGCTTGAGACGGTGAGGGGCGGGTATCGCACCTCGGTGCTGGCGGACGGGGCCAATCTGCTCAATGAACTCCCCTCCTACGATATCTTCGAGAACGGAGAGCGGGTGGCGCGGGTGGCGGATATGGAGAAATACTACACTGAGGATATGGTCTTCTTTCTCATTGGCTGCAGCTTCTCCTTTGAGGCGCGGATGGTGCAGGAGGGGATTCCTCTGCGGCACATGGCCCGGAAGATCAACGTGGCGATGTATGACACCAGCCTGCCGCTGACGCCGGTGGATATCTTCCACGGCAACATGGTGGTATCCATGCGACCCATCCGTCGTGATCTGGTGGCAAAGGCCTGCGTGGTTACCAGCCATTTCCCCAGGACCCATGGAATGCCGGTGCAGGTGGGATATCCAGAAATGATTGGTATTAAAGATATCGCCAGACCTGATTACGGCGATCCCGTGGAAATTAAAGCGGATGAGATTCCCGTTTTCTGGGCCTGCGGGGTGACGCCGCAGAATGTGCTGCGCAATATCAAGATCCCTTTCGCCATTACCCACTCACCGGGGTACATGTTTGTGTCGGACCGCAGAGACAGTGAATATTATGAATAAGACCGTTGACGATGTTATCCTTTCCCGCTCAACACGGGGCATGGACAAGCTGTATAATCATTATCAGCAGCCCTGGTGCCGCCGTGCAGCGGAAGCTTTTCTCGCCCTTGACCGTGGCCGGGTCTTCATCTATACCGGATTTCTCGCGGGGGAGAGAGGAGAGACGGACGGCCCCGTTGGTGCTTTTTTCCTCTACCGGGGCATGGTGAAGCTGGGCTGGTCGCCGCTCATCCTGACCGATTCCTGCTGCAGTGGCTACTTTTCTGAATGTGAGACGCTTTTCATTGAGAAAGGAGAGGATGATGAGGCAGGTCTGCGAGAGATTCTTCACAGACATGAACCCGTAGCCCACCTCTCCATTGAGAGGCTTGGCCATGACAGTGCGGGACAGTATTGTAATTTCAGCGGAAAAGATATCTCTGCGCGTACTCCCCGGCTTGATTGTCTCTTCGAGATGGCACAGACACCAACCTTTGCCATCGGCGATGGTGGCAATGAGGTTGGCATGGGCAATTTTGCCGAGTTTCTGCCGAGTATCGGCGTAAATCCCTGTGTGGTTTGCAGTGACTTTCCAATTGTTGCCTCCGTTTCCAACTGGGGTGCCTATGGATTGCTTGCTGAACTGGAACGAGGCAGCGGCGAAGCCTTACTGCCTGACTTTGCTGAGGTGGAAGAGTACCTCCAGAAGATCGTTTCCTGCGGCGCAGTGGATGGCATCAGTGGGGAAAATGAGATGTCGGTGGACGGTAAAGGCTACCTGGTGGACCGTGAGGTGCTGCGGGAACTGCGGGAACTGGAAGAGGGGCGGGCGGCGTTGAGCTGACGACGCCCGCAGCGGAGTGGATATGGGGTGTGATTATTCTTCAAGGCCCCGTTGTTCATCCTTCATGAGCTTATAGTTGACAGCATCAATCAACGCCTGCCAGCTTGCTTCAATGACATTTTCCGAGACCCCGACTGTGCCCCAGTGCATGTGCGGGTCTTTACTCTCCACCAGGACCCGGACCCGGGCCTGGGTCCCATGGTCGCCGGAGAGGACGCGGACTTTGTAGTCTGTGAGTTCCATCTCTTCAATGGAGGGGTAGAAGACAGTCAGAGCCTTGCGAATGGCCTGATCGAGGGCATTGACCGGGCCATCGCCCATTGCGGCGGTGTGCATCTCGCGGCCGCCCACCTCAATGCGGATGGTGGATTCAGTGAGGGGGCTTTTGTCCATGCGGTACTTGTGGTTCATCACCCGATAGCCGTCAAATTTGAAATAGGTGCGCTGCATGCCAAGAGTGCGCCGCAACATCAGCTCGAAACTCGCCTCGGCACCTTCATATTGAAAGCCAAAACTCTCCAGTTTTTTCAATTCACTCATGATACTGGTGATCATCGGATCACCCGATTTCAGCTGCAGCCCCCACTGTTTCGCCTTGAGGAGGATGTTGGATTTACCGCTCTGGTCGGAGATTAATACCCGGCGATTATTGCCTACAACTTCCGGCGTGATATGTTCGTAGGTGAGCGGGTTGCGTTTCACCGCACTGACATGAATCCCGCCTTTGTGGGCAAAGGCCGATTCGCCCACATAGGGCTGGAAGCGCCAGGGCTGCAGGTTGGCCAGTTCGTTAATGAGACGGGAAACGGTATAGAGGCGTTTGATGTGTGGTTTGGGGCCGCAGTCATAACCCATCTTCAGCACCAGCGCGGGGATAATTGACGTGAGATTGGCGTTGCCGCAGCGCTCACCGAAGCCGTTTATGGTTCCCTGTACCTGCTGTACCCTGCCGGTGGCGATGGCGAGAAGAGCGTTGCCGACGGCTGTCTCGGAATCGTTATGGGTATGAATGCCGAGTGGTGTGACCATGCCTTTTTCTTCAAGGAACTTGCTGACTTTCTCAATGATCGGTGTGATCTCCTGGGGCAGACAGCCACCGTTGGTGTCGCAGAGGATGAGTCGCTCTGCGCCGCCGCGCACTGCCGCTTCGAGGGTTTGCAGGGCATATTCACGGTTGTTCTTGAAGCCGTCGAAAAAGTGTTCGGCATCGTAGAAGAGCTGATCAACCTGTGGCTTCAACCAGGAAAGACTGCTCTCAATGATCTCAAGGTTTTGTGTCAGTGAGAT
>JALNVI010000036.1 GCA_023231425.1 Desulforhopalus sp. | reverse complement strand
TTGTCTCTACAACACCATTGCTGAAATCACTGTTGTGCTGATTTTTCACCAGTGGTGATGAAATTTCACTGTTATCATCCCGTGGTGACAACGTGGCGTGTATTGTTTCGCGGGTTATCGGTGATGGTTGCCATTTCGCGGATTCCCGCCACCGTAGAGACAAGGCATGCCTTGTCTACACAACAACGTTGCGGGAAACCACCGCCGTGCCGATTTTTCACCAGTGGTGATGAAATTTCACCGGTATCACCATTGAGATCAATTTTACATCCTGTTTATCCTGTCGCAATCACCAAAAAAGATGTCCACGCAGTCGTGTTCTCTGATCAGTAAAAAATGTAATTGGTATTCGTGTCCATTCGTGGTTCCTTTTGTCGTTTGTAACCACGAATGGACACGGATAAACACGAATTATTACTCATTCGTAATCGTCAAAAAAAAAGGCCGCCTGCATTGTAAATGCAGACGGCCGGGAAGAACAGGCAGCGTAATCAGTGTATTCCGCCCTCAAGAGGAATCGGATCAACTCCCATATAGATGAGAACGAGAGCCACCGCCGTAATAGCCAGATAGTAGATAAAAGCCGGGATGGCGTTACGCCGAATAATCAATCCTTCCGCCCCCAGACAGCCTACGGTGGCACAGACAGCTACCACGTTGTTAACGCAGATCATATTCCCAACAGCCGCGCCGATGGTCTGAATCGCCACAATAATAACCTCGGGAAGCTGGAGGATATTGGCTGTTTCAAACTGCAGGGAAGCAAAGAGCAGGTTGGAAACCGTCGCAGAACCCGACATGAAAGAGCCGAGAATCCCGATAAGTGTCGCAATAACCGGATATGCCTGGCCTGTGGCTTGAGCAGCAGCCTGGGCCATAGTGGTAAGCATGGACGGCATGACCATCACACCACTGGCATCAAGAATCTTCGAGTTCAGCATCAACTGCACCATTGCCACCCCGGCAAACAGGGCTATGGCAGCACCAGAGATCTGCCCAAAGGTCATTTTCCACGATTTTACAACAGCACCCGGCTTCATACCGTGCATGAAGTTGGTGATAAAAGCGACAAGAATAAAGGGAATGGTTCCCGGCAGATAGGCCCATTTGAGAGCATAATCGGATCCGGTATTCATCACATCGGGCCAGGTGAGGGCTTGAGCACCAAGCCATGCCTTCAAGGGAAGGACGGGAACACGGGTAACAACAAGGATAAGGGCAATGAGCACATAGGGCATCCACGCCATGACCATCCCCATTTTGGCCTCACCAACATCGCCGGTATCATCATCAAGAGATTTCCAGTTGGATTCCCATTCTGATTTCGGCGGGAAGTCCCAGGTTTCTTTCGGCATCAGAAATCCTTTTTTGGCCGCAAAAATAATAATACCGAGACCAATGAAGGCTCCGAGCAGAGAAGGAAGATCCGGTCCAAGGTAGGAGGCAATGATAATGTAGGGAACAGCAAACACAACCCCGGCAAAGAGGGCAAAGGGAGCTGCCGCGAGAGCTGGTTTAAAGGAGCGGTCTTTCCCAAAGAAACGGCACATGATGGCCACACCGAGCAGCGGAAGAAAAATCCCCACGAGTCCATTGGGAATGGCAACCCACTGAGTCAATGCCATTTTAAACATCTCGGGGTCAACGTGAAGGACGGTCAACAGACTGTCCGGGCTGCCGGCGAGGGTCTTCATCGCTCCCCCCGTAATCGGGGTACCGACTGCACCGAAGGGAACCGGTAATGAGTTGAAAATCAGGGCCACCATGGCAGCGGCAAGCGGAGGAAAGCCAAGTCCGACCATCAGCGGGCCAGCGAGGGCTGCAGGTGTACCAAAACCGGCAGCACCCTCAATGAAGGCTCCAAACATGAAACCAATGATGATCGCCTGGATACGCCGGTCATTGGTAATTCCGTTAAACCCATGGTTGATTGTCGCCATCGCTCCGGAGAGCTTCATCGTATTGAGGATGAGCAATGCACCAAAGATAATAATCAGAATATCAAGTGCCTTGAGACACCCGAAAAAAGAAAAACCAAAAATTTTGCCGGGGTCCATACCCCAGTATGCCCAGGCGATAACTACCGCCACGACCCACGATACAGGCAATGCTTTTTTGGCACCCCAGTTCATCCCTGCCATCAGCACGATGGTCAACAGAATTGGCAGAAATGCCATAAATGCAGAGAGATAATCAACGTTTAATTCAGCCATGGACCGCTACTCCTTTTCCAGAATTTACGGGATCGCACAGAGCCCCCTCCCAATTGTCTCCCTGTTCCGCCCTCCGGCGGGGGATGCTTACATGCCTGAGAATTCAGACTGGGGGATATGGTAGCCGAACTATCAGGCCCCGTGCAACTACTTCTCACGAAAATCACGGACTTTTTCCTTATTGGTATTCTAATAGTCCACAAAGGAAAAATATTGAGAAAAAAGAGTTGGCTATTCCCGATTGGTATCCCTAAAAAACGCTAATTATTTGCCATTCATAGAGTATTTATTGTAATAACCATGCAACTCTGTAATTTTAGAAGCAAAAATACGTAAATAAAATTACATAAACCACGTTTTACAGCCTTTTACCCCTTCAGCACCAGCATGTTCTTCGACAAGTCAGAATTTCTCTGTGTAAAAGTTACCCGGTCTCCTCCCCCTGCTGGATAACCTTTACCCGCCTTTTTTATTTCCCTTCCATCCTGCCCCCTGCACATTGCCACTCTCCACCGTATTTCCTGCTCTGGCACAACAGTTGCTTATTCTCTGAGATGGCATACTGTTATGATCTCTTTTTTCCCGAACAATTTATTCTCAGAGGTTCATCAATGAAAAAAATAGTCATCTCTCTCACAGTGCTGCTCCTGCTCGGCGCTGCCATCTTCACCATCCGAGCCTTCTTCTTTTCACCAAAGCCGCCCGTAGCATGGCTCACTGAAACAGTGCAACGCGGCAATATTGAGCAGAGTGTCAGTGCGGCCGGGGACATCGCCCCGGCACTGCTGGTCGATGTCGGAGCCCAGGCCTCCGGGCAGATCAGGAAGTTCTATGTCAAACTGGGCCAGCAGGTGAAAAAAGGCGAGCTGATCGCGGAGATTGACGCCGCCACTCAGCAGAACGACCTGGACACAAGCAAAGCTCAGCTCGCCAGCTATCAGGCGCAGTTGGCCAGCAAGAAGGTGAGCCTCAACATGGCACAGAAAAACTACACCCGTGAACGCGACCTGTGGGAAAAGAAAGCCACCTCTCAAAAAGATTATGATACTGCGACGGACACCCTGGCATCGGCAAAATCAGCCATCACCGAGCTGGAATCCTCCATCCGTATTGCCGAAATCAGCGTCTCTACTGCGGAGACTGATCTCGGTTACACCCGCATCTCCGCGCCCATGGACGGTACCATTGTCTCCACCTCCATTGAAGAGGGGCAGACGGTGAACTCGTCACAATCTACGCCGACCATTGTTCAGATTGCCGACCTTTCCCGGATGGTCATCCGCATGCAGGTAGCCGAGGGCGATATCACCAGAGTACAGCCCGGAATGACAGTGCACTTCACCACCCTTGCCAACCCCGACACCCCCCGCGACGCCATCTTCAGCTCTATCGATCCCGGTCTCACCACCATGAGTCAGGGCAGCTACACCACCAGCACAGATCTGACCTCCAGTGCCATCTATTATTATGCCCGCGCCCTGGTGGAGAACAGCAACAACGCCCTCCGCATCGGTATGACCACTGAAAACACCATCGTCGTTGCCCATGCTGAAAACGAGCTGCTCATCCCCACCCTTGCCATCAGCAGTAAAAAGGGGAAAAAGTTCGTCACCGTTCTGCAAAAGGGAAAACCGCAGGAACGGGAGATTACCACCGGCATCAGCGACAGCGCGAATACGGTCGTGCTCTCCGGACTTAAGGAAGGAGAAGAGGTGGTAACCGGCCGAAGCGACAACGGCGTCAACTCGATAATGCCCCGCGGTATGGGACGGAAGATGTAAGGAGAAAGAAAAACAATGGCACTGCTTGAGCTTTCCAATATAACAAGGGATTTCGGCCCTCCATCCAACCGGATTCACGTATTACGGGACATCAATCTGAGCATAGATCAGGGGGACTTCATCTCCATCATAGGTCAGTCCGGATCGGGCAAGACGACGCTGATGAACATCCTCGGCTGTCTCGACGCTCCGACTTCAGGCTCCTGCCTCATCGACGGAGAAGAGGCCGCTGGCAGGGATCCTGATCAGCTCGCCGCTCTGCGCCGCCGGAAGTTTGGTTTCATTTTCCAGCGCTATAATCTGCTCGGCACCCTGTCGGCAAGGGACAACGTCGCCCTGCCGGCGATCTATGCAGGCCTGAAAAGGAGTCAGAGAAGTCGCCGGGCGGAGGACCTGCTGAAGCAGCTCGCTCTCACCGGCAAGGAGAACAACCGCCCCGGAACCCTCTCCGGCGGGCAGCAGCAGCGGGTAAGTATCGCCCGTGCGCTGATGAACGGCGGAGAGATAATCCTCGCCGACGAACCCACCGGCGCCCTGGACTCTGAAAGTGGTCTGATGGTCATGGACATCCTTACGGAACTGCACGCAAAAGGACACACCATTATCCTTGTCACCCATGACAGGAAACTTGCCGCCTTCGCCAGCCGAACCATTGAGCTCAAAGACGGTGAAATCATCTCCGACACGCGCCGCCTGCCTCTCTCCACCCCCACCCCTCTTGAACGGGTTGAAGAAAAACACGGCATAACCTTCTACAGCGACCAGCTTGCCGAATCCTTCCGCATGTCGCTGCAGGCAATCATCAGCCACAAGCTGCGCTCCCTGCTCACCATGCTTGGCATTATCATCGGCATAGCCTCGGTGGTCTCGGTGGTAGCTATAGGCAAAGGTTCACAGGAAAAGATTCTCAGCAGAATCAAAGAAATAGGAACCAATACCATTTCCGTTTACCCCGGTAAAAGCTGGGGTGATTCACGCTCGGGACGGATTCGAACCCTCACTATCAATGACGCGAAGGCGCTGGGAAAACAGCCCTTTGTGCTCAATATCACACCACAGACCTCCACCAATGGCAATATCAGCTACCGCAACATAACCCTCACCGGCCAGCTCAACGGCGTGGGAGAACAGTTTTTTTCAGTGGATGGGCTCGAACTGGAGGGCGGTCGTTTCTTCAATGAAACAGACGTAAAAGAGGACAATCAGGTGATAGTAATCGACAACAACACCAGAAAAGAGCTCTTCCCGGATATGCCTCTCCCGCAGGTGCTCGGCCGCACCATCCTCTTCAAAAAACGCCCGCTGGTCATCATCGGAGTGACAGCAGAATCGACCAACACTTTCGGTCCGGACAGCGGGCAGCTCCGCCTGTGGGCTCCCTACACCACGGTCATGCACCAGATCACCGGCGACAAGGTAATCAGCACCATTACCGCCGAGATAGCGGATACTGTCAATTCGCAGGCAGCGGAGGAGACCGTTACCCGACTGCTGACCAGTCGCCACGGCACACAGGATTTCTTCACCATGAACAGTGATTCCATCAAAGAGACCATCACAGCCACCACAGGCACCATGACTCTGCTGATTTCCGCCATCGCCGTCATCTCGCTGATTGTCGGTGGCATCGGAGTCATGAACATCATGCTGGTATCGGTCACCGAGCGCACAGGGGAAATCGGCCTGCGCATGGCCATCGGTGCCCGACAGAGCAACATCCTGCAGCAGTTCCTTATCGAGGCAATACTGATCTGCCTCGCCGGTGGTATCTTCGGCGTTGGGCTGTCGGTCGTCATCGCCCTGCTCTTCAATCACTTTGTCACCGATTTCGCAATGACCTTCTCCACAACCTCTATCGTTGCGGCGGTTCTCTGCTCCACGGTTATCGGGGTGATCTTCGGGTTCGTCCCGGCACGCAACGCCGCCCGACTCAGCCCTATTGAAGCTCTTACACAGAAATAAAAAGCGCGCCCCGTCCTCATTTTCAGGAAAAATTATGAAAAAATATACCTCCCTCGCCCTTGTCTGCACCACCCTGCTGCTCACCAGCTGTGCTCTGACTCCAATGGCAGGAGATCCCCTGACCGACGCGGGATTGATGTCCTCACAGGAACTGCAGCAGTATGATGTGGACAGGCAGTGGTGGCAAACCTATGAAGATCCACAGCTCAATGAGTTGATGGAAACGGCCCTGCGCAACAATATTGACCTGAAACAATCGGCCATCACCATCCGCAAGGCTCTTTACTACCTGCATATCAGCGAACAGGACCTCTTTCCTGAGGCCTCCGCCAGCATGAGCGGAAGTAAAAGTGTCGAATTAAAGAGTGGTGACGACTCCAGCTCGTGGAGCAGCACACTCGATCTGAGTTACGAGCTGGATCTGTGGAACCGGCTCGACGCCACCAGCAAGGCCAGTCTCGCGGAATGGCAGGCCACCACCGAGGACCTGGAGAACACACGCCTCAGCCTGATCAACTCCGTGGCAGACGCCTGGTTCCAGCTGGCTTACATCGACGAATCCATTGCACTGACAAAGAAAAATATCGCCCGCTATGAGGAGCTGTACAACATCTTCAAAGCCCAGTATGAGGCAGGCAAGACGACGTCCATCACCCTCGTGCAGTCACGCCAGTCTGTACTGTCAGAAAAGCAGAGCCTCACCGCCCTGAAAGACAGCCGGGCGACAGTTGAACAGACCATGAACAACCTGCTCAACCTGCGCCCCGGGGAACGCGCCAGCATCAGTCCCCGTCCCCTCACGGATCTGCCCTCGACCTCAATTGACCTGCAGGTACCGATCTCAGTGCTTTCTGCCCGTCCCGATGTAAAAGCGGCCGAAAAACGGCTGGAGAAAGCGTGGTATAACCAGACCGCTCAGAAACGCAGCTGGTACCCCCAGCTCACCCTCGGGGCAGGCATCAGCAGTAGCGACAGCCAGCTCGGCAAGGTCTTTGATCTGCCGATCGGAACGGGTTCTATCGCCCTCAGTCTCCCGTTTCTCCAGTGGAACACCTTGAAATGGACGGATAAGAGCGTCGAGGCAGACTTTGAAGACGCCCGGCTGGACTTTGAGGAAACGCTGACAACAGCTTTTAATGAGGTGGCCGTCTACTGGCAGCAGTATCTCCTGGCGAAAGAGACGCTGGCCAGCCGGGAAGAGACGCAAAAGCTGAACCGCAAAAACAGTGAGTACTATCGGGAGCGCTACGAAAACGGCGCCGGGGAACTCTCCGACTGGCTGGTGGCAATGAACACCGAATACAGCACGGAACAGGATGTGGTCAACGATCGCTATAAAGTGCTTAAAGAGGAGAACCTTGTGTACAAGGCAATGGCAGGGAAATATACGGGGAAATAATACCATTTACACTTTGTATTGACCAGAGAACGCGACTGCGTAGACATCTTTTTTGGCGATGACGAATGAGTAATAATTCGTGTTTATCCGTGTCCATTCGTGATTCCTTTTGCATTTTGTAACCACGAATGGACACGAATTTTCACGAACAGGGACAACACATTAAACGAAAACGTTTGTATCCGAAGTTAAGCCGTACAGTGCACCAGGAGTATTAATCAACTTTGAGAGTCATCCGAAAGTCGGGGTTGAGCGTTTTACGCTCTCATATATCAATTACCTCAAAGCAAAGAACAGACCGAATTCAACCACAAGGGCATTCTCTTATGGTTTTTTCAGTAATAATTCGTGTTTATTCGTGTCCATTCGTGGTTCCTTTTGTCGTTTGTAACCATAGATGGATAAACAGGAGACAAAACGGGGTATAACTTAATAGGAATGGTATAACCATCGTCAACACAGCCCTGAGAAGGGCCGGGCTGAAGATGGCGGGAAACAGGTCAGCCCAGCCTTTCAAGCTGCACGAAGTAGTTTTTTAGATACGCCTCGAACGGGACATCTTTTGATGCCTTCACCAGAGCCTCCTCCTTCTCCCAGGAGGCAACGGCATCGGCAGTCACCTTGGCCTGTTCCACCGGCGTAATACCGACGCGGCGGCTCTTCTCCATGTGGCGGCGGCTGAGGTCGGTGATGAAACGGTGCCAGCTCATCGGGGCCTCCCCCTCCTCTCCGCGCAGACAGCGGATAATCCGTGCCGAAGGGGTGAGGTCGGGATTGCGGACCATCCCCTCCATCCGCTCGACGATACTCATATAATGCGGCCGGTGCTTCTCCACATCCATCGCCTCGGCAATGGGCCGCATGGCCGTCAACACCTCACTCCCCCACTCCTCAACGCTTCGTGTGACTCCGAAGTGCTGCAGGCGCAGCTGCGGGTCACGCCCGCGCCCCCCCACTTCTGCAAGATTGACACGACACTCAGCCTCCTGAGTCTCATCAAGCATCGGCGCCTTGTGAAAAAGGCAGTAGAGCATAAAGAGCTCAAGGAAGTCGAGCTGTCTCTGACTGATTCCCGCCCAGTCGAAGCAGTTAATATCCAGTGTCCGCAGTTCCACATAGGCAATCCCGCGACTGGCCAGCCCGGCGAGGGTTGTCTCACCGTCCACACCGATCTGTTTCGGCCGCGCCACGCCATAATATTCGTTTTCAATTTGCATCACATTGCCGCTGATCTGCTGCCGGCTTCCGTCGGCGGCGTAAAGCCCCAGTGCCTCGTACTCTCTGGAGGGAGAAAAGACAGCTTTGCGCAGGTCGTGGATATAGCCCTCAAGATTATTCGCCGTTACCGGCCAGGGAGTCTTGTTGCTGTAGCCGGTATCGCTCATGCGCAGGGAGGTTGCATAAGGCAGATAGAGGGTTGAGTCATCAAGGGCGTCAAGCCGATGGGGTTCTCCGTGGAAGAAGGAGCTGTCCACCGCCGGAGAGTGTCCGAAAAGGTAGGGAATCATCCAGCCGTGAATGCGGATATTGCGCACGAGGTTCATATAGCTCGTATTGATAAAAGGCTGGCTGAAGGGCTCGCCGACAATCTCGGCGTAGTTGCGAAAGACATCCGGGCAGAGGGAGTAGTTGAAGTGAATCCCGGCAATGAGCTGCATTGCCTTGCCATAGCGCAGCGCAAGTCCTTTACGATAGAGACGGCGCATCTGCCCGCCACTGGATTCGCCGTACCAGCCGATCTCCACAGCCTCAGGGTCATCTATGCGGGCTGGCATGGAACCGTTGAGAATATACTCATCACTGTCAACCGCCACCACCCGGTGCAGATATCGAAGATAAGTGAGGGCGTCGCGACGATTACGGAAGGCAGGGGTCACCAGCTCCATCAGGCTCTCAGCGTAATCAGTGGTAATCGTTGCGTGGGTGAGCGGGGAACCGAGGGAGACAGGGTGAGGCTTGCGGGAGAGGTGATCAGTGCAGGTATAGCGCAGCCCCTCTTTTTCAATCCCTCTGCGACCGCAGTCGAGGGTGTGCAGAGCATCACGCTGCTCCAGTTTTTCCAGTATTTCAATGAGATCCATCCGAGGTCTCCCCTCTCAAGTAAATTAAGGCTCCCTGAAATATCAAGGGGCCTGGTCTGGCACATGCGGTGCCTTTACAACCAGCCTTTCTGCCCAGAAGGCGATGAACCCGCCCCCCTCTTCAGCTTCAGGACAGAAGAGCAACCTCATTATATTAAGCCAGCTCTTCCATTTATCTACCGAAGCACCATTTTTTTCTCATTTATCTGGCAGATATCGGGGAGCAACTTGAAACATGTAACAATACAACATATGGAGGTTTTAGAATGGGAGGAATCCTACAGTCCTTCGTGATTTTAATTTATTCCATACCACACAAAAAATTATCTCTCTCGACGATGAACGGCATCATGGCAAACAGTACAAAGAGTCTTCAAATTCTCAGCAATGTTCTCTCCGCCTCTTGCATGGTGCTCAAGGTGATGAAGTTCCAAATGTCTCGGATCAGAGGGATTCCATTCATCATGAGACCAACCGTAGTTGCCGCATTTATACCCGTCACGACGCAAGACTTCACGGCGCACCTGATCCGGGATATTTCGGTCATGCGCGGGACTTTGTCGATCAGCTTGAAGGACGTAAACCCCGATCTTCAGATCCGGACGTCCAGTAGCTTTCGTAACCACGGGCCAACCAAATTCTGTGCGTAATTCACGAACTCTCCGAGCCCATTCAGTCTTGTTATTTGCCACATACCGTAGCTCTTCATTCATCACCTCTTTTCCAATATTGGCTCGCAAAAATTTGAGAATCTTATCCCGCACCGAGCCCGATTCCTTACGAATGGTATTGGCCGTGTTCCAACGAAAAGCAGCTTCAACATCCTGGCATTCGTTAAGCAGAATATAATCACTGGGCTTCATACATTTGAGCTCATCCGAAACGGTATCATTTTCATATTCGGCCATTTCCTTTACAGTCACACCGCTGGCAATAGCCCATCCGAATTGCACCCTCAACTCCCTTAACCGACGAGGATAATCCTGGATGCCAGACACCACCAACAATTCATCTCCGTTGATGACGATACCAGGGTACTGTCTGAAATAATAAAGGATTCTGTCTCTCGCAGCAGAGGCGAATTCCGCAGGGATCAACACCTTACCCAAAGCCCGCAATTCCCGAAAAACCGAAACCAGGGCGATCACCTTCGGCCGGAGTTCCGCGCTTTCAAGTTCTATTCTATAATTTTGGATCAGCTGTTCTACTCTCTGGCGAACCTCTTCCGGGTTCGTCGCATCTTCATTTTCGCAGACCGACATCGCTCAAAGACCTCCCCCTCATTTCTTCCGCAATTGCCCTGTTTTTTTTACTCTAACACTCCAAAATAACAAGAACATCCAACCCGCTTGAAGCAATTCACTACTAACGCGTTTATCCTTTTTCAATGTTCGATGGACATAGGGCGGTCCTTTCGGTAAAGCCGGAATCGGAACCTCAGCCGAAAGGCCATAGACCGAACCAGGAGTTCCGGCCTGGGGCCCCGATCCTTTACATGCATCACGAGCCCGCTTCGTTTTTCTTTGAAAGAAAAATCAGCCTTTTCCCTCTTCGGACACGGTCAGAAGTAGATGCACCACATCAGCAATACGTGCAGCCAATAAAGGAGGAACGGCATTGCCTATCTGCTTTGCAATTTCGATTTTCGACCCTTTAAATATAAAATCATCTGGAAAGGACTGTAAACGAGCCGCCTCCCGATGGGTCAAAGGACGATGTTGTTGCGGATGCAGA
The DNA here is from genome assembly GCA_023231425.1 of Desulforhopalus sp. Classification (GTDB taxonomy): domain Bacteria; phylum Desulfobacterota; class Desulfobulbia; order Desulfobulbales; family Desulfocapsaceae; genus Desulforhopalus. Next base: position 17,166 of record JALNVI010000036.1, on the reverse strand, counting down.
TAGCGCCCTTTTTCCGGCTTATAAAATTCCGTTCTGATAGTAAATGCCGGACGATTCCACCACAATCGGCCAAAAAGGTCCGTGCTGCCAGACTTTTTCCTAAGCCAACATGGAGGTGTCAATTCCGGTGCAAGACGTTGGAGGTCAAATCGGTTCATGCCTTCTTCTGACACAATTCGATACCGTTTCTTGCTAAGTTCCGTGGGATTGCGCCCGAAATGCAAATCGTACGGAGGAGCCTCCTCACGAATTGAAGTCCCCACCGGAGGAAGGAGATCCTCAATGGCGTTTCGAACAGTTCTCCACTCCTTGGGGATTCCTATATATTCCGTTTTATCAAAAGGAAGAAAACTCTCTTTTTTACCAGTCTTCGGCTTGAAATGTGTTTTCCGAGGAGGAAGGATACACAGAGGATCAGTTGTCTTGCAACCGATGATAAATGCCCGCCGTCTCGTTTGCGACACTCCATAATCGGCAGCACACAAAATTCCACTCCAAACTTTGAATCCCAGGCCTTTGGCTGTTCTCACGATATCTTCATACTCAGCAGACTTCAAAAGCTGCGGCACATTCTCCATAACAAAGATCTTTGCTTCAGAACGTCGAACGATTTCAAAATACGGTCGCCACAACTGCTTACGCGGATCATTCGTCCGGTTTTTATTCAGCAGACTAAACCCCTGGCACGGAGGTCCGCCAATAACGACGTCGGCTGTCGGGATAACGATGGAAGGATCTTCCAAAATAGAAACGATATCCCCAATCCGGCAATGCTCCCCAAAATTGGCGTTGTACGTCTGTCCGCAATATTCATTGGAATCATTAGCCCAGACCGATCTAAACGAGTGACCAAAGCGTTTAGAAAACCCGAGAGTCATTCCGCCGGCCCCGGCAAAAGAATCAATAAGGTCAAAAGTCTGGGGCTCAACGTGCCCACTGATCCGCGATTCATAAACACGTTGCTCCTGACGGAGAAAAAACTCCACAGAAGTATTTTTCACGCTTTGATAAGTCATTAACCTTCTTTATTATGGTTTTATTAGATTCAGAAACATTTTATGATAGATGAGTTTCAACAATTAGATATTCTCATTTCCTTGCAAAGAGTATCGACGCAGCAAAATAGTAACGACTATTCAATTTCTCCCTGTTATTTGAATACAGAGAGTATAGTTCCACTCCCCTAAGGTATAATTCTTTTTACGCTATGTGCCAAAGGCTGCCTCAAAACCATTGAGTGGAAGTCCAAGCCCTTCACCAGTCTTTCTCTTCTTGGTTGATAACTCCTTTGATGAGGCCGTTTTTGCCCAGCAAAACTTCCACATCCATAAATGTGAGCGTATCGTACACTTCGCCCACCTTTTCTCTAAGATTTTCGGCCTTATTACAAACTCCTGAGCGGCTCACTTCCTCAAGAAGGACGTCCCTTCCCAGCCGCAAAACCACCCCTCGACCCTGTCGTATAGAACAATTCTTTAGTGATAATAGTTATTCCATTAATAATCATTATCATATATGTTCTATTGTGGAGAGAGGCAGGAACAACACCCTATTGTGACTGTTCGAGACTCTCTCATGGGCGAATCTAAATATTTGCCACCGAATGATCAACCATCTCCAGAGCACAAGAGAAAGAGGAAAAGGGTAACAACAGCATAATAATGGATATTAAAGAAAAACTGGCAAAGCTTGTTGCTTCACTAAAAAAAGAAGGGGTCCGTATTACGCCGCAGCGGTATGCTGTCATTGCCTTTTTACTGAACACCGACAGCCACCCCTCTGCAGAAGAAATTTATACAGGTCTTTTACCCCAATACCCAACTCTGAGTCTTGCCACCGTCTACAAGACTCTTCATCTGCTCAAATCAGAACAGGAGGTCCTGGAGCTGGAATTCAGTGAGATGGGAAATCGTTACGATGGGCGCAAGCCCTGGCCACACCCTCATGCCATCTGCACCAGATGTAGAAAAATAATTGATCCACCAATGCTTGATACAGCTGCAATCATTGAAGAAGTTTCCAAAGAGACGGGCTTTGTAATCACAAACCACCGCCTTGATTTTTTCGGGCTGTGCGCAGAGTGCCAGAAGGAATGAGATTTTTTTTGCCCACGAAGGATAATGATTATCTCCAGAGATTAACAGTCAGGAGATGTTAATTATTCCAAACATGGTACTACCAAAAAACGAGGACAAAATGACAGAAAAGAAACGGCTTACAACAAATGCAGGGGCACCGGTAGTTGAGAATCAGAATGCACTTACTGCCGGTCCGCGGGGACCAATGATGATGCAGGACCCCTGGTATATTGAAAAGATGGCTCACTTTGATCGTGAAGTTATCCCTGAGAGAAGAATGCATGCCAAAGGCTGGGGAGCCTATGGAACCTTTACAGTCACCCACGATATCACAAAATACAGCAAGGCAGATATCTTTTCAGAAATTGGGAAAAAGACAGAACTTTTTGCCCGCTTTTCCACTGTTGCCGGTGAGCGCGGAGCCGCCGATGCAGAACGTGATATTCGAGGATTTGCCCTCAAATTTTACACTGGCCAGGGAAACTGGGACCTCGTAGGGAATAACACTCCCGTCTTCTTTCTGCGTGATCCCATGAAATTTCCGGACTTGAATCACGTTGTTAAACGTGATCCCCGTACCAATCTGCGCAGTGCGAAAAATAACTGGGATTACTGGACACTTCTTCCCGAGGCGCTGCATCAGATAACAATCACCATGAGTGACAGGGGAATCCCGGCTTCATTTCGTAATATGGACGGCTTCGGCAGCCATACATTCAGCCTGATCAATGCGAAAAACGAGCGTTTCTGGGTAAAATTCCATTTCAAAACCTGCCAGGGAATCAAAAATCTTACGGACCAGGAAGCAGAAATATTAGTTGGTAAAGACCGGGAGAGCCACGGGAGGGATCTTCTTGAAGCCATTGAGAAGAAGAATTTTCCAAAGTGGATTATGAAAATTCAGGTCGTTCCTGAAAAAGAAGCAGAGAATTTCCCCTTCAATCCCTTTGACCTGACAAAAGTATGGCCCCATGGCAAATATCCCCTTATTGAGGTGGGCGAACTGGAGTTGAACCGTAACCCAGACAACTATTTTGCCGAGGTAGAGCAGGCCGCATTCAATCCGTCAAATATCGTTCCGGGGATTGGCTACTCACCGGACAAGATGCTCCAGGGCCGACTCTTTTCCTACGGGGATACACAACGTTATCGTCTTGGGGTCAACCACCACCTCATACCAGTAAATGCAGCACGCTGTCCCTTCCACTCTTACCACCGTGACGGTGCCATGCGGGTTGATGGCAATCATGGTTCGACACTTGGCTATGAACCAAACAGCCAGGGTGAATGGCAGCAACAGCCTGAGTTCAAAGAGCCCCCGCTGGAGTTGAAAGGTGCCATGGATTACTGGGATGCCCGGGAAGATGATGACGATTATTACAGCCAGCCGAGAATGCTTTTCCGTCTCATGAAGCCGGATCAGCAACAGGTACTCTTCGAAAATACCGCACGGGCACTGGGTGATGCTCCGGATGAGATCAAAAAACGCCATATCGAAAACTGCCGGAAGGCAGACCCTGCCTATGGAGAGGGTGTCGCGAAAGCTCTTGGCATGTAAAAAGTCTCACAGCTAAATAACGCCTTTCTAAAAATTGCTGCAAAACCATCAGAAAAATTTCACGGTGGTTTTGCAGCACCAGCACGATGTAAAATTCACCTCTGCGGGCAGGCTCAATATTCAACCCTCCTGTTTTTAAACCGCGATCACATTATTTGTCCCTATTTCAACACTGTAAGCGGTAATCTGTCCGGGTATTCTCCAGAGCAAAGGCACCATCTCCTGCCTCTCTGAGCATCTGCGTCAAGACATCCCCAACAATTTTTTCTGTGTCGCTGTAGAGAAACGCCCCCCTCACAACCACGCGGCAATGCAACATATTTTCCCTGCCCCCCTTGCAGAATTACAAGGCAATAAATATTACATTGATAAACATTTATTAAATACAATGCAGGGAGAACACGCATGCAGCTTTCTATCGGTATTCTGATGGACGACATCACCACCCTCAAGACCTGGAAGGACTCCACCTTTGCCATGATGCTCGCCGCTCAGGCGCGCGGTCATCGCATCTTCTATTTTCAGCAGGGCGACCTCTTTGTTGAAGAGGGTGAGGCGCAGGTAACCGCACAGCAGGTGACGGTGACTGACCAGAGGAAAGATTATGCAACCCTCGGAGAAAAAGAGACCTTCCCCCTCTCCGACTTCGACGCCATCCTGATGCGTAAAGATCCGCCCTTCGACATGGAGTATATCTACAGCACCTACATCCTGGAGATGGCGGAACGCAAAGGAACCCTCGTCGTCAATCCGCCGGAAAGCCTCAGGCGGGTCAATGAAAAGTTTTTTATCAGCTACTTCCCAGAGCTGACACCGAAGACTCTTATTACCCGAAACATGTCGAGAATACGAGCCTTTATCGATGCTGAAAGGCAGGCAGTGATCAAACCAATGGACGGCATGGGCGGCACGGGAATCTTCAAGATGGAGAAGGGGGGCAGCAACACGGGAGCAATCCTCGAATCCCTCGGCAACGGCAACCGAACCCTGATGGTGCAGGGCTTTCTCCCCAACGTAACCCAGGGTGACAAACGCATTCTCCTGGTAGACGGAGAGGCACCGGCCCACGGCCTTGCGCGAATTCCCCAGGGAGGAGAGTTCCGCGCCAACCTCGCCGCCGGAGGCAAGGGCGTCACCCAGGCGCTGACTCAACGGGAGAAAGAGATCTGTGCGAAGGTGAAACCGCTGATTCAACAGCTCGGCCTGATGCTGGTCGGTCTCGATGTCATTGACGGGCACATTACCGAGATTAACGTCACCAGCCCAACCTGCATGCGCGAAATTGCCGCCGACAGCGGTGAAGATATCGCCGTCCGCCTGATTGAGGCAGTGGAACGCAAGGTGGCGGCCCGCTGATTATTGTGCAGCATCGGATCAACAAAACACTCCGTTTTCATCAACAAGAGAATAATCCATGTCTGCCAGCATTATCGTCCGTCTCTCCAGCCTCAGCCTTGCGGCCGCCCTGCTCCTGCCTCTTTCCGCCGCTGCGGAAACTGAACTGCGGGGAACTCCGACAGCACGGGCAGGGCTCCTTCTCCCGGAGAGACAGACAGTCACCCTCACTGGCGAAGCCCGGATTGACCAGCCCGTCGAAAGTGGCATCGTAACCGTCGGCATCCGTACCCGCCATGCACGGCTGCACGAAGCCCTCACTGAGAACCACAATATTCGTGCCGAGATACTCGGGCACCTTACAAACTCCGGCATCCCCGCTGGCGCTATCACGGGTTCCCGCTTCTCCACCACCCCGAGATATGGGCTCTTCAGCTCAAAACCAAAGGAATATGAAGTCGATAACATCCTCTATATCCCCGTGCGAAAGGAGAGTCAGCTGCAGGCCGTGGCTGAACTCTGCGACAGCTACCGTGATCTTCACTTCGCGGGGATCACGCTTGATCATAAGAATCTGAAAGAGATGAAAGAACGTCTGCTCAACAACGCCCTCGCCGACCTGCAGGCTCGCAAAGCGATCTATGAAAAAAGTCTGGGAGTCCGCCTGCAACCGATTTCTTTTTCAGAAAGTTTCACCCCCGTAGATGAAGAGCCGACTGTACAGCAGTCCGAAAACCGAATTTCCCCAATCGAACCCTCTGCGCCCCTTACAAGGATTCCGCGCAGCCTCTATTCCTTCGCAGGACGGGTAACGGTTCACTATGAAGTAATTCCGAAAGGATGAACCGTTTTGATTATTTGATCATTATAGACGTAACATACTGATAAAACGTTATATTATCAGGAAGAGACAGGCACAGCAGAAAAGTATTTTGAGCATTTCATCAATGTCCCTGCGTTCTCTCTGCAACACCGGAGTCACCTGACAGCTCTATTATTGATTTTTTTTTATCGTAAGAACAAAAAGATACCTTTAAAATATTCAGGAGAGACAACATCCACCGTTTCCGGCATGATAGTTGCTTCCCCTGAGAACAGCAGTGATTTCACCGCTGCGCATTCCAGGAAGTTTCCCCACAAAGTCAGGCGAAAAGGTATTCGCCGGCCGGGAAACAAAAAACCAGGTTCATAACAAACTGCCCTCCGTCAGCTTCATTTCAGGATGAAAAACTGACGATACTGCGGTTTCAAACGATCCTTTTGATGATTTGAACAAGAGGTTGCAAGGTATGGCGAAGAAAAAACTCAAAGAGATTGCCATCAACCAGAGCTGGTGCAAAGGCTGCGGTATCTGTGTGGCCTTCTGCCCGAAAAATGTTCTGGAACTTAATGACGAAGGGTGCTCAACGGCTGTCCGGCCTGAGGACTGTATTCTCTGCAAGTTATGTGAAATGCGGTGTCCTGATCTGGCAATCAGGGTTATCGAAGAGGAGGAAGAGGTATAATGACTAAAAAAATCAAATTTGTTCAGGGCAACGAGGCTTGTGTCGAGGGTGCCCTCTACGCCGGCTGCAGTTTCTTTGCCGGCTATCCCATTACTCCTTCTACTGAAATTGCTGAACTTCTCGCAGCACGTCTGCCGCAACACGGCGGTACATTCATTCAGATGGAAGATGAGATTGCCGCCATGAGTGCCATCATCGGTGCCTCTCTCACGGGCAAAAAAGTACTTACCGCCACCTCCGGTCCGGGCTTTTCGCTAAAGCAGGAAGCCATCGGCTATGCCTGTATGGCAGAAGTTCCGTGTGTGGTTGCCAACGTTCAGCGCGGTGGCCCGTCCACCGGGAACCCGACCCACGTTGCCCAGGGAGATATTAACCAGGCACGCTGGGGAACCCACGGTGACCACAGTATTATCGCCCTTACAGCCTCCAACCATCAGGACATCTTTCAGATGACCGTTGATGCGTTCAACCTTGCTGAAACCTACCGGACTCCCGTCATCCTGCTTTTCGACGAAGCCGTCGGTCACCTCCGGGCAAAACTGGAAATCCCGACAGAAGGTGAACTGCATGTCGTTGACCGCCTGCGCACCTCACTGCCGGAAGGCGTAAACTACCATCCCTATCTTCCCCGCGAAGACGGTCGTCTGCCGATGTCCGATTTCGGCGATGTTCATCGTTACAATGTAACGGGGCTTTTTCACGACATGTGGGGCTTCCCCACTGCAGACCCAACCTATATCAACGACCTGCTGCATCACCTCGTAGACAAGATCGAAAACAACGTTAAAGACATCACCCGTTATAAAGAACATTTCATGGATGATGCCCAGTATGTGCTGGTTTCCTACGGTTCTTCCGCCCGTTCAGCGATCCATCTTGCAACTGAGCGCCGTCTCCGGGGGGAAAGACTTGGTGTACTGGAACTGCAATCCATCTGGCCCTTCCCGAAAGAACTTATCCGTGAAAAATGTGATAGTGCCCGGGCGGTACTGGTCTGCGAAATGAATATGGGCCAGTTAACAGCACACGTTCGTGCTGCCGTGAGAAAACCGAATCGTGTTTTTCTTGCCAACCGTACCGATGGCAAGTTGATTTCACCTTTGGATATAAAGAGATCCCTGCGTATGATTCAGGGGAGAGGAGTGTGACAAATGGCAGTTCAAGAATATATTCGTGACAGATTTTTCCCTCAGATGTGGTGCGAGGGCTGTGGCCACGGCACCATTCTCAATTCACTGCTGCGGGCCATTGAAGATCTCGGGATTTCTAAAAGTGACATCGTCATGACCTCTGGAATCGGCTGCTCCGCACGGATCTCCGGTTATGTTGACTTCCACTCCCTGCATACCATGCATGGACGTGCCCTGGCCTGTGCCACCGGCGTAAAAATGGCCAAACCAGAACTCAACGTCATTGTCCCCATGGGGGATGGAGATGCCCTGGCCATCGGTGGGAACCACTTCATCCACGCCTGTCGTCGTAATATCGACATGACCGCAATTGTAATGAACAACCGCATCTACGGCATGACCGGCGGCCAGTATTCACCACTCTCCGGAGTCGGCACCATGGCAACAACAGCGCCATACTCCTCCATCGACAACGCCTTTGACGTTGTCAAACTGGCGGAAGCAGCCGGAGCAACCTTTGTCGCCCGTACCACGACCTATCACGTAGCCGAGGCCGTCACCTATCTGAAGAAAGCTATTCAGCATAAAGGTTTTTCCGTGGTGGAAATCATGAGTCAGTGCCCCACATACTATGGTCGTAAGAATAAAAAGGGGAGCGCAGTCAATATGCTGGAGTGGTTTAAAGAAATCACCGGGAAACTCGGCTCCAAAGAGCTCGAAGACAATCCTTCACTCATCGCACGCGGTATCTTTGTAGATGAAGACAAACCTGAATACTGCAGCGAATATAACAAAATCATTGAACGCGCGAGCAAGAGGTAATCATCATGGAAAGAACCAGAATAGTATTCAGCGGTTCCGGCGGGCAGGGGGTTATCACCGCAGCCATTATTCTTGCCGAGGCAGCAGTCATTAAAGAGGGAATGGAGGCCGTCCAGTCTCAGAGCTACGGCGCTGCGGCACGGGGAGGTGCCACCCGAAGCGATATCATCCTTTCAAACGAACCAATCAACTATCCCGGCGTTCTTCAGCCGGATATTCTTGTCTGTCTCACCCAGTCGGTCTACACGCAATATGCAGGGATTATCCGCCCCGGCGGACTACTGCTCACCGATCCCCACTTTGTCAAACCGGCGAAGGAAGCAGATGCATACCAGGTCAGTGTTCCTATCTATGACATGGTGATGGAAAAGATCGGCAAGCCGATTGTTTTTAATATTTCCATGCTCGGGACCCTCTTCGGCATCAGGCCGCTGTTCAACCCGAACAGCCTGATGGAAGTCATTGCCGAACGGGTACCGAAGGGCTTTGTTGAACTCAACGAAAAGGCCTTCACACTCGGTCTTGAACTTGGCGAAGAATATCGTCAGGACTTCTAATCACAGTTTTGTTGCACAGCGCCCGTCCGATACTCTCGGGCAGGCGCTTTTTTTTTAGCCCCGCGCCCTTTTCTTCCATTGAAAGAGCACATGTCACGTGTGTAATATGACAGAATTGTAGAGTCTATACAGAAAAGTAGAAAAATAATCGCTTTCTCAACCATCTCCAAGAGGACAGCATGACTACCCCCCCAGCAGTTTCCACCACTCCTTTTCTTCCCGGCGCCGAAATTATAAAACGTGCCACCTGCGCCGGACTTGATCTGCCGCTGCTCTACGAAGCGGTGATAGATATCACCAGCCAGGGAATGTTCACGATAAGCAATGTTAACATGGCTGCCGGAATCCTCCTCAAGGAACTCGGCCTGCCAACCTACTTTTTCTGGCACATCCATAAAGACTCCCTCGTGGAACTGCTCAAGGCAATCGCCAGCGATATCAAGATTATCGATAAAAAAGCAATGCTCCGCGGCCAGGTCGCGCCCATTGACTTCAACACCTCCGACAGCACCCGCTTGAGCGTACGCATTGCCACCGCTGAGACGCGGGATTCCATGGAGTTTTTTCTTGAAAAGCTGATTTCCGGCCACCGTCGGGAGTATTATTTCAGCCCGAATTCTGACTACTACACCTATATCATTAACCCTGGAACCATCGCCGACTTCCCTGCAGAGAATTTTGAACACACTTCATTCCTTTTCTCCCGTGAAGCAGAGGATGATGTTACACCTGCGACAACCCGCAAACGCTATGAAAATTTTCTGCAGAAACAGACGAAGGATGCCACTCCGCTGATTCAGCTTTTTAACCTGCCGGAAACTGACGAAACCCGGATCATGTTCAAGTCCGACTTCGAGCGACCACAGATTCCCTCACTGCGCAAGATTCTCGCCGACAACGGCTTAACCCTGGTTCGCGCTTACTGGGAGCCCTATTTCACCACCACCACCGATGCCTCCAGTTCAATCTGTTCGCTTTATACCAGAGGCGAAATGAGCCGGGAGGATGAAGAGATTATCACCCGCGCCCTGCGCAATTTCCTCTCCCTGCCCATTACCCCCCTCAGGCAGCTCTACCTCAAAGACGACCTCTCTTTTGAGGAGATGCTCTTCGCCACCAATGCCGTCGAATTCACCCATCGTTTCATCTTTAAAGAGACAGAAAATACCACCGACCGCCAGATCCTTGACGAACTGGTGGACAAAGACCACCGCGAGGCCTTTGCCCGACGCATCCATGAGTCCAACCGCTCCATCTACAATGCATCTATAATACGTCAGGCTGCCACCGAAAATCCAGACCTGCTGCGGGATCTTTTCGGGCTCTTCGACCGCCGCTTCAATCCGGCCTCCATCACCCGCCTGAGCGACGAGGAGATAGTGAAGATCAAAGCCGAGTGGGAGAAAAAGGTCGACACCCGTTTCATCGATCAGGTGGTCAGTGGAGACATCTTCCGCTTTATGTTCAAGATGATCACCTGCTGCCTGAAAACCAACTTCTACTGCGAAACGAAGCGCTCCTTCTCCTTCCGCTACAACAACAACATTCTCGACCCGCTGGTTTTTGACAGCTTTGTCTACGGAATTTTTCTCATCAACGGCCACTACAGCTCCGGCACCCATCTCCGCGCTGGTGACATTGCCCGTGGCGGCCTGCGTCTGCTGCGCATTACCCCCTCTAACTACGCCCGTGAGCTTGATGGCGCTCTACTGCTCAACTATGCCCTTGGGGCCAAAGCTCAGCGCATCAAGCACAAGGATATCTGCGAATCCGGAGCCAAGGGTGTTGTCGTTCCCTACCCGCCTTATGCCCGCTGCAGCATGGACGCCCTGTTCGATTACACCGAAGGGATTCTCGACCTGATGCTCCTTGATGAACGCGAGGTGGTTGACTATTACGGTAAACCGGAGATGATTTTCTTCGGTCCCGATGAAGGAACCGCTCCACTGATGGATCCCATCGCCGAACGTGCGAAAGAGCGCGGCTACCAATACTGGCGCACTCTGACCACCGGCAAGAGCATTGGTATTCCCCACGATGCCTACGGCCTGCTTGAAGACGGCCGCACCTTCGGACTCTTTCCCCATGAGAAGCAGGGTACCGAACTGCAGATCGACGGAAAATCGATCATCCTCACCAACGACATGGAGGATATCGTCAAAGAAATTGGCGGTAAGGTCAACACCAGCGGCATGACCACCACGTCGGTAATGTCCTCCTTCCGGACCGTTATTAAATATGGCAAGGCAAAAGAAGAAGACCTCAATCTTGCTATTACCGGCGGCCCGGACGGTGACCTCGGTTCCAACGAAATTCTTACGTATAAAGGGAAAATCTGCCTGATCATCGACGGCGGCTCCATCCTTTATGATCCCAGCGGACTCGACCGCAGAGAGCTGCAGAAACTCGCTTTCTTCCGCAGCTCCAGCCCGCGGCTCAACAGCCTCTCCTTTCCAGTAAAAAAGTTGAGCGCCAAAGGTTTCATGGTGCCACTGCGGGGTAAAAACATCACACTGCCCGACGGCACCCTCATAGAGGAGGGGGCTGTATTCCATCGCAACTTCCTCACCAGCCCGGCCAGTCGTAAATATATCAAAGCTGCAAACATTGAGGCCATGATCCCCTGTGGTGGATTCAAGGATACCATCAACCTCGGCAACGTCGCAGATTTCCTTACAAATTTTGCTGAGCTTCGCTTTATCGTCGAAGGTGCCAACGTCTTCTTCTCCGACGGTGCCCGCCGACATATCCGCGCCGAGTCCAGTATCCTGCACATCAAAGACTCCAGCGCCAACAAGGGAGGCGTCTTCAGCTCCTCCATCGCTGAAGTACTCACCGCCTTCCTCCTCGGCAGCGACTACGACAAGATGCTGCTCAACAATAAAGAGAACAGGTGGCATCTCGTTCGGGATGTGATGACTCTCGTCGCCCGCTACTCCAGCCAGGAGGCCTCCATGCTCCTCGCTCTCGGAGAGAAAGATCCCACGACTCCGCTCTCTGTCTTCTCGGTCAGCTCCAGCGAGTGTATCTTCGCCCTGCAGGATAAACTGGAAGAGGGCATCAAGAAGGTCCTCAAGCAGAAGAATCTGGTGGAAGCAGCCCTCACCGACTATATTCCGCCGGTGCTGATAGAGATGATCGGGTTGGAGAATATCCTCAAGACCCTCGACACTCCGGAACTGCGAACCTACCGCGACACCATTCTCACCAAAAAGCTGGCAGCCATGGCCTACTACAAGTTTGCCGTGGACTGGGATAAATTCCTCGCCAGATTTGACAAAGATATGATTGCGGCGCTGGAAAGTGCTGTGAAGTAAGGGTCCCCCTGCACGTGGCGTCGTGGCGAATTCTCCGCCACGACGCCACGTGCGCTGTTTACCCCATGGCCACGGAATTTTCGTGGCCACATTTTTCAGTTCAAACTCTTCCTCTCAGAAATGACCTCAAACCGAACCCGCAGGCGCATCGCCCTCACTGTCAGCCTCGCCTTCTTCCTTTTCCTCGGCGTACTCACCGGCAGCAATCGCATCTCCATTCTGATACCGGCACTTTACCTCGTTACCGGTCTCATCAGCTGTGCCCTCTACGCCCGGGACAAACACGCCGCAATCCACGGGCAACGACGCATCCCGGAGAACACCCTGCATTTTGTGTCCCTTGTCGGCGGCTGGCCGGCCGCACTCCCTGCGGCAGCCTGTCTGCACCACAAAACGCTGAAACAACCCTTCCGAAATATCTTCCGTCTTACCGTCTGCGGCAACTGCACTCTGCTCGCCCTCTACCTCTATTTCACAGCCCCCTGACACACTTTTCCCCGCAGTTCCGGGCCCCGAGAAAACACAGCAACAGCGCAGCTTGTCAAAAAAGGCTGAAGTCAAACCATAAGGATGCCTTAAAAATCTTGTGGGTACCTTGAAACAGCTTGTATTTCGTTCATCTTCGAGGCACAGAAGGAAATTTATTACAGCCATGGTTGATATCGGAATCTAACGCTTACCTCGACGTCTCGTTCCTCGCTTTGTCGGAGGATAAATTTTTGACTGTAACGAAGAAGAGGGCCGAAAGACTGATTATTCAAGGTCCCCTCTATCTTGAAGGCCTCAGGTAGGCACCCCAGTAACCCAATCCAACAAAAACAACACCACCAATTATGTTACCGATAGTAACCGGGATAAGGTTGTTCACGGCAAAGGCCCCCCACGTGATTGTGCTGATATCAAGCCCCTCCGGGCTAATACCAGCCCAATGAGAGAGAAAGATTCCAACGGGGATAAAATACATGTTGGCAACGCAATGCTCAAAACCGATGGCAACAAAGGCCGTGATGGGAAAGAAAATCGCGAAAATTTTGCCGACGGTCTGACGTGCCGACAATGCCATCCAGACGGCCAGACAGACCAGCCAGTTACAGCCGATAGCGCGAATGAGCGCTTCCCAGAAATCAAGGTGAACCTTGGTATATGCTGTTTTTACAGCTGCAACCGCCAACATGTCACCACCTGTCCTCCAGAGACCTGAAGAGTAAAAGAGCAGGGCGAGAATAAGTGAGCCAATGAAATTTGCAAAATAGACAACTGTCCATCTGGCTAAGACGTTTGACCAGGTAATCCGGCCTGTTATAATGCTTGAGATCATGAGGCTGTTACCGGTGAAGAGTTCTGCTCCGGCAATGATCACCAGCATGAGACCGAGACTGAATGCCCCGCCGGCCACAAGCTTTTTCAGACCAAGCCCCCACTCTGGCGACATATCGAAGGTGATAGTAGTGGCAAAAAGTCCTCCAAACGCTACATAGGCACCAGCCATGACACCAAGGACAAAAAGAGAAAGCCAGGGTGATGTTGCCTTGGAGACACCTACAGTCTCGGCAACAGTCTCGGCAATGTTCTTAGGAACCTTATCGTCCATATTCGGAGTTGGAAACTTTCCGAGGATTTTTTCAAAACGTCCCAGAGCCTTTCTTTCCTGGGTGAGTTTGACCATTATTGCCTTTTTCACGACCGCTGAAATCTCTTCAGGAGTAAAGGGCTTTGGCAGATAGTCCATCACACCTCTCTGCATCGCTTCAGTCGCCCGCCCCACAGACGGGTAGCCACTGATCATTACAACTGCGGATTCCGGCGCATCAGTTTCGAGTCGTGTTACCACGTCCATTCCGTCAAGTTTAGGCATATGCCAGTCACACAGAACAACTGTATATTCCTTAGTCGTCGCCAACTCAAGACCCTCTGCCGGGTCCGTAGTGGTGGTTACCTTGAATCCCTCTTCGGTAAATATCCGCTGGCAGGATGCTAATACAGCAGTGTCATCATCAATAACCAGCATTGATTGATTCATTTGCCTGTTTCTCCTTTTTGTCGAAGGGTAGTCTTTCTCACCGCATCGATGAGTTCATCCGGGGTAAATGGTTTGGCTATATAGTTGTCCGCTGCATAGCAGCAACCTTTTTCCATGGTCCTGGTGGTCAGGTAGCCTGTCATCATAATGATGGGAATGGCTGGCTGGATTTCCCTTGCCTGGCGGATCATTTCGAAACCGTCCTGACCTGGCATCTTAACATCTGTCAGTATCAGGTCAAAGGAGGCAGAGGCCCCTTCTGCGGAGAGTAATTTTGCACCCATTTCCACGGAGCCTGCACTCGAGGCTTTTATTCCTTCCAATTCCAGAATTCGTATGCAGCTTTGAACTACAATCGCATCGTCATCAACTATTAATATCTTCAATATCTGAGCTCTCCTCGTCCGTTTGGCTGTCTGAAGATCCCTTTCTTCCTCGGCAGGGCAACCAAAGGGTGAAAGTTGTTCCCTTGTGCATTTGTGACTGAACTTTTATTGTTCCTCCGTGCCGTTCAATAATACCAACGGTTACCGCCAGTCCAAGGCCAGTACCCTCTCCCACCTCTTTAGTGGTAAAAAATGGGTCGAAGATTTGCCCCATGTCATCAGGCGAAATACCGCTTCCAGTATCGGCAATGGTAATTTCCACACCTCTTTCCCTGTTCACATCAACCTGCATTGTCTGGATATCGATGTGACCACCAGGAGGCGTGGCATC
Organism: Desulforhopalus sp.; assembly: GCA_023231425.1. GTDB lineage: Bacteria > Desulfobacterota > Desulfobulbia > Desulfobulbales > Desulfocapsaceae > Desulforhopalus. Next base: position 2,127 of record JALNVI010000036.1, on the reverse strand, counting down.
CAGTGCATTAATGATCATGTTAATCAGCACACTCTGAAACTGGTTTTGATCCAGTGTCAGCGTCGGCAGATTGTCTGCCCCATGAAAAGAGAGGTTAATATCTTGTATAAGTGCCTGATTCTTCATTAACCCCAGGCTGTCTTCGATGAGTTTATTGATCTCTGTCGATTCTGTTTTAATCACTGTTTGCCTGGAGAAATCAAGCAGACTTTTGACAATTTTTCTCACCCGCTCGGTCTGGGTTTTGACAATTTCCAGATCTGATCGAACCTCATCCGACAGGTCTTTTCTCCTTAAAATCAAGTGGGTAAATGTCAAAACAGCGGTGAGAGGGTTGTTGATCTCGTGAGCGACCCCCGCAGCAAGCTTTCCCACACTGGCCTGCTTTTCCGATTGAAGGAGGCGGGTTTCGTCTTCGACCTTATGGCGTTTTTCCTTTTCTTTGAGAGCAGCTGTCATTATGAGAAATTTTTTCTGCAGGCGGCCTATATCGTCTCTTGATATTGGCCCGATATCTGGAGAAAGATTACCGTTTGAAATCTCTACACTGGCTTGAATTAAATGAGTTACCGGCTGCATAATTCTGCCTGTAAACAGCCAGCCGAGGACAATAGCAATCAGAACCCCGGCCAGGGTTATGCTGGTAAAGATCATGATGGCATGTGTACGAATATCTGCGTAGGGGGCTTCCAAAACCCCGACGTAGAGCATCCCCACTCTCTGCCCGAATATATCAATTATTGGTTCATAAGCCGTGATATACCAGTCGTTGAGTACCCTCGCCCGATTAGTCCATTTCTCCCCTTCACCGAGGACGTGCCGGGACACCTCCGGGGAAGAAAGAGTTCCCAGGGCTCTTTCCCCCAAAGGATTTTTCACACTGGTGGCGATTCTAAGGTCGTTGTAGAAGATCGTGGCCGTTCCCACGTTACGACCTTCATATATTTCATTTTTAAAAACTGTTTCCCCGATCTTATCTACGATATCCGTATCTTTGTTGAGAAGAAAACCACCATAGAGCACGCCTTTGAAGGTTTCGTCCACAAAGATTGGCACTGCAACACCAATCGTCATTGCAGTTATTTCCGCATTTTTCGAGTCACTTTTCTTTTTTGGGCCGATCTCTGCCCGGCCAGCCAGCGAAGGGTTTTCAAAGAGTAATTGTCCCTTATTTAAAACAACGGTACCTGCTATGGGCTGCTGGTTATTAAGCACGCTGGTTACAAGAGGATTTTTGCTCAGTATGCCGGTGGTGTTTGCGCTATCCTGCCTGTATTGATGAATTATCTGGCCACGGGCATTGGTCATCCCGACAAAATCCAGTTTGAGTCGTCTGCCCAGTTGATGAATGACTTTCGTGGCAGGCAGCGTATCGGAGGAGGAGGATGTTTCAGGATACTCAGGGATGGAGGCAGTAAGTTCCAGTGCGAGGCGAATCGCATTGATTCGGTCATTGTAGATGACCCTTGCAACATTGAGGTCCTGCCGGATTCTATTGTTGGCTTCATCAATTACAGAGCGGTACATCATATTTCCACCGACCAGAATCGACACGAGGAAAACAAACAGAGAAACGGCAATGAGACTGGTGATCAGTTTGAATCTGATGGAATGCATTTTTTCCAGGAAAAACGGCATAGTAACCTTCTTCTTTTTGCTATAAATATTTAAGGGACCCTTAAGTATCATCAGGCTCAATGTATTGTCCGGCTTAGAGGACCACCTGTCTTGCTGAATGGTATATGGGTTTTAATCTCACATCATTTATCATAGATACGATCTAAAAGCTGGATTCAAGTAATAAGTGCAACACGTTTGCCAGTGAAGACTTCCAGCGGGGTTAGCCCTTTTAAGACCTTTCCCGGTGTCAAATTCAACAACAGAACTCCGTTGTCTCTTTCTTCTTGAGAAAGTGTTGCTATATCACATTTTTTTGGCCAGACTCTTCTGAGTCTGCCAGTGGTATTTTCATTTGTTCCTCTTTACCAGCCTGCTATGGTTTTGCAAAAAAGACATCGATGGAATGGCGTGTATTGATTTTGGCGTGAGCCGCAAATTCGCTGCCATTGTCCAGAGTCAATGTTTTCTTACGACCCGTAATTGTGTCGAAAAGGCCATTTATAACTG
>JALNVI010000035.1 GCA_023231425.1 Desulforhopalus sp. | reverse complement strand
GGCTGCTCCGGCTACTCCGGATGTTGCCGCACAGGCACAAGCTGCCGCAGAAAAAGTAGAGGCTGCTGCCGAGAAGGTGAAGGTTGCTGCCGCGAAGGTGAACGCTGCGGCTGAAAAAACTCCAGTGAAAGCTGCGGAATAAACACATTCCATAAGAGGCCACAAAAAAGGGGAGAGAGTCCGTTCGCGGACTCTCTCCCCTTTTTTGTGGCCCTTTTTTTCAAGGGACCCTCAAAAGATTCTTTCTATCTGTCATTTTTTTTCAGCAGATAAACTCCTGTGAGAATAAAGAGAGCATGCAGTGCACTTGCCGCAAGCCATGGGGCAATATAGCCGGCTATCGACAGTGACTGTAATGCTCCCCACAGTCCCCATGCAAGAAAGGCCAGGCCACAGCTCACCGGGATTGCCACCGAGAGATCCCGTCCCCATTTCTGGTATGAATAGAGCAGTATGGGCAGTCCCAGCAGCAGCAGTGGCATCCCGAGGAGCAGGAAGGAAATTCGGCCGAGAAAGGAGGTCCACACTGTCTGCTTTTCGTCGGGAGTTCTGGCGCGCTCCGTCTCCCAGAAAAGATCGGTGAGCGAGTATTCGGCAGCCTTGTTGACCGGAACGAGGAAGTCTGCCGGCGTTTCATTGAATGTGAACTGTTTGAGGCGAAAATCGTCAATTTTGTAACTGTGATCAAGCTGCTGAAGCTGTACCTGTCCTCTGTGGAGTTCCCATCTATGTTGTCTGGCGTGCCAGAAGGCGTATTTCGCTGTGATCAATTCATTAAGGTTATACTCTTTGTCCCAGGTCGAATAGGAGAAGTTATTAAAGACATAGTGTTTGGGATCCGGCCAGGCAAAGGAGTAGAAGCCCTCTGCTCCGCGGTAGTAGTAGCGGTCATTGCGTATGATCCCCAGAGGAACCTTCCCTTTGAGTTCCTGATACCAGATATGATTGGTCGCAGAGACGGTGATCGGCAGCACCCACTGGGCAGCGGCGAGGTAGAGCCCGGTGATGAGAAGACCACCGACAATGATCGGGCGAATGATTATTTTCAGCGGAAGGCCACCTGCTTTGAGTGCAGTCAACTCATTGCTGTGGTTGAGTATGCCGAGCGTAATTACTCCGGCAAGAAGAATAAAGACCGGACCGAGCTGATCCATGATGGAGGGGATGGTCAGCGCAAAATAGGTTAGTGACATCGACAGTGGTTTGCCGGCATTACTGAAATCGTCGCCTTTTTCAAAAAAGTCGATCAGCAGCCAAATGGAGACAAAGGCCATGTTTACGGTGAGAAAGTAACGAATAAACTGGCCGAAGAGATAACGATTGAGCAGATTCACAAATAATACCTGTAGGTCAAAGTCCTGCCTTTAACGGAGGATTTTGGAGCAGATGAAAAAGCCGAGTGCAACCATGCCAATTCCAAAAATATTGCTGATCGTAATATAAAGAATTCCGTTCAGCCCTTCACCAATTCGGAAGAATTGTTGAGATTCACGGGCATATGTTGAAAAAGTTGTCAAACCCCCGAGAAATCCAGTAAAAAGGAAAAGGCGGAAGTGGTTGCTGATGGGAATACGGTCAAAGATCCCCCAAAGCAGACCTATCAGCAGACAACCGAGCAGGTTGGCTGAAAGGGTGCCCATTGGAAATTCAACCGGCACCAGCCGATTTACAAGTTTGTCGATACCATACCGACTTGTTGCGCCGAGGGCGCCGCCAAGGGCAACTGCAAAAAGTGTATACATGATTGAGGGCCATATTTCGGGAGTCCGGGAAGAAAAGTTCGCAATATTTATCAACCGGTGCTTTTATTTATAAAATGTAACGGTTGCCAGCAGGGTGATATCTTCAAAAAATCCCAAGGATAAAATTTATGCAACAATTTTACTCAGCATTGGTGCGCGAAGCAAGTAGCAAAAAAAGTAAAATGGCTGGCCGGGCATGTCCCCTTCGGCGGGGTGTTTTCTTCGCTGATCCTGGGGGGAGTCCTGCTGTTGCGGTCGTCTCTTGAGGGCCATGCTTGCAATTCCTGCCCTCAGCGTGTAATTTCTAGAGATTTTACGGAGAAGACTGGAGCCGGAAGCGTTACTTAACCTCCCGTTTTTTCTTAATTGTTCTGCTTTTTTTTGGCTTCCGGCCTGCGGAATATCTCTGAATGAGGAACAATGCCCCTCTTAATCCTCCGACGTTTCTGTTGACGGAAATCCGGCACGGGAGAATCCGGCACAGAGCAGTAATTTTGATCTCTGGGATTATTTAGTGTGGGAGTGGGGTGATTGTCTGTGACAAATGAGTATAAAAAAACATGCTGGCGAAATGGAATTGCAGAAGAGTTGCAGCCAACTTTCTCTAAAAACGGCGAAAGATCGACTTCTTGCTTTTTGGAATATTTTTGAAAAAGAAGATAATGTCCTCGTGGTGATCAATGCTGACCCCGATGCTCTCGCGGCGGCGCTGGCAGTCAAAAAGCTTCTTCGTTATAAAGTGAAAAGCGTCACTATTACTCACCCCAATGAGATTCGCCGGGTGAACAATCAGTCTATGGTTGATCGGTTGAAAATCCCTCTCATTCGTCTGAAAGAGGTGAAAGCCGATGACTACGCAAAACTGGTGATGGTAGATTCCCAGCCGAACCATCTTCCTGTTTTTGAAAAACTTCACTTTAACGTTATTATAGATCACCACCCACTGGGCGGTGAATGGAAAGAATCCAGTTTTGTGGATATTCGTCCTGACTATGGTGCTACCTCCACAATGATGGTTGAATATCTGCGTGCGGCTGGCCTCAAACCAAGTATTGCCCTTGCCACTGCACTCTTCTATGGCATTAAGGTTGATACGCAGAATTTTGAACAGAAATCTTTATTAGCTGACGGGGTTGCCTTTCGTTACCTCTTTACCATCGCCAACCGCGACCTGGTCCGCAAGTTTGAATTGACCGACCTGCGCCGTTCCGAATTGAAATATTTCGCTCAGGCGCTCGACGCTCTTAAATATTCGAAAGGGCGATATTATACCCATGTCGGGAAGGTGCGCAGTCCTGATGTGCTCGTTATCGTTGCTGATTTTCTCAACCATGTCGGGGAGATTGACTGGGTCTTTGTCTCCGGGATTCACGGTGAAAAGCTGGTCGTTATTTTTCGCTGTGATGGTTATCGTAAAAATGCCGGGAAAATTGCCGAACGAAGTTTTGGTGGACTTGGCTCCGCAGGTGGGCACAAAGGTGCAGCTCGCGCAGAGGTCCCATTAAAGAACCTTGAACTCGGTGATAAAGAGTTTACCTCGGATACATTGAAGCGTTTTATCATGAGGCATATTGAAGCGAAAAAGCCGTAACTGGAAAAAGGATTTTAGATCTGTATGATCTATACACAGATTGTCAGAGAGCTCCAGGCTTTCTCTTGCCCATCTTTTGGAATTGCCGTATACTTCTAACGACCTGAAAGGAAAGTAAATTCTGCGCATCTGGCAGTATTTGAAGCGTCTTTTCAGGGGAGATTTGCTGGCTTAATTTTACCTGAAGTCTTTACTACAGCAAACGAGGTTATTTTATGCCCAAGTCTTCAACGCTTGCAATGATTCTCGCTGGCGGTCGTGTTGATGAACTTAATGTTCTGACCCACCACCGTCCAAAGTCTGCAGTTCCTTTTGGGGGATTCGGGCGGATTATTGACTTTTCTTTGAGTAATCTTATGAACTCGGATATCTGGCAGGTTTCTATCCTCAGCCAGTATCGCAGTTTCTCCCTCATCAACCATATTGGTACAGGTGCTGCCTGGGATATGATCGGGCGTGACCGTCAGGTCCTGGTTATGCCACCATACCAGGGGGCAAATAATGAGGGCTGGTATCGCGGTCCCGCAGATGCCATCTATAAAAATCTCGATTACGTTCAGTATAACAAGCCTGAAGAGGTTCTGATTCTCTCCGGGGATCACATCTACAGTATGGATTATCAGCTGTTGCTGGACTATCACCGGGAGAAAAATGCCGATATTACAATGGCCTTCACCCGTGTTCCAAAGGATGCAACCGGACGGTTCGGTATTGGTATGCTCGACGATGCAGATGGTGAAACAGGTGGAAGGTTGACAAGGTTTTGGGAAAAATCAGCCGAAGCTGAAAGTAACTGGGCTTCAATGTCAATTTTCTGTTTCAAACCAGAAGTTCTCTATGAGGTGCTGCAAAAGGCGCAGGATCAAGACTGGCATCACTTCGGGCGAGAGATTATTCCTGCTCTGCTGCAGAGTAATTGCAAGATATATGGGTATAAATTTAACGGATACTGGGGCTACACCCGAACCATCAATGAGTATTGGCAGTCGAATATGGATATGCTCGGTGATAATCCTCCCATAGATCTTGAAAAATGGACTTTTCGCACCAATCTCAACCACCGTCGTATCTGCGACAACGGCCCGACTCTGATTGCTGGAGGCGGGGTTGCCACAAACACGATGATATACAACGGCAGTGAGGTTTACGGTACAGTTCGCAATTCGATTATTTTCCCTGGTGTGCAGATAAAAAAGGGGGCTGTTGTTGAAAATTCGGTTCTTTTTTTCGGCAACATTGTTGGCGAAAATTGTCATCTGAACAAGGTGGTTTCCGACCTGAATAATCGTTTCGGACGAGACTGCACTGTCGGTACCACAGGAGACTACAAAAAGGCTGAGGTAACAGTTGTTGGCTGGAATAATGTGATTCCGCTGGAAACTGTAATCGGAGCAGGGGCGACTATCAATCCGCAACTCGCTGCCAATCGATGGCACAAAGAGGTTGGTGCAGGGGAGGTGCTGGAGTGAGACAAGGTAACGATGCGCTGGTTCTCATCCTCGCAGGCGGCGTTGGCAGTCGCCTGAATATTCTTGTGCAGAAGCGGGCAAAACCGGCTGTCCCTTTTGGGGGGCTGTACCGGATTATTGATTTTGCCCTGAGTAATGTTATGAACTCGGGAATCTCCCGGGTGGGAGTCCTTACCCAGTATAAACCGCTCTCCCTGATGAGGCATCTGGCGGACGGTGAGCCATGGGACTTTGTCGGGCGGGACCGGGGTATTACCATTTTACCGCCAAGAACGGGGGAGAAAGAGTCGGACTGGTATAAGGGGACGGCGGATGCCGTGCGCCGCAACCTTGACTATCTGGAGGCCCATCCGGTACGGGAGGTGATGATTCTCTCCGGCGATCATATTTACCGGATGGATTTCAATGCCATGATCGCCTTCCACAGATCAAAGAAAGCTGATGTCTCCATTGGTATGATGGTCGTCCCGCGCAGTGAAATTCATCAGTTTGGTGCAGGTATAATTGATGATAACAATCGTATTATCGATTGGGAAGAGAAGCCAAAGGAGCCGAAGACCAACCTGGCCTCCATGGGGATATATGTCTTCGACTATAAATACCTCATCAAAACGCTGAAGGAAAACTCTTCCGAGCTTGATTTCGGAAGTGATATTGTGCCAAGGGCGATTGTTCAGAACAATGTTTTTGCCTATCCCTTCTATGGTTACTGGCGCGATGTAGGAACGATTCAGGCCTATTGGGAGGCCAATATGGACGTTCTGCATCGCAACGGAATCTCTCCGCAGGACTGGGATATTCATACCAATGTGTGCAGTGACAGGCATTATGCAGATCGTCCGCCGGCACGTCTCGGCTCAATGGCGGCTGTGGATACAGCGCTTATCTCTGCCGGGTGTAAAATTAATGGAAAGGTGCATAACTCTGTGTTGTCCCCTGGTGTCGTAGTGGAAGAGGGCGCGGAGATTGAAGGGTCGATTATTTTTGAAGATTGCATTATTCGCAAAGGTGCCCATATCGATCTCGCTATTATTGACAAGAGGGTTGAAGTCGGAGCGGGGGCTGTTGTCGGTGCCGGAACCAACTATAAATGTGTCAACCGTTACAAACCGGATCATCTTTATTCCGGTATCAGTTTGATAGGCTCGGAGGTCGTGATCCCGGAGGGGTTTCGTATTGGACGTAACTGTGTAGTCAACAGTTCAACCCAAAAGGTTGTCTGGCCCGAAACAGAACTCAAGGACGGAGAGTCTCTCTTTTTTGAAAAATAGGGTGCAACCTGTGGGATTTACGGTTATAAAAGCCTACGTTTGATGAATATGCGCCCTCGTAGCTCAGGGGATAGAGCACAGGATTCCTAATCCTGGTGTCGGCGGTCCGATTCCGCCCGGGGGCACCAATAAAGACAAGGGGTTAACCAGATAATATTTCTGGTTAACCCCTTTGTTTTTCTCCGTTACTGATGCGAACCTTGATTCCAGGCGAACGAGGGGAAGATGAAGCAGCACTATCTTTGTCTGAACCATTTTTTACGGCACCATAAAGGAAGGTGAGAATGAAAGAAATACGTCCTGCCGATTTCATTTCAGTAGATATTTCCGAACATGATGTGATTGAGGCAATGAAACATATCCAGGGCTATATAGATATTACTCCTGGTGATTTTAAGGTAGTGTATCAATCCGCCTGCAGCTTTGCAATAAATCGTCTCTTAGGCAGCCTTACTGCGGAGAAGATCATGACCAGGGCAGTGGTTTTTGTAGACCAGGAAATGCCTCTTGTCGAGGCGGCAGAGCTGCTGGCGGGAAAACAAATTTCCGGGTGCCCTGTCGTCGATCATCAGGGCAGGGTCGTGGGTGTGGTCTCCGAAAAAGATTTTCTTAAAGAGATGGGGTTTGGTGTTACGCCATCCTTTATGCAACTGGTTCTTCACTGCTTGAACAGTAAAAATTGCATGATACATAGATTACACAACAAGACCGTTGGCGCTATCATGACAAAGCCACCGATAACTGCAGATGCAAAGATGACCATTGGTGCTATCTCGACTCTTTTTGCTCAACACCAGATCAACCGCCTGCCGATTGTCGATAATGAGGGAAAACCTGTCGGTCTGGTCACCCGTAGTGATCTGGCACACTCCTATCACAGTTTAGGAGAGGGGTCGCAGGTATGAACTACCTCGAAAAAATGAAAGGTGGCGGCCAGAGCCCTCCGCGGGTTGGTCTGCAGGAAGTTCTCTGGTCCTGGATAGGCAGTTTTCTGGGCCTTTCGGCAGTTTCTCTGATTCATTATAAAATACTCGACGAAACGGGTTTAATGATGATTATCGGCTCCTTTGGTGCTTCGGCGGTACTCATCTATGGTGCTGTTCGAAGTCCTTTAGCGCAACCACGAAATTTCCTTGGAGGGCATATTCTTTCCGCCATTGTCGGTGTGTCAGCCTTTCAATGGCTGGGCGGAGATCCCTGGCTGGCAGCATCCATTGCTGTTTCCACCTCTATTGCGGTGATGCATCTCACCAGGACTCTTCACCCACCAGGTGGTGCTACAGCTCTTATCGCGGTTATTGGTGGTGACAGTGTGCATAGTCTCGGCTACCTCTATGTTGTGATGCCCGTCGCCCTTGGGGCGATTACAATGCTTGTTGTTGCTCTTCTAATTAATAATATCCCGAAGAACCGAAAATATCCGGAATCCTGGTATTAGGGGCACAGGACATCTTTTTGCCTGGAGGGGGGGCGATTATTTGATGTGTTCAGAGCTCTTCAGCCCGTTCTGCAATGGCCCCCTGCAAGATATTTATTTCTCAGAGGGGGCCCTGTTTGCCAGTGTCAGCTTTTATGGCGGCATAACGAGAGCGCAGCTGGAGCAAGTGCCAGACCGCCCAGAGCAGTGCAGCGGAGTTCTCTGGGAAGCATCAATCCACTTGAGTAGACGGCATCGACAGTTTCATCCAGCCCGATATGGTTAATATAACCACCCATAACCATATCAGCGTTGGTAAAGGCACAGGAGGCGGCTGCCGCATTACGGGTATGGCAGGGCAATTCACACATGCCCTGCACCAGATCACAAACGGAGCCCATGGTGTTTTGAAAGGAGATGGCCGCCGCATCACACGCCTCGCTGGCACTGCCTCCGGCAAATTCAACGACCGCTGCGGCCCCCATCGCACCCGCCGCACCAATTTCTACCTGACAACCAGCGACCTCTGCTGCAAAGGTGCCCCGAATGGCGAGAATAAGGCCAACGCCTCCGGCTGCAAAAAGCATAAGTGCCATCTGTCGCTCAGATATTTCAAATTCGTCCTCAAGGGCCGTTAACACACCGGGCAGAGCCCCCGCAGCCCCACCTGTGGGAGCGGCACAGACAACACCCCGGCTGTTGCAGGTGTGCATGGCAGCCATGGCTGCGGCCCCTGCTGTTGAATGTAACCCGCCAATGGCGACCTTCCCTGTTTTGACCCTGTCCATTATTTTCCCTGCCACCGGTTCAAGGAGCAGCATGTTTACCTTGCTGTTATCCAGGCCATCGGTAACAGATTGCCGCATTACTGCATATCGACGCAGCATTTCGGCAATGGTCTCTTCCTCTGTGAGTCCGAGTATGGTTTTTTCATACTCGAGGACAGCTTCACCAAGGCTGTAATTATGGTCGGTAGAATATTGCAGCATCTCTTGAGCTGAAGTAAAGAGGGCAGCCTCTTTTTGTGGATAGTAGACGGGGCTGGCCTGTCTGGTGGTGGTAACTGACGGCAGTCTGGAGAGTTCATCCAGAGGTAACGGTGAGTTTGTCGAAAGTTGCAGAACCAGTGTATTCCCATCAGAATCTGAGCTTCTGACTGCAGCCTGCGGATAATTATTTTTAATATGGTCAAGGACCGTGGCTTCCATTTCTTTATCAAGAGTCAGCAGAGTGACATAACTCTTGCCGTCAAGAAGAAGCTCAGCCCCGTCAACCCTGATTATCTGAAAGGTGCCTCCCCCAACCGATTTTGCCTCAACTTTTATCTGTTGGTTTTCCTTACCTGTCACCTCGATAACAGCGTAATTGGGATGATCAGCCTGAGGAAGAGTTGTTACCTCAAAATTAATGTCTACCCCCTGGCTCCTGGCGGTATCAAGGGCCACGGTAAAGATTTCATCTGTTTGTTTCCAGCCCATCAGACCGGTGACAAAGGCCTGATCAACACCCTGTTGTACATAGGTCTTGGCATAGGAGCCATTCCGATCAAAAGAGATTTTAATCCTGGCGGGTTCCCCTGCAAGCAGATGGCGCACCACAAGAGCTATGTGATAGGAACCTGCGGTATGTGAACTGGACGGGCCACGCATAACAGGGCCGAGGACATCATTTAAGATACTGCAGAACATGGTAACCTCTTTTGTTGTCAAATAAATCAAATCAGAAAAAACAGGAGAACGGCTGCTCTTTCTGTTTAACTATCTGAAAAGAATAGATAATAAGTGACTTCCCTTTTCGTGGGGCTTGACCTGTGTAAATTGTGCATGAAGCTTTTCTTTGCAGCAGTAAGGACCGGTTAAAAAAGAACGTACATTTCCTTTCCCGGGTATTATTTACCCGGAATATCCATAGAGTTCCTGGTGAAAGAAGTAGTTTAAAGGGGGCCTGAAGTTGTTCAAAGACAGAGTTATAAGACTACATGACGCCGACTGCAGTTGTGGAGAAGCTTGAATAATCGCCCATCTTCTTCGTTACAGTTTTTAAAATATCCTCGGAGGGAAGCGCTGGACTCCGATATCAGTTGGATATCTGCGGTAAATTTTCTCCTGAGTCTCGAATATGAACGAAATACAAGTTGTTTCAAGGTACCCTGCAGCTTTCAAGGCTATGAGTTTAAACAATGCATGAATGTTATCCAAGACCTTCTTCTACAAAGATGGATGACTGCATTCTTTATCCCTCAGAATTATACTCCGGCAACCTTCCTCCGGCAAACAAGACAACAGCCATCACCTTCATTATGAAAGGGATGGCTGTTGTCCTGGCAGGAGGTTGTGGTGGTCAATCAGGTTGTGATTCCCTTATCTTCGAGGTCCTGCTCCGAACCCGCGAAACGGCTGGTGCCAATAGCCGTGGTTCCAGCTCCAGCGATCCCCGAGCCACAGCCATGTGCCGGCTACCCAGAAATAGTCCGGTCCGGGAGGCTCATATCTCGGATCGGGCAGCGGTGCTGGCGGAATGGGGCCCACGGCACCTGTTACGTAGGTGCGATCAGTCTGGGTCTGGGTATTGATCATGAAATCGATAACAGTTTCACTGACGCCGTTGTGTTTCAAGCGGATGATATCAGCCGTATTGAGGCTATAAACGGTGCGGGAATTGCGGATCTGGCTGATGATCAGTTCGTCACTGATTCCAGCGCTCGACAGCGCCTGCACATCTAACACTGACAACGGCTGCCCCTGTTCGACCCGCTGCAGGGTCTGGGGAGCCTGAGCCCGCAGCTGCTCCTCCTGCTGTTGATCAAGGCTGTGACCGATAAGGCCGCCAAATATTGCCCCCACAGCCGTGCCGACAGCCGCACCGGCGGCGTGATTGCGTGTCATACTTCCGATCACTGCTCCGGCAGCCCCGCCGATCAGGGTTCCGGAGGCTGTATTATCAGCTCGTCCCTGTGGTGTGGCGCAACCGGTTAAAGAGAGACTCGCAACAGCTGCTGTTACTACCAACATTGATTTTTTCATGTTTTTGCCCTCCAATTGGGTTTTATCACATACGGGAACCTTGAAGAATCTTGCCTTTCGTTCATATTCAAGGCTCCCACACTTTAATTTTGGACTCTTGCCTTTCTGCAGGACCGCTCAAGGTCAACGCTCTTTACGGCAATACTCCTTTCCCTTGTTCTCTGCCGGCAAAAATGGGCCGGTATCCAGTAAAAAAAAATACCGAATAAAATCGCACACTCAGTGCAATTCTCTCTTTTCCGCCAGGGCAATACTTCCCCACGAGACAGGCGCTGACTGGTATCACCGTGAAACACTTTGCCGGGGCGGTAGACAAGCGTAACAGCAGGCCTGGGGAATACCTTAACTTTAAAACATCTTAAGAAGTCTTTGAGGAACTAACTGGTTGAAATTGCGAAAACATAATGGGCTCTGTCCTTATTATTTGAATTCATGGTTTGAAAAAAAAACTTCAGAAGATCATAAAAGGACGGTGCTGCAGCAGGTTGCGGATTTTTTACTTTGTTTTCTCCGGGGCAAGGGCAGTCTGCTCTTTCTGGGTAATTAAAGAGAAGAATCTCAAGGGACCCAGAAAGCCTGCACTGATTACCTGCCGAGAGAATCTCTTGAGAGGTTTCTTGTCGAAGCGGGGGCATGGAAATGAAAAACAGATTGTTCAACAACAGCAAGTCCGCGAAGTGAAAGAGAGAATTTGTTTTTTGAAAGGTCGCAGAAGGAGTGGGGCGGCTCTTGTCTGCCCTGTGGTGGAAGGGTGTGCTGCCATGTCTGATGATATGGCTTTTTTACTGAAACCAGGGGTTTTAATGTAGCAGATATACGTCAAAAAAGAGGGCAGTAACACCTCTTGAAAGACTAAGGTGTTACTGCCCTGTGTCTATACAGGTTTTAAGGCCTGTTATGGCATGGTGATCTGACCGCTGGCGATCATTTTTTCAATCTCTGCTACATCTTTATCACCGCGTCCAGAGAGGTTAACGAGGATTGTCTGATCGGCTGAAAGCGTTGGCGCCAGTTTGAGAGCGTATGCCAGCGCATGAGAAGATTCCAGCGCCGGGATGATACCTTCAGTTTGTGAAAGTTTGAAGAACGCATCAACAGCCTCCATGTCTGAGGCGCACTCATAGGTGGCTCTGCCGATATCCTTAAGGTAAGAATGCTCAGGTCCTACACTGGGGTAATCAAGTCCTGCTGAAATTGAATAGACAGGTGCCGGTTCTCCTTTCTCATCTTTAAGCATATAAGAGTTAAATCCGTGCATGATTCCAGGGGTACCAAGGCAGAGTGTAGCCGCGTGGTTGCCTGGCTCAAGGCCACGTCCGGAAGGTTCTACGCCAACAAGTTTAACCTCTTTATCTCCGACGAAATCAGTAAACATGCCAATTGCATTCGAACCACCACCAACACAGGCGATACAGTAATCTGGCAGTTTTCCCTGTTCATCAAGGAACTGTTGCCGGGCTTCTCTGCCAATTACTGATTGAAAGTCACGTACCATTGATGGATAAGGGTGAGGGCCAACTGCTGAACCCAGAAGGTAGAAGGTATCATCGGCGCTTTCAATCCATGCAGCAAGCGCTTCGTCAACGGCCTCTTTAAGGGTCTTTTGTCCTGAAGTTGCAGGGACAACCTTTGCACCCATCATTTTCATGCGGAAAACGTTGAGTTTTTGACGCTCAATATCGACTTCACCCATATAAACAGTACATTCCATACCCATGAGAGCGGCGGTGGCGGCAGCGGCAACACCGTGTTGCCCCGCACCTGTTTCGGCAATAATCTTCTTTTTGCCCATACGTTTGGCAAGGAGGATCTGACCTATGGTGTTGTTTACTTTATGGGCACCGAGGTGATTGAGATCTTCACGTTTAAGCCAGATTTGAGCGCCGCCGCATGCCTTCGTGAGATTGGCGCAGTGGTATATGGGAGTTGGGCGGCCGGAGTATTTGGTGAGGTAATAGGTGAATTCTTTTTGGAATTCCGGATCATCTTTAGCTTTATCGTAGGCTGCTGTAAGCTCATTCAAGATAGGAATAAGAGGTTCAGGAACATATTGTCCACCATATTCGCCAAAAAATCCGTCTGCAGTAACTGTCGTTTCCGTTGTCATTTTTTCTCTCCAATTACAGTGGCAGGTGAATGTTGAAGACAGTTTGCCTCTCAATGAAACACCTGGAATATTGAATAAAAAAGTCTATGAGAATAAGGAAATGATCCTATTAGGAGAAATGATTGTTGTCAATACTTTGGCGGTTTTTGAGCTGCAAAAATGTAAGAAGGAAGAACGCGCAGGGAACGAAGAGGTTGCACATAAAAGGCGCCACCCGGGAAATATCCTTGGTGGCGTGAATGTTACGCTGTTTTGTTTTTCTTTTTTGAGGCAAAACGGATGAGCAGGGTCGTTTAACGTTCTCGAGGGAATATCTTCTTCGGGATATCAAGGTGCCGGGTGACCTGATTGGAAAAAGAGGAGGTTTCCTGAGTGGAGAGCAGTGCCGCTCACCTTCGGGATGTAACTTTTCAGGAGGCATGGGCTTCACTGTGAGACACTGCCCTCTGCAGGTAAAAGATCGTGCCCCTCTTAAATTTTATTGAAATATCTCCCTGTTCAAGGCACCTTACACTCTTACTGTAAAAACGGGGCCCTCTATCCCGAGACCCTGAACCCTTGAACCTGTGGAGAAAAATGAAAAAATTAGATCTGTTGTGGGGAGCTGTCCTCGTTTTGATAATGCTTTTTCTGTTTATTCCGACCACCCAGTCCATGTTTGTAGCTGCGTCGACGCAACATGTTTATCTGATGGCTTTTGCCAAATTTGCTGTACTTGCCTCCATGGGTGAGCTGATGGTGGTGCGTTTGATGAGCGGTGACTGGCGTCTGCCGGTGGGAATGCTGTGGCGGATGATTGTCTGGGGATTTCTCGGCATTCTCATTGCGCTGATGTTCAACGTCAACGCGGCGGGGGTAAAGGCGGCAATGGCAAAAGGGCTGCTGCCGAATTTCGGAGGCAGTTTTTCCTTTGCACTGGCCACCAGTGTGTTGACCAACTGTTTTTTTGCGCCAGCCTTCATGGCGTTGCACCGCGTCAGTGATACCTGCATTGAGATGGGAGAGGGAAGGCTGATGAAGATGGTCGCCCTGCGGCGGATGGATATCTTTCAGCGGATTGACTGGGCCGGTTTCATTGACTTCATCATCTGCAAGACCGTTCCACTGTTCTGGATTCCTGCCCACACCATTACCTTTATGCTGCCGCCCGAATATCGGGTACTGATGGCGGCGATGCTGTCGATTGTGCTGGGGATTATTCTCGGTTATCGCAAAGCAAAATAAAAAAGATCGGCAGACAGAGAATTCTGTCTGCCGATCTTCGAGGGGTCAGAAAAAGATCTTCACTCTCACATCATGCCGCTGAAAAAGTCATTCCCTTTATCATCCACAAGAATGAAGGCCGGGAAGTCTTTAGCTTCAATCTGCCATACTGCCTCCATACCCAGTTCAGGGTAGTCAATACATTCGACTTTAGTGATGTTTTCTTCGGCGAGAATTGCGGCAGGTCCACCGATGGAGCCGAGGTAGAAGCCGCCGTTATTCTTGCAGGCGTCGGTCACCTGCTGTGAACGGTTGCCCTTGGCGATCATCACCATGGAACCGCCTGCCTTCTGCAGGAGGTCAACATAGGAATCCATCCGTCCGGCAGTAGTCGGTCCGAAGGAACCGGAGGGTTTACCTTTCGGAGTTTTTGCCGGACCGGCATAGTAGATGGGATGTTTTTTGAGATAATCGGGCAGATCTTTGCCTGCGTCGAGCAGCTCTTTAAATTTGGAGTGAGCAATGTCGCGGCCGACGATGATGGTGCCGTTGAGGGAGAGCTCAGTTCCCACCGGATGTTTAGTCAGTTCGGCGAGTACATCTTTCATTGGCTGGTTGAGGTCTATTTTTACTGCTGAGCGGGCGGCGTTGCGCAAATTTTCAGGAATAAGACGGCCGGGGTTGCTGTCCATTGTCTCAATCCACATCCCGTCTTTGTTGATCTTTGCTTTGAGGTTACGGTCAGCGGAGCAGCTTACGCCCATTCCTACCGGGCAGGAGGCACCATGGCGCGGCAGGCGCACGATACGGACATCGTGGGTGAAGTGGCGTCCGCCAAATTGTGCGCCGAGACCAATCTCAGCTGAGGCTTCCTGAATCTTTTGCTCCAGTTCCAGATCACGGAAGGCCCGGCCATAGTCGTTGCCGCTGGTGGGCAAAGCGTCGTAATATTTGGCCGAAGCCATTTTTACGGTTTTCAGATTTGCTTCTGCAGAGGTGCCGCCGATAACAAACGCAAGATGGTAGGGCGGGCAGGCTGCGGTGCCGAGAGTTTTCATCTTCTCAATGAGGAATTTTTCAAGGGACTGCGGATTGAGCAGTGCCTTGGTCTCCTGATAGAGATAGGTCTTATTGGCCGAGCCGCCGCCCTTGGCGACGAAAAGGAATTTATATTCCCCGCCCGGAGTGGCGTAGATATCAATCTGTGCGGGCAGGTTGGTGCCGGTGTTGCTCTCTGTGTACATATCCTGTGCTACGGTCTGCGAGTAGCGCAGATTTTCATGGGTGTAGGTTTGGAACACGCCTTTGGAGAGGGCCTCAGCGTCGTTAAAGCCGGTCCAGACGTTTTGTCCCTTTTTGCCCATGATAATTGCTGTCCCTGTATCCTGACAGAGGGGAAGTTCAAAGTGACAGGAAACTTCAGCGTTTTTCAAAAACTGCAGAGCAACGCCCTTTTCGTTATCGGAGGCAGCGGGATCTTCGAGAATCTTTGCGACCTGCTCGTTATGGCCTGGCCGCAGCAGAAAGGAGACCTCACGCATGGCGACGCGGGCCAGCTCAGTGAGTCCTTCAGGGCTTACCTTGAGGATCTCTTCATTGCCAAATTTCTCCACGGAGACATATTTCTCCGAGCCTTCGAGTTTATGGTAGGGGGTGGTATCTTTGCCGACGGGGAAGGGTTCCTGATAGATGAATTCGGTCATGGTCGTACTCCTTTCGCTCTTTTGGAGAGCCGTAGATGGTTTTTCTGTGCTCCTTTATACGTGCAGGCTGGGAGACACAGGCAGGGAAGACAACGGAGGTGCAGCAAAATTCACATAAAACATAACAAACTTTGATACTGTAGCGCAAATATCAGGAAAAAAAAGTGCTTTCGTATCATTGGGAAGGTGCAGATGGATTGAAGTGGACTTGTAATATACCGGGGGAATGTACAGCCTGCCACGAATCTGCTTACAGCCTGATCCAAAGGTCCCTTTCAGAAAAATTTTTCATGCGTTTTCAATCGGTTGTTTCCTTTCTGCTTTTTTGATCGAATTGAGAGCGGGGGGGAATATAAAAACCTTGAATAAATGATATATCCGTGAGTTACTATCACCTTTAGGACTTTTACCGAAGGACCCTGGTGCCCCCCGAGGACATCAATTTCTGACTGTATGATGAAGAAGTTGGAAGAAAGGTCAATTATTCAAAGCACCTGTCAGTTCCAATGCCTGCTGATGAACCGGCAGCAGCTGACACTTTACGAGGAATATTAATATGAAGATGAACGACCTTGAAAAGGTGAAGAGTGAAGACCTCAGCGGTCTCAGGTCCAGCGAACGCCGGAAGTTTCTGGGCCTTGGACTCGCAATCACCGGGATGTATCTCGGCGGGACAGTGCTGTCGCTGACCCCGGTGAAAAGTGCAGAGGCCATCGGTTTCGAAAATGTTGTGCCTGTATCTGGAAAATATCCCTACGCCCCACATTACACCATGGTGTTGCGGGAGCATCTCTGCATTGATTGTGAGCGCTGTATGGAGGCCTGTGTGGCGGCCAACCACGTTCCCGAATATGGTTCCCGCACGACCATTCTTGAGACGCAGCGTCCTCTTGAGGGCCATGCTGTTCAGACGACCTTTACACCGGTGCTCTGTAATCAGTGTAACAATCCACCCTGCGTGCGGGTCTGTCCCACCTCTGCGACCTTTAAGGATGAAAAAACCGGTATTGTAAGGATGATAAATGACCTTTGTATCGGCTGCAAGGCCTGCATGGCTGCCTGCCCCTACGATGCGCGTTATTTTAATGAGGAGCCGGATGTCCGGGCGGTTGATAAATGTGACTTCTGCTGGGAGTCGCGTCTCTCCAAAGGTGAAACCACCACTGCCTGCGCCGAGGCCTGTCCCACGGGATGCCGGGTTTTTGGTGATCTGGCCGACGAAACAAGTGATGTCTATGTTTTGCTCCATGCCCCCGAGACCACCATCTGGGTCTTGCGTCCGGAATCCGGGGCGTTGCCAAATGTTTACTACATCAATAAGTGAGCCGGATCGGCGATGTGTCGCAACTCCGAATTACCAACAGGAAGAGGTGTACTATGAATAAAATTATGATGATTCCGCTGGCTCTGGCTCTCCTCGCGGTTCCTGCTTTTGCTGTCGATGATACAGTGATGGAAGGGAACGGTGCGGCAGTAGAACAGGCTGCAGCTCAAGGTGAAAATATTGGGAAGGCTGCTGTTGAGCCCGTCGACGATGCTGGCACTGCCGTGAAAAAGATCGCTGTGGGAGGAGAAGAAGTGGCGAAATCGAAAGTCTCCGCAGCTCTGGACAAGGCCGGAAAAGCTGTAGACAGCACGAAGGCAGCCTTCTCTGAGGCTGGTGATAAGGCAAGAGAGGCTGCTGGTAAGATGGCGGAGGCGGTGGATGAGGCGACTGGAAGAGCGAAAGATGCCCTTTCTGACGCAGCGGATTCTGTTGGGACTGCCGCTGGCAAGGCCTCTGGTGCGGTGATGGACGCCGCCGGAGATACCAGAGATGCCGTCGTCAAGGCGGGAAGCAAAGCCGGCACCGCTGTCGCTGGTGCTGCCGGTGAGGCCGTGGATGGCGTAAAGGCCGCCGTAGCTAAACTTGCCGGCAAGAAAGAAAAATCCCCAGACACGTATGGACCGAAAAAACCGATAGTGTGGACTAAACCGGTGGTGGGGGCCGTCTTTTCCCATAAAGTTCATACTGTTGGTGCTGGACTGGATTGCGACTCCTGCCATGATGACCTCTTTGAAAGGGAGGCCGGTATATCCGAGGAGAGCGAAGACTTCAATATGCAGAGTATGTATGACGGTGAATTCTGTGGCAGCTGCCATGATGGCGAGACCGCTTTTGCCGCCAACACCCGCTGTACCGCCTGCCACATCGGGGTTATAGGGATAGAACGAATGAATAAAAAGGACCAGTAATAGACAGCTGCTGTCGGAAGGGGACCTTGAATATGAACGAAAGACAACGTTCTTCAAGGTACCCGAAAATCACTCTCAAAGGAGTTTACAATGAACACTGCAACTCAGAAAACGGCTGTGACCTCCCTTCTGGCCAGCAAGATCTGGTGGCTGAGTCTCGCCATGATCGCTGCCGGGGTGGGAGCAGGGCTATACGCTCTTTATGCTGGTCATGGAGAGGCCTTCGGCAACACTCGCGAAATACCGTGGGGATTGACGATCTCAGTGTATACGTATTTTGCCATTATCTCTACTGGCCTCGCACTGCTCTTTACGTTCAGTCATGCTTATGGTGGCAACAAAATGGGTGCGATGGGCTCTCGCATGGTCTGGCTTTCCCTCTTCATGCTCCTCGGAGCTTTTATCGTTATCGGTCTTGAACTGGAAAGCACCTGGCGGCTGCCTCTCGGGTTCCTTTTGCACCCCAACTTCACTTCCAATATCTGGTGGATGGGGGTCCTTTACGGTGCAGCGGTTGTTGTCATGATAATTGAGATCCTGCTGATTCTCCTGCGCTGGTATAAAACGGCGGTGGTGCTCGGTGTTCTCTGTGCCATCATTGAGGCCTGCGCTATCTCCAACCTTGGTGCGGTCTTTTCTTCGCTTAAGTCTCACCCCTTCTGGCATGGGGGGCAGATTCCTGTCTTCTTTCTCGGCTCGGCAGTGCTCTCCGGAGCGGCAGCTCTACTGGTTATGACTGCCCTCAGTTACAGCATTCAGAGACGCAGGATGGGTGAGGACGTGCGTGCTGCGATGGTCACCGGTGGAAAAATAATGCTTCTCATGTGCTTTTGCCTGTTGCTTGCCAACGTCTGGAAGATTCTGAACGCGTATTCTGGCGACTATGAATTGATTGCTGCTGCCAGGTCACTTACGGAAGGTCCGCTTGCCACCAATTTTTGGGTGATAGAGATTGGTATAGGTCTGGTTGCACCCATTGTGTTGCTGATGATTACTCATCTGCGGCTTGTCAGCGTGATGGCTTTTTCCGGGGTTCTGGTGCTGGTCGGCCAGTTCATCTCCCGTTTTAACATGGTGGTTTCCGGTGCTGTTGTTCCCTGGGATCACGGTGTGGTCGGTGTGCCGACCTATCTTCCCTACACCGCGACTCCGGCTGAGTATCTTGTCGTGCTGGCTGGTTTTGGTGTTGTCAGCGCGGGCTTCATTCTTGGAGAGCGTTTTATCGACAAGACCTTTATGGCAGAGGATTCCTGCCGCTGAATATTTTTTTGTTTTCCCTGATTATAAGATAAGGGCACCTTGAGACAGCTTGTCTTTCCTTCATATTTGAGGCCCGGGAGGCAATTTGCCACAGGCATAACTTTGCTCACGGAGTCTAACGCTTACCTGGACGTCTCGTTCCTCGCTTTGTCGGAGGATAAATTTTTGACGGTAACGAAGAATATGGGAGAAAACTGGTTGTTCGATGTGCCCTTTATTTGCATATGTCAGGAAAAGTCTTGGCGGAGAAAAATGGAAGGTCTATACTCAATTTCAGAACATCAGGTGCGTTGTAAGACGCGAAGAGGAAAGCCGGTTAAAATCCGGCGCGGGCCCGCCGCTGTAACCGTGACGAACACCGAATAATGCCACTGGCCGAACAGGCTGGGAAGACTCGGCAAGTAGAAAGACCGGAAGCCAGAAAGCCTGCCTGATGAAGAGATGAAATGTGCACCCGTGGTAAGGGCATATTTTGCGATACGAGGTATAGGGCACCCCGGATCATTTATATGGTCCGGGGTGTTTGTTTCTCCGGACTGAATTATTGGTTACAGGAGTAACTATGAAACAGTTTGTGAAAGTATCTCTTCTCGCATTATGCCTGGTGGTAATGGCAAGTATGGCCTGCGCCACGGGAATGCAGATTGAGCGGGGCAAGTCGGCTATTGTCATTGCCTCATTTGGGACAACCGTTCCCTCAGGAGTAAAATCCATCAGCAACATCCTCAACCAGGTGAAAAAGGCGTATCCAAAAACCGAAGTTCGCCTGACCTTCACCTCAAACATTATTCGTTCTGTCTGGAAAAAACGTCAGGCTGACCCCCAAAAATGGCTGGAGCAGGGTGTCCCGAAAGAAATCCTCTATGTCGAAAATATTATCGCCACGGTTGGTGATCTCGTAGAAGACGGATATACGAATATTGTTGTTCAGCCGACCCATATCTTTTTCATGGAAGAGTCGACAGATCTCCTGCAATATGTTGATGCACTGGGTTCAATTCAAACACTCAAAAAGAAATGGAAGCCCATCGATAAAATCGTCATGGGGCGACCTGCCCTTGGCGAACCCGGCGATCTCCATCCCTACCATGAAGACGTAACCGAGGCAGTGAAAACCCTGGCTCCGGATGTTGCCCTTGCAAAAAAAGAGGGAAGAACCCTCGTTTATATGGGACATGGTAACGAACACTGGTCAACAGGTATTTACGACTCTCTGCAACGGGAAATGAAAAAACAGTACCCGGATGTAAAGACCATTGTCGGCGTTGTAGAAGGTACCCCGACGGTTGAAGATGTTGCTCGTCAGCTGAAACATGACGGTGCCGATAAAATTATGCTCAAAGCCTTTATGATCGTTGCCGGTGATCATGCCACCAACGATATGGCAGGGGATGATGATGATTCATGGAAGAGCATTCTTACCAAAGACGGTTTCAACGTGGAAACTGTCCTGCACGGTCTGGGTGAAAATGATGCATTCGCAGGAATTTTTGTGAAACACATTGCTGATCGCGCCAGAGAAGCTGGAATTACTCTGAAATAAAAAAAATCTTCGAATTGTGGAACAAAAAAAGTCTGTCGGGTTTAAACCCGACAGACTTTTTTTGTTCTGTTTTTCTTGCAAAGAGATAAAAGCAGTCTGCGATTTCTGCAGGCGTTCCTTCAGGGGACCCTTTAGAAATTGGACAGCTCAGCAGGAGGAGGCAGGGGCATCTCGCCCGGGTCGGGCGGAGCCTCATCCTGCACTTCAGGAGTCGGCGTGATATCTTCCGACGGAGAGGGCGGGACGGTAAACTCCGTCGCTTCTGTTTTTATCTCCTCAAAGGTGGGCAGGTCTTCTTCTGGTTCTGGAGCGGGTTTGACCTCTGGATGTGGTGGAACAACTTGTATTGCTTCTGTCTCCGGTATTGCTTCTGTCTCCGGGAGTTGTTTGCCGATATAACGCCAGTGCCAGCTCTCCCATGCGAGGGGCATCCCGGTGGAGCGCCTTGCTTCAGGGTAAGATTCGATAAAGCCAAAGTCTCCTGCGTGATGTTTCAGCCAGGCGTAGGCTTTGGTGGAGGCAAAATGCCAGCCGGAGGGATAGAAATCGAGAACTGTGCCGAGCATGTGTTCCGAGTAGCCTGGCGGGGCGACATAGCGTACCACGTTATCCCAGGTGCGGCCCTCACGAAACTTGCGCCTGAAGATATCCATCTGGGTATCGTAACTGCGATAGGCCGTTTCGGCCTGAAGGATGACTCCATCCGTTCGAGCAGCAAGAATCATGGCCATCAGAGGCTTCCAGGCATTATTTTGGAGATATGCTTCTTTTCCGTCATGAACATGGATCGGCGGAATCTGCTTAAAGGTGGCAAGAGAAAAAACCGGACCCTTCAGCCGGTTGCCCGCCCAGGGTGCGGGGATGGTGTAGCGGGTGCCGTCAATAGTTACCACTTCTCCGGGGACTGTTAATGAGTCTACTATCGGTCGTGGCTGTTCAGCGGGAGGCAGGTAAATTGCTGACGGCCTTTTGCTGGTTTTTTCAATCAGGGGTGCAACCTCTGTTTCCCTCGGTATTGGAATATCATTGGTGTAGATCTTGAATTTTGGCTTTTGAATTCTCTGCCGTGCGGGGACCGGTATTTTTTTTGGGGGCTTCTGTTGAACATGCACCGGAGGTATTTCTGACTCCGGGTGTTGTGGCGTAATGACGCAGGACGTGAAAAGGGGAGAAATTCCAACCGCGAGGAAGAGAGAGAGAGAGTAATATGTGAACTGTTTTTTCATGAATTTTTTATGGCAGGGGTCCGGTCTACTCCCCCTCCTGAGCTGCTGCCGGAAAATCGGCATCTTGTTTCAACTGCTGGAGAATTCCGGCTTCACTGCGCTCCGGCTGGCCGTGCCAGCGGTCGAAGGAAATGAGATTGCGAATGTCCAGGCGGGGAAGCCACCCGTCGTTTTCCATTTCTGGCTTCTTGAGAAAATGGCTGACATAGCCAACGCAGAGATAACCCACCGGTACGACATGGGCGGGGATCTCCAGAATTGCTTTGAGAGTTTCTTCATCGATAATACTTACCCAGCCGACACCCAGTCCTTCCGCACGGGCGGCGAGCCAGAGGTTTTGAATGGTGCAGACACTGGAATAGGTATCTCTGGTGCTGACGTGGGGCAGGTCGAATGGCACGGGGCTGGTGCGCGTGGTGTCGCAGGTGACGCAAATATTGAGTGCACAGTCGAGAATCCCTTTCAGTTTGAAGTCGCAGCAGGCATCCTGCTTTTCTCCAGGAAACATTGATGCCGTGGTGTGCGCCAGGGTGAATGCTGCGTGCACCTTTTTGCGGGTCTCGCTGTTGCGGATGAGAAGAAAGTCCCACGGCTGCATGAAACCAGCGGAAGGTGCGTAGTGAGCGGCATAGAGAATGCGGCTCAGAACTTCATCGGGAATCGGAGTATCAAGAAACTGATTGCGGACATCACGTCGTGAAAAGATCGTTTTATACAATCCTTTTCTGTCATCTTTGCTGATATTTTTGTTTTGTTGTTCAACTGTTTCCATTTTGGGCCTCTCTGGTATCAAGGATCGCGAAAAACGAGGTCTCTTTCCTGTTCTTCTTTTCGCGACTTCTCTTTTCCAAAAATATTAAAGGGGAAACGCAAAAACGCAGCATGAGGCTCGCTGCACCGGGTGCAAATCACTGAAATAAGGGGAGCAGAATAACATAAAAGCAAATTTCGAGAAAGGGGAAGATAAAGGCCGTTCAGCAGGGGGGGAATTGCCTCTCTCCACAGTGATGTTGTGGTTCAGGTGAGGCGGGCAGTAATGTAATTTTCGGTAAGGCGACTTTCCGGAGTTGTGAATATCCGGGCGGTGGGCCCGACCTCAACGAGAAAGCCCTGATGGAAAAAGGCGGTGCGCTGACTCACCCTCGAGGCCTGCTCTATGGCGTGGGTGACGAGAATGATAGAGTAGCATTCGCTGAGGTTGTTGATCAGGGTCTCTACTTTGGTGGTGGCGATGGGGTCGAGACCTGAGCAGGGCTCGTCCATCAGGATAACTTCGGGCTCCACGGCGAGAGTGCGGGCAATGCAGAGGCGCTGTTGCTGCCCGCTGGAGAGTGCCATGGCGGTGCTGGTGAGGCGGTCTTTCACCTCATCCCACAGCCCGGCATTTTGCAGGGAGCTGGTGACAATCTCATCCAGCTCACTTCTGCTGGCTGCAAGCCCGTGGATGCGGGGTCCGTAGGCAATGTTGTCATAGATCGATTTAGGAAACGGATTCGGCTTCTGAAATACCATTCCCACTCTCGTGCGCAGGGGTACCACATCCACGTTTTTATCGTAGATATTGACTCCATCAAGGGTTATTTCGCCCTGTACGGTACACTCCTCAATACTGTCGTTCATTCGGTTGAGGCAGCGGAGGAAGGTGGACTTGCCGCAGCCCGAAGGACCGATAATGGCCAGCACTTCTCTATGACCGATATCAAGACTCATCTTGTGCAGAGCACACTGTTCTCCGTAGAACACCTCTATCTCCCGGCAGCTTATGAGGGGATCGTCGAGAAAGGGCGTGCCACAGGTCTGTCGGTCGTTGTGCTGCAGCATCTCCAGGCCAGGATCATCCCCGGCGGAGGAGATGGTAGGAAAGGAGCTGGTTCCGGGAGTGTTGTTATCCATGGGTCCCCTGAGCTGGTTAAGCGGAAGAAGTTGTACGGCTGATGAAAAGATCTCTGCAAAGAATACGGATTCTCCGCAGAGCTGTCCAGAAAAGATTGTGTGGAGTGTCCATCTCTTCCCGCAGTGTTACTTACTTTGCATGGATTTAACTATTTCGCTGTTTCTGCGCTGCTCTCTGTCTGGAATTGGGATCATTCCGCGGCGCACAAGATAGCCTCGATTCCCTGAGGCCCTCTGCGAAATAAATTCTTTGAGATAGGCGGGAAGTCCTGAAACCATGGAGCTGTTCTGTTTTTTGACGTAGAGAAACAGTGATCTTGATGCGGGATATTTGCCATCGGCAATATTGGCAGAGTCGGGGAAATATCCGTTAAGGGCGGCGGCCTGCAGGTTCTCCTCATTCTGTTTGAGAAAAGAGAAGCCGAAGATCCCGCAGGCGTTTGGATTGGTTTTGAGCTTCTGCACAATGATGGAGTCATTTTCGCCGGCGTCAATCCAGCGGCCATCCTCCCGCATGCGGTTGGCTGCCTGTTTGAAAGCGGCAGGATTCTCTTTTTTCATCTTCCGCAGCAGAGGAAAGGTCGTCGCCCCCTTCTCCATCACGAGGCTGTCAAAGGCGTCGCGGGTACCGGAGGTTGGAGGCGGGCCATAAACATGGATGGCGACATTCGGCAGTGCAGAGTTGATCTGCTGCCAGCGGGAGTAGGGGTTGGCGATAAGTCTCTGAGGCTTTTCGGGGTCGGGGATCTGCATTGCCAGCGCCAGATAAATATCCTGCAGAGTAAGGTTGAGTTTTGGCATTGCCCGCGAGGTGGCGAGGACAATGCCGTCCCGGCCAATTTTCATTCTAATGATCTGTGTTACGCCGTTGGCCAGACAGGTGGCTCGCTCCTCGGAGGTCATGAGCCTCGAGGCGTTGGTAATATCGGGATATTGCAGGCCGCTGCCGGCGCAGAAGCGTTTGAAACCGCTGCCGGAACCGGTTGATTCGATATGCGGCGAGAGGTTGCCGGTGGTCCGGGTAAAATATTCTCCGACCAGTGCGGCGAAGGGATATACCGTGGAGGATCCGACGATGGAGATGTTTCGCCGCTGACTCTGTGCGAAACAGGAAGTGGCAGAGACCAGCAGGGCAAGGAAGAGAATGAAATTTTTCATAAGGTTGTGGCTGTCAGGAGGTGTGTGGATGGCTGTTCTCAAATTTTCTGCGCAACCAGAGAACCATGGTGTTCACAATGACCAGAAACAGCATCATGATGACGATCGCGGCGGCGGTCTTTTCAGGGAAGCCCTGTCCCGAATTGTCTGCCCAGAGATAGATCTGCATTGGGAGTACGGTGGCAGGGTCGGTTATTCCTGCAGGAATGTTGCCGACAAAGGCCACCATGCCGAGCATCAGCAGCGGAGCACACTCGCCGAAAGCCTGGGCGAGACCAAGAAGGGTCCCGGTGAGAATCCCCGGCATTGCCGCCGGCAGAATGTGGTGAGTGATACTCTGCATCCGTGAGGCCCCAAGGGCCAGGGCGGCATCGCACACCGACCGCGGTACGGCGGCAAGGGCATTGCGTGAGGCCATAATAATGGAGGGAAAGGTCATCAGGCTGAGCACCATCCCTGCCACCAGCGGTGTGGCGCGGGGCAGGTGAAAAAAATTGATGAAGACAGCAAGGCCCAGCAGACCGTAGAGAATTGGTGGTACGGCGGCGAGATTGTTAATGGTGACAGTAATGGTGGTGGTCAGCCGGTTGCGCGGGGCGAACTCCTGGAGGTATATCGCCGTTCCCGCACCGAGGGGAAAAGAGAGCACCAGGGTGATGAACATGGTCAGCAGACTGCCCTTGACCGCACCATAAATTCCGGCCAGCTCCGCTTCAGTGGAATTGGGGGCGGTGAAGAAAACCCGGTTGAAATGACGTTTGATACGTCCCTCGGCGTTCAACTGGTCATACCACTTGAGCTGGCGTTTGCTGAGCCGGCGCCGCTGCTCGGGCGTTGTTCGATCAAGTTTTCCCTTGCGCAGCATGTCGATATCGGCGCTTGCGGGGAGCCAGAGCTGCTCGACAGTCCCGATCCGTTTCGGGTTGGAACCCACCATTTGCTGCAGCCGCCAGGCAGCACCGGGGCTCATCATCCCCATCAGGTCTTCTTTTTCCCCGGGATCGGTTACGCCGGGAATTATCCGGGCCAGTGCCTGTGCAACCAGCATGTCATAGTCGGCCAGAGCAAGATTTTCGTCACTGAAGGCGGTCTCTTCAAAATGGATCGGCAGCTTGATGCAGCTTTGTGTAAAGGCTGGCAGGCTGGTATAGAGAATGGCGAGAAAGATCAGGCCGATGGTAGAAAAAGAGGCAATAGCGGCGAGACGGCCGGCGAGGAGAAACAGGCGGTCATGCAGATACCTGCGACGCAGAGCGGTGGATGGCGTGAGCAGGGACATCTTCTCTCTTTCCATTACATTCCCTCCTGATATCGGGCGTGATATCGTCGGACGATATGCAGCGCAATGATATTGACCGTGAGGGTGAAAAGAAAGAGCAGCAGGCCGAGAGCAAAGGCAGCGAGGGTGCTCGGAGTATTGAACGTGCCTGCACCTCCGACCAGATTAGCCATTTGCACCGTGATAGTGGTGGCCGATTTAAGGGGATTAAAGCTGAAGTTCCCGGCCAGACCTGCTGCCATTACGACGATCATGGTCTCTCCCGCTGCCCGCGACAGGGCGAGGAGCAGAGAGCCGATAATACCAGGCATGGCCGCTGGCAGTACCACCTGGAGAATCGTTTCGCTGCGGGTCGCCCCGAGCCCGCGGGAGCCTTCACGGAGTCTTTTCGGTACGGCGTGGATAGCGTCATCAGAGAGAGACGAAATGTAGGGAATGATCATGATGCCGATCACCACTCCCGCCGCGAGGGCGGATTCGGTGGAAGTTTCCACGTCGAACAGCAGACCCAGGCGCCCGATGAGGGGGCCGACAGTAAACACGGCAAAAAAACCATAGACAACGGTGGGGATTCCCGCGAGTGTTTCAAGGATCGGTTTAAGGACATGTCTGCGCCTGCTGCTGGCATATTCCGAGAAATAAATGGCCGTAAACAGTCCCGTGGGCACGGCGATAAGCATGGCAATCAGGGTAATCATCAGCGTTCCACCGATTACCGGCAGGGCACCAAAATGGCCGCTGGCCCCCACCTGTCCGGTGTGCATGGCCATCTGCGGACTCCATGTATGTCCGAAGAAGAATTCCAGAGGGGAGACAAACTGGAAAAAGTGGACGGTCTCCACTGCCACCGAGGCGAGAATGGCAAAGGTGGTGAATATCACCACCCCTGTGCAGGCCGCGAGGATCCAGCGCATGAATTTTTCCATTGCCAGGCGGGCAGGCAGGGTGCAGTCAATTTTTCTCAGGAAAAGTCCGGCGGAAAGTGTGCCGAGCAGGAGGGCCCCCGTCCAGCCCAGCCTGAGAATAATGGTGATGAGCTGTTTGAGTTGCCAGCCGGCCCGGATGATGGTGGAGGCGTTGTTTCCGGGGGGAGACTGGTTTCCCGAGGTGTGGATAATCACCTGTCTCATCAATTTCGCCTGTTCCTCCGGAAGAGTGCGCAGCTGCTCCGGCAGGTTGTCCCACACGAGGTGCATGGCGATGTCGTCGGCAAAAAGGGTAACAAGACCTGCGAGAATAAAGGCCGGAACGGCGAAACGCAGTGCCGTGTAACTGCCGTAGTGCCGGGGCAGAGAGTGCAGTTTGCGCAACCCGCCGCTGCGGACAGCTATCCGGAAGGCGCGCATGCGACCGAGTTGAAAGGCGATGGCTGTGAGGAGAGTCATGAGGAAAAATATATGAAGGCTCATGGAGCTGAAATCACCGTGGCTCAGGGAAATCTGGTGACTTTGCCTTCCACCAGATAGATAACCTCTTCAGCAATATTGACGGCGCGGTCGGCGATGCGTTCAAGGTGCTGGGCGAGGATAAATGTATTGAGATAAATCCCCGGGTGCTGCGGGCAATTTTTCAACGCTTCAGTGACCTGTTCGTAACACTGATTCCGGGCGTTGTCCACGTCTTCATCTCTGTCGAAAATGGCCCGCGCCAGCTCCGCATTCCGGTTAATGAGACTGTCAATACTTCTTCTCAGCATAACCCGGACCCGGTCTGACATATCGGTGAAATCAAAAGGCAGATCTTTGCCGCTGCCGTCAATACGCATGATAAGCATGATGCGCATGGCGATATTGACGGTGATGTCGGAGATACGCTCCAGTTCGCGGTTGATCTTTATGACCGAAATAAGGAATCGCAGGTCGGTGGCGAAAGGCTGGTGCAGCGCAAGAATTCGTATGCACAGTCCTTCAATTTTCACCTCCAGCTCGTCCACCTCGTCATCCCCGTCGATGAGGGACTCTATCAGGGAAGAATCAGGGCTGGCGATGAGCTGAGTCGCCTCCTGCACGCGTTCCTCGACCATGGTGCTGAGTTTGAGGAACTCTTTGTTGAGACTGATCAGTTCCTGATCCAGAGGGGCGGGGTGAGATGAACGTGTAGTCATAACGTACCATTTGCAACAATAAAGGGCAGAATTGCCAGGTCAGCAGTCAACCATAATAGAGAACGAATATTACAGTGTTGTCAGCGTAATGTTAAGATAGAGTTACAACCGGGCCCGGGGGCTTGCAGTCGTCTGTAAAATGTTTCACCATAATTATCCCTGCCGGGTGATGTGTATCCTTGAGCGATTGAGAACCTGACGCAACCATGAGGGTACCTTGAATAATCTTGTATTTCGTTCATATTCGAGGCACAGGAGGAAATTTACCGGAGTTATATGATTGATATTACGAGGATAAATTTTTTACTGTAACGAAGAAGATGGGCGAAAAACTGGTTATTCAAGGTACCCATGAATCAAGAGAGGGAAACGGGGTATGGCCAAAGCAAACATACTTGTCGTTGAGGACGACGCGGATATACAGCAGCTGGTGAGTTATAACCTCATCAGGGCAGGATTTCACGTCACCTGTGCGGACAATGGAGAGGAGGCTCTGGAGCGATTGCGCAGCGAAGAGATTGACTGCGTCCTGCTCGACCTCATGCTTCCCGGAATGAGCGGCATGGACGTGTGCAGGAGCATGCGCAAAGCTGAAGCCGTCAGTTTGCGGCCCATCTCTGTTATCATGCTTACCGCCATGGGTGAGGAGGAGGATATGATCAAAGGTTTCAACTGCGGTGCTGATGATTATATCACAAAACCCTTCAGTCCAAAAATTCTGATTGCCCGGGTCAAGGCAGTGGTGAAACGCTCGGTGCAGGCTTCTGCGGAGAGTGCCGAGGGAGGCTCGCAGGAAGTGATTACGGTGGGTGAACTGCAGATCGACAAGCGCCGCCATGAGGTGATTCTGGCCGGAGCCCCGCTGCAGCTTACCATCACCGAGTTCTCCATTCTCGTCTTGCTCACCGGCAGACCGGGCTGGGTCTTTTCCCGTCAGCAGATCATCGATTCTGTGCGTGGCTATGATTTTCTCATTACCCCGAGGGCCATTGATGTGCAGATATTCGGTCTGCGCAAAAAAATGGGTGAGAGTGGCGGCCTCATTGAAACCGTGCGGGGCGTCGGCTATCGCTACAGCTCTGCCCGGAGAGAGGAGTGTGACGGCTCATGACCCCGAGACGGCTTCTCTGGCATATTTTCCCTGCCAATGGCCTGACGATTTTTGTGGCTGTCGGCCTGGTTCTCTGGTGCGGCGCGGCCGCGCTGCATGATTTTCATCTGCGCAGCACTGAGGATGATCTTGAGGCTCAGGCGGTTATGGCGCGCTCTCAGGTGCGTGATTTTGTGGTCAGCGGGAAGATACAATCCCTGCGTC
>JALNVI010000034.1 GCA_023231425.1 Desulforhopalus sp. | reverse complement strand
TCAAAAAGGCCTTATCCTTTCGTGTGTTTAGTGTGTTTCGTTGGCCATCCAGTCTTTCCGTCTTTTGCCTTTCCCTTTCTCCCGTCTCCTTTCTCTCCTTTTAATTTTGACTGTAGCGAAGAAGATGGGCGAAAGACTGGTTCTTCGATGCTCCCTCGGCGCTATTTCTGACAGCTGCGGCAGAAGTAGCTTGAGCGTCCGCCGAGCACTTCTTTCTCAATATGTCTGCCGCATCTCCTGCACGGTTCGCCCGCCTTGCCATAGACCTGAAAATTCATCTGAAAATATCCGCTCTGCTGATCCGCGCTGCGAAAATCACTGATGGTAGAACCGCCGCATTCAATGGCGAACTGCAGGGTCTTCCTGATACATTCCACCAGTTGCTGCCACTCCTTCATGGTAATCTTTGCTACACTGCGCTGCGGACGAATCCCGGCCGCAAAAAGAGATTCGTTTGCGTAGATGTTGCCAATTCCCACCACAACTCCGCTGGTCATGATGAAGGGTTTCACGGAAATCTTCCGTCCTTTTGCCTTTTCCTTCAGCCATTGCGCGGTGAAGCGCCCGCCGAGCGGCTCCGGCCCGCAGGTGCGAAAAAAGACCTGCCGCGCGCTCTCATCACCGGTGGCAAGCAGTGCCACCCGTCCGAAGCGGCGCGGGTCGTGGTAACGAAGTAGAGTACTGTCATCAAGCAGAAATTCAAGGTGGTCATGGAGGCGGCGCGGTGCACCCTGCGGAAAGAGCCCCAGGTTGCCGGTCATGCCGAGGTGGAAGACCAGCAGTTCACCGTTGTCGAGATCAAGAAGCAGGTATTTACCACGCCTGCGAACAGCAGTAATCCGCCTGCCGCAGAGTGTTGCCAGCTCTTTTGCTGGAACGGGGGCGCGCAGTGCCTTGCCGCTGCTGTAGAAACTTTCCAGTCTGCGACCGACGAGATGGGGCTCAAGACCCATGCGAATTACTTCAACTTCCGGGAGTTCGGGCATGGTAAATAATCCTTGCTGTTTTTCTCATTTCTGCCATTATTTAGCTGTTCAACGTGTAACTTCTCAAAAAAACCGTGGAAAAAAATAATAACGATATCAGTATATTGGGTATCTTGAATACTCTTGTATTTCGTTCATATTCAAGGGACCCTGTTGTTTCTTGTAGAAGGTTTGCCTGAAAGTTGTCTTTTGTGTGTGTAACATTCTGAAAGGACAAATTAAAACGGGAAGGAACGCGAAGGAGGGCAAAAGCCTTTGAGAATAAAGATTTTTAAATTAAACAGGAAATTACTGTTGTTCTATTTTTACTCTTCGCGTTCTTCGCGGTAATGGCCCTTGTCTTTGTCTTTTTTCACAACTTTTTCAAAAGTTATAAAACTCATAAAATAAAGGAGTGTGAAACCTATGAACAATGTTCATGAACTGCTCGGACCGCTGACGACGTATGACATGGTTATTCTCGGCATTCTGGCCCTGCTTGTTGCCCGGGGGCTCTGGGTGGGGGCGGTTAAACAGGTGACGGCGCTGCTGGCCCTTTACCTTGGCTACTTTGTTGCGAGTCAATACCACGAAGAGATCTTTCCGATGCTCCATAATGTGTCGGATAATCCGAAGATAATCTTTCTCGCCGCCTACGTCATTCTCTTCATTGCCACCTATCTCATCGTCATGCTGATTGGCAGGCTGCTCAGCGTTGTTATCTCGATGACCCTCACGGGCTGGTTCGACCATCTTCTTGGCGGGGTGGTGGGTTTTCTCAAGGGAGTGATGATTGTGGTTTTGCTGCACCTCATTTTCGGGACTTTACTGGCGCCGGAGAATGATATGTTGCGCAAATGTGCTACCTGTGACCTGCTCAACGAGGCCTCGGATTACACGCGAAACTTCATCAGTGATTCAAATGTCCGCAAGTCGCTGGAACAGAAGACTCCGGCCATCGATATGAGCCAGGTGAAAAAATATATTGGTACAGCCCTGATCGGTGGTGAGCAGACACTTCCGCCAGTCGCGCCGAAACAGGATGCGGCGGAAACGCCGAAGTAAAAAGCTTCAGGGGACCCTTCAAGATCCCCCTTAGTTTCAAAGTGAGGCCTTTGCTTCACCAATGAGCTGCTCGCCAAACTCACCGGTGAAATCGTCAAGATGCTCCTGCCAGCTCTTAAAGACGTTGATTCCTGCAGCCTTGAGGACGCCGTTTTCGAGAATGGAGTTATGGGGGCGGTGCGCCGGAGTGGGGTATTCTTCGGTGGTACAGGGTCGCATGGTGTATGGTACGCCGAGACGGTCGAGAAAGTAACACGCCCCCTCATACCAGGTGCCATAGCCTTCACTGGTTGCATGAATTACGCCGGTGATGTCGGAATTGAGCAGCAGGGCGAGCTGTTTCGCCAGCGAACGGGACCAGGTGAGTGAGCCATATTGGTCATTGACCACTTTCAGCTCCCGCTTTCCGTCGGCGAGGGCGAGACGCAGCATGGTTTTGAGAAAGTTCCCGCCGTGGGCGGAGTAGAGCCACGCGGTGCGCAGGATGGCGGCGTTGCATCCCGAGGCTGCAATCGCCTGCTCTCCGGCCAGTTTGCTGCGGCCGTATTCACTCAGTGGTGAGGTCGGGTCACTTTCGAGATAGCTCTGTGGCACCTGACGCTCGCCGTCAAAAACGTAGTCGGTGGAGACGTGCAGCAGCCGTGCGTTAATGTGCGCGGCGGCAGTGGCGAGGTTTTGTGGTCCCTTTGTGTTGCCGAGGCGGGCCGCTTCTTTTTCCGTTTCGCATTTATCTACAGCGGTATAGGCGGCGGCGTTGATAATTACCTGCGGCCGTTCTTTCTCCAGCAGAGAGGTTACCGCATCGGCGTTGGCGATATCAAGTTCTCTACGGGTACAGGGTAGTATTTCGTGTTCCGCCATGACACTCTGGCAGTCGCGGCCGAGCTGGCCGCCGGCTCCAGTAATGAGAATTTTCATTTTATTTCCTCCAGCCGCTGTTGTGCGACAAAATCCATCAGATACTGGCCATATTGATTTTTCAGCATATCCTGAGCCAGCGCCTCCACGTCTGAGAGGCTGATATAGCCCAGTTCCCAGGCGATCTCTTCGAGACAGGCCACCTTCAGCCCCTGCCGCTCCTGCACTGCCTCAATATAACTTGAGGCCTGCTGCAGCGACTCATGGGTTCCGGTGTCGAGCCAGCAGAAGCCGCGG
Source organism: Desulforhopalus sp. (assembly GCA_023231425.1). Lineage (GTDB taxonomy): Bacteria > Desulfobacterota > Desulfobulbia > Desulfobulbales > Desulfocapsaceae > Desulforhopalus. The sequence continues at coordinate 26,570 of JALNVI010000034.1, read as the reverse complement.
CCGAGTGGCTGCACCTTCAGGGAGCCGCGGCGCAGATATTCGTTGTTGATGTCGGTAATCTCCAGTTCGCCGCGGGGGGAAGGGGTAACGTTTTCGGCAATTTTTACGACTTCATTGTCGTAGAAATACAGACCTGGAACGGCATATTTCGATTTTGGAGCAGCGGGTTTTTCCTCAATGCCGATTACTCGCCGGTCTTTATCAAACTCAACAACGCCGTAACGTTTGGGGTCGCGGACGAGGTAGCCGAAGATGAGTCCGCCGGTTTTCAGTTCTGCCGCGTCACGGAGAATTCGTGTAAATCCCGGGCCGAAGAAGATGTTGTCGCCGAGAATCAGGGAGACGGAATCGTTGCCGATGAACTCCCGGCCGATGAGGAAGGCCTGTGCCAGCCCCTCCGGCTTCGGCTGTTTTGCATACTCAATGGAGAGGCCGAGGTGGGAACCGTCGCCAAAAAGCTGCTCAAAGAGCGGCAGATCCTTCGGCGTGGAGATGATAAGAATTTCACGTATTCCTGCAAGCATGAGTACCGACAGCGGGTAGTAAATCATCGGTTTGTCATATACCGGAATCATCTGTTTGGAGATAGCGCGAGTGATGGGATAGAGACGGGTGCCGGATCCTCCGGCGAGGATTATTCCTTTCATGGATGACCAAATTGAAGTTGTTGGTAAAAAGGGGTACATTCAATGAATTCTGCACATTTACAAGGCGCCAATATATACGAAATTACACTGAAAAGGAATGGCAAATGGCTGACAGGCTTGCATGTTTTACCGCCTACGATATCCGCGGCAGGGTGCCGTCCGAACTGAATGCCGGGCTTGTCCGGCGAATCGGACGAGCTTTCGCGGGGGTCTATGGCTTGACAAAGGTGGTCGTCGGGCGGGATATCCGCCTCTCCAGCGGGGAGCTGGCGGCGGCACTGATGGAGGGGTTGACAGAGATGGGTGTTGATGTCCTCGACCTTGGTCTCTGCGGTACAGAGGAGATTTACCACGCAGCCTTCAGCCTTGAAGAAGAGGGCGTGGACGGCGGCGTGGTGGTTACTGCCAGTCATAACCCGCAGGATTACAACGGCATGAAGTTTGTGGTGCGCGGGGCGAAACCAGTGACCGGTGAATCCGGTCTGCTGGAGATGAAAAGTCTGCTGGAGGAGGGGCGCGAACCCGCTCCGCAGGGCCGCCGTGGAACAATTACCGCCCGTGACAACAAGTCTCACTACATTGAGCATCTGCTCGGGTATGTGAATATCGCTGAACTGAAGCCGCTGACCCTTGTTGCCAATGCCGGTAACGGTTGCGCTGGAGCAATTGTTGACCGCCTTGAAAAGGTCCTTCCGGTCACCTTCGTTAAAATTAACAACCAGCCGGATGGCACGTTTCCTAAGGGGGTGCCCAACCCGCTGTTGCCGGAGAGGAGAGAGGAGACCGCCGAAGCGGTGCGCCGGTCCGGTGCTGATTTTGGAATTGCCTGGGATGGCGACTTTGACCGCTGCTTTTTCTGGGATGAGCGGGGCGAATTTATTGAGGGGTATTATATCGTCGGCCTGCTGGCGCAGGAGATGCTGAAGAGTGCGCCGGGCAGCAAGATTCTCTATGATGCGCGCCTGACCTGGAACAGCGAAGAGGTCATTGCTGCAGCAGGTGGAAAACCGATTATCACTCGCACCGGCCACGCCTTTATTAAGGATCGGATGCGCAGAGAAGACGCGGTGTACGGCGGGGAGATGTCCGCCCACCATTATTTCCGGGATTTCGGCTACTGTGATTCCGGGATGATTCCCTGGCTGCTTATTGCCTCCCTGGTCAGCCGCACTGGCAGGCGACTCAGTGAACTGGTGGCGGAGCGGATAGCCGCATTCCCTGTTTCTGGAGAGATAAACAGCACAGTGTCCGATGCCGATGCGGTGATTGCTGAGGTGGAGAAACACTTTGCCAGCGGTGAAAAGAGCGAAGTGGATGGTCTCTCGACAGCCTTTCCCGACTGGCGCTTCAATATCCGTAAATCCAATACCGAACCCCTGCTGCGTCTTAACGTGGAGAGCCGCGGCGACCGGGCCCTGCTGGAGCGGAAAACAGCGGAACTGCTGGCAATTATCCGGGGGTGACAGCTCGTAACTTCTCAAAAATTCGTGGGCCAAAACATTTAAGGACAAAGATTTGAGCGAAATTGAAACGGGAAGGGCGGAAAAGGGGAAGCAGGAGACAGGAGAAAAGGAAAAAGCAAAAAGCGGTAAGACAATTTTTTTACCGCGAAGAACGCGAAGGAACACGAAGAAAAGCAAAAAGCATTTGAAAATAAAGATTTTGTAATTTAAAGCGGGAAGGACGAAAAAGGGGGAAAGGATACAGGAGAAAGGGAAAAGCAAAAGACAAAAAGACTGGAATAAATTTTTGACTGTAATTAAGAAGATGGGCGATTATTCAATGTCCCCAAAGGTGAAAACATGACACAGATCCAACCTGTAATTCTCGCGGGTGGCTCCGGCTCTCGTCTCTGGCCACTCTCCCGTAAACTTTATCCCAAGCAGCTGCTGTGCCTTACAGGGGAGCTTTCCCTGTTGCAGAACACCCTGTTGCGGGCCTGCGATCTGCCCGATGTGCTGCCGCCAATCGTTGTGGTGGGAGAGGCACACCGGCATGTTACTCTTGCTCAGGTAGATGAGCTGGGGGATGCGGTGCAGGCGAAAGAGATGAGTGTCCTGCTGGAGCCGTCCGGGCGGAATACGGCTCCGGCCGTCGCCGGGGTGGCGGAGTTCTGCAGGCATCGAGGGGATGATGACGGGGTGGTACTGCTGGTGCTGCCGGCCGACCATGTTATAAGCAAACCGGAGAGTTTTTCCCGTGTTGTAGAGGAAGCAGTGGTTCTCGCGGCGAAAGGGGCGGTGGTTACCTTCGGCATTTGCCCCACTGCACCCGAGACCGGATATGGCTATATTGAACAGGGTGAGGACTCTGCAATTCTCTCCTTTAAGGAAAAGCCTGATGAAGAGACTGCCACCCGCTATCTGCAGCAGGGGAATTTTCTCTGGAACAGCGGGATGTTTGCCTTTACTCTTGGCACCATTCTCACTGAGCTGGAGCATTATGCGCCGGAGATCCTCTCCGCAATGGGACAGGCTGTGGTGCGGGGAACCCATGACGGCCGCTTTTTCCGCTTCGACGCGGAAAGTATGGCCGAATCACCGGAGGATTCCATTGACTATGCACTGATGGAGAAAACGCAGAATGCCGCAGTGGTGCCAGCGAGCATCGGCTGGAGTGATATCGGGTCGTGGAAGGCGCTCTGGGATGTGCAAAAGAAGGATGAGAACGGTAACGTCACCAGTGGTGACGTGATCCTGGAAGGAGTGAAAAACTGTATCATTGAGTCCCACAAGCATCTTGTTGCCGCGGTTGGCCTTGAAGATACCCTTGTTATTGAGACCGATGATGCGGTGATGATTGCCCCCATGTCCCACGCTCAGGATGTGAAAAAGGTGGTCAACATTCTGAAGAAAGCGAAACGCAGTGAATATAACGTCCATACTACGGTTTATCGTCCATGGGGCAGCTACACCGTGCTGGAGATTCAGCCGCGCTTTCAGATCAAACGCATTACCGTTACCCCCGGGGCCAGACTTTCCCTGCAAAAGCATCACCATCGCAATGAACACTGGGTGGTAGTGAGCGGTACTGCGCGGGTGACCAACGGTGAATCCGTGAAGCTGGTGTATGAAAATGAGGCAGCCTATATTCCGGCGGGGAATGTCCATCGGCTGGAAAATCCAGGGGTAATTCCGCTGGAGCTTATCGAGACCCAGCTCGGCAGTTATCTGGGCGAGGATGATATCGTCCGTTTTGAAGATGCCTACGGGCGGAAGGGTGAACAGTGAGAAAAATGGAGGCGGGAGACAGGAGACAGGAAAAAGCAAACAGCAAACAGCGGAAAGGCAATTTTTACCGCGGTAAAAAAAAAGTCTTACCGTCTTTTGCCTTTGCTTTTCCCTTTCTCCCGTCTCCTTTCTCCCTTTTTCTGTCTCCCTTTGTAGTACCGTGAAAATGATACGTTTATAATTCTACCTTATACGGGGGGAACATGAAGGTAAATAAACAAGACCGCCGCACCATCTGGCTGGACCCGCAGGACCCGCACATCGTACGTGTCTTTGATCAACGGCTGCTTCCATGGAAGATCGTGGAAGAACCCCTCTGCCGTCCTGAAGACGCCATCCGCGCCATAAGGGAAATGTATGTTCGTGGGGCCGGCCTGATAGGGGCAACCGCCGGATATGGCATGTACCTTGCGACTCTGGCCGCTCCGGTAAACGACGATGCCGGATTCATGGAGTATATGGAACGTTATGGAGAAGAGCTGAATGCTGCCCGGCCCACGGCCCGCAACCTGAAATGGGCGATTGACCGGATGCTTGCGGCAATCCGCCCCGCTGTGGGAGCAAAAGAGAAACAGCAGGCGGCCCGCCAGGCAGCCGGAGAGATTGCAGCTGAAGATGCGGATTTCTGCCGCCGCATCGGTCTTCATGGCAGAGAACTGATTCGCGCAATAAGCGAGAAAAAAAAGGGAGAGAGAGTTAACATTCTCACCCACTGCAACGCTGGCTGGCTTGCCTTCGTGGATTACGGCAGTGTCACCGCTCCAATTTACGCCGCCCGCGACGCCGGTATTGACCTGCATGTATATGTAGATGAAACCCGTCCGTGGAATCAGGGCGCGCGGCTCACCGTCTGGGAGCTGCAGCAGGAGGAAATCCCCTGCACCCTGATCTGCGACAACACCGGCGGTCATCTCATGCAGCGTGGCATGGTTGATATGGTGATTGTCGGCTCCGACCGCACAACCCACACCGGAGATGTCGCCAACAAAATCGGCACATATCTCAAGGCACTCGCGGCCCGGGACAATAACATTCCGTTTTACGTCGCCCTGCCCTCCTCCACCATTGACTGGGAGATGGACAGCGGCAGTCAAATTCCCATCGAAAAGCGCTCTCCCGAAGAGGTTACCTCGGTGATGGGTGTAGACGCCGCCGGTCGCATTCAGACCCTGCGCATTGCCGCTGAGGGAACAGAGGCTCTTAACTACTCCTTTGACGTAACTCCGGCCAGACTCGTCAGCGCACTTATTACGGAACGGGGAGTAACTGCGGCAGACCAGGAGTCAATTCATGCCCTTTTTGGCAGATAAATTGCCAGGGGGACGGGAGAAAGGAGACGGGAGACGGGAGACGGGGAAAGGCAAAAGACGGTAAGACTTTTTTTTACCGCGAAGAACGCGAAGGAAGCAGAAGAAGGAGGCAGAAGACGGGAGACGGGAGACAGGAAAAAACAAAAAGCAAAAGACTGGATGGCCAGCGAAACACGGGAAAAAAGGCAAAAACCTTTGAGAAAAAGATTTTAAAATTAAACAGGGAATTGCTGTTGTTGTTCTATCTTTACTCTTCGCGTTCTTCGTGTCCTTCGCGGTAAAAATTGCCTTTCCGCTTTTTGCCTTTGCCCTTATTCGCATGATTAGAGCCTTTCTTCGTTGGCAAAAATCTTTTTGCTTTTCTCCTTTTTTCGCGTTCCTTTGCGTCCTTCGCGGTAAAAATTGTTTTTCCGTTGTTTGCTGTTTGCTTTTTCCCGTCTCCCGTCTCCCGTCTCCTGCCTCCTGTCTCCTGTCTCCCTTTTTCCGCCCTTCCCGTTTTAATTTCGATTAACTCTTTGTTCTTAAATGTTTTTTTGTTTTCCCCGGCGTGTTTCTTTGTCCATTCAAGCGGCTGCAACCTGAGATTGCACAAAGATTAGACTACAAAAATGGCACAATTTTATGTAGAGTAAAGAAAATTTGTTACGCAACTGTGAAATTTTTCCAGGAGTCTGGCATGAAAAAAATTGAAGCAATCATCAAACCTTTCAAACTTGATGAAGTGAAAGAAGCTCTCAGTGAACTCGGTATTTCGGGGATGACAGTCTGCGAGGTAAAGGGGTATGGACGCCAGAAGGGTCATTCCGAGGTCTATCGCGGGGCGGAGTATCTCGTTGATTTTCTGCCGAAGATAAAGATTGAAACGGTGGTGGCGGACTCTCTCGTCGCTGAGGTTGTAGAGCGCATTCGGGAGGCTGCCAATACGGGCAAAATTGGTGACGGCAAGATCTTCGTCTCCCCGGTAGAACGGGTGATTCGGGTTCGTACTGGAGAAGAGGGTGAGGCTGCGGTGTAATTATGCTCAATCGATTTAAAGAACAACGAGAGCGACTGCATCGGGAGTGGAGTGAAGGGCAGATTACCAGCTGCGCTGGATTTACCCATGCATACAGTGATGTCGTGGATGAATTTATCCTCTCTCTCTGTGCCAGTGGCTGGGACGGAGTTGCGTCGGAGGATGTGGCAGTGGTGGCTCTCGGTGGCTACGGGCGGCGGGAGATGTTTCCCTTCTCCGATGTGGATCTGATGGTGCTTTACTCCCCGGCGGCAAAGGAGAAGATTACCGATGTGGCCGATACACTCTTTTATCCGCTGTGGGACAGCGGGGTGGAGCTCGGCCATGGTGTGCGCACGGTGAAGGAATCGATTGCGCATGCGAAAAAGGAGTATTTTTTCCAGGTTGCCCTGCTCGATGCCCGTCTGCTTTGCGGGTCACAGAATTTATTTAACACACTGCAGGAGACCTTCCGATCCAAATTTACCGCAGGTAACCGGGAGGGTTTTGTTCGCCAGATGAAGGCATTTCGCGACTCCCGCCTCGCCCGTTACGGCAGTGATGGCTGGCTCCTTGAGCCGCATATCAAGGATGGGCGCGGTGGCATGCGCGATTTTCAGGCCATGTTGTGGACCGGGCAGGTCGTTTTCGGCCTGCGCGGGCTTGAAGAGTTCGAAAATGGCGGCCTGCTGCTTTCCAGTGAACGGGAGGAACTGGCCGATGCCGAGTCTTTCCTCTGCCGACTGCGCTGTCATGCCCACTATCTCAGCCGCCGCAAGACTGATCTTCTCTATTTCGAACAGCAATCTGAACTGGCGGGACTGTCAGGTTATACCGACAGTGAAGGGGGGCGTGCCGTCGAACTCTTTATGGCCGATGTCTATGGTGCGCTGGAGACTATTCATCGCGCAGCCAACCTTTTTTTCGAGCATGTCGATGATGTCCTGGGGCTCATTGACCGCAGTGGCAGGGCCGCTGACAAGGTGCTGGAGACGGGGATTGAGATCAAGGGGGGGCGCATTCAGCTCACCGCGTCGTCGGAACAGGTGAAGAAGAAACCGCAGCTGCTGATCCGTGTCTATCTCGCCATGGCCCGTACTGGTCTGCCCATGCACCACCGTACCCGGCAGCTGGTAACGCGGATGCTTCCCCTTTTTGGTGACAAGGAGCGCAATTCCCCAAGACTTGCCAAGGCATTTTTTGCCTGCATGATGGAAGCAAAAGATGTCCTCAGCGTGCTGGTCACCATGCTGGAGACGGGAATGCTTGACAGAATAATTCCCGAGTTCACGCGTATTCATCGTCTTGCCCAGTATGATCTCTATCATATCTACACAGTGGACCGCCACTCCCTGCAGACGGTAAGTGAACTGCATGCCGGGTTTACCGGCATGCAGTCGCTGAATCTCACCGAAAAGCTCGCCGACCCGAAAGTCCTCTATCTCGCTGCGCTTCTCCATGACATTGGTAAAGGCAGTGGTCGGGACCACTCCATTGAGGGTGCAGGTATCGCCCGCAGTATCGGCAAACGGCTCAATTTCACGCCGGAAGAGACTGATGATCTCGATTTCCTGATCCGCTATCACCTCTTTATGCCGGAGAGCGCCATGCGGCGTGACCTTGATGATCCTGAATTTATTGAGCGCTGCGCCAAACTGATTGGCACCCCCGACCGTTTAGCCATGCTTTATTGTCTCTCTATTGCCGATTCCCGTGCGACTGGTCCCTCTGCGTGGAGTGAATGGAAGGCGAGGCTGCTCGAGGAAATGTATCTGCGGGCAGGCAGCGCGCTCAGCGCTGGAGCGCCTCTCGGATCCGACCGTGATGAGGAGGGCGTGGAGTGGCTGCGTGATCAGCTGACCGAGGCCCTGGGTGACGAATCGGTGCGTATGCCTGCAGGGTTGCTCAGTGGTGATTACATCAGCACCTTCTCCACCGGAGTTGTTATCTCTCATCTGCGTGCTCACCGGGACAACTATCAGCGTATTCGCCAGCGTTCTTTTATCTCTGCGGAGCCTGAGGAGAAGGGGTGGAAGGTTTTGATCATGACAGCAGATGCCCACGGCGTGCTGGCCAAAATCTGTGGCCTGCTCACTCTCCATGGACTGACGGTGAGTCGTGCCCGGATCTTTACCTGGGAAGATGGCACGGTCGTTGATGTCCTTGATGTCATGCCGCCGGAAGGTGTGATGCCGGAGGAAGTGGAGTGGGATGCGTTTGGCGAGCAGCTTGATCAGGTGTTTTCTCATCGTTTCCCCCTTGCTGAAAGGCTTTACACCATGCTTGAGGATGCCCGCAGGAAAACCCTCAGCAAACTGGTCGGAGAGGTGCGCAGCAGAGTGATGATCGACAATGACTCTTCTGACAAGTATTCCGTTATTGAGGTCCATGCGCCGGACCTGCCCGGCCAGCTGTATCGTCTCACTCAGCGTCTCGCTGATTTAGGCCTGCATATCCATCGTGCCTATATCGCTACGGAGGTGGAGCTGCTGATTGATGTCTTTTATGTTCTTGATGCCTTCGGTGGCAAAGTGACGGATACAGCGCTGAAAGAAAAAATTGAGACGATGGTACTGGAAGATATGGGTGACAGGGAGGAGTGAGTTTTCGGGACTCTTGTGGAGTCCTTTTTTGGGTTAAAAATAACAAATATGTCCTATAATTTAAAATTCTATTGCAGTTTATCCTCTAAATGTTATGTTTCCTTCAACGCAGATGGAAGCAGAAAGGTTCCCTGAATTGCAGCGAACTTTTTGAATACTGTTTGACAGTGAAATTATCGGGAGAGTTCTCCCGAAGACAACTAAAAAGGGAGTATGGATATGACCAGAGAAGAAATTATGAAAACTATTGAGGCAGAAAATATTGGTTTCTTCCGCCTCCAGTTCGTCGACATCTTCGGCTTCATGAAAAACGTGGCTATCCCCAAGAGCCAGATCGAAAAGGCGCTGGACGGGATGATGATGTTCGACGGTTCTTCTATCGATGGTTTTGCCCGGATTAATGAATCTGATATGTATCTCAAGCCGGACTATGACACCTTCACCGTTCTGCCCTGGCGGAACAAAAACGGTGTGGCTGCAGCCCGGGTGATTTGTGATGTTTACAAATCCGATCACACTCCCTTCGAAGGTTGCCCGCGGGTAAACCTCAAGCGGGTTCTGGCCGAGGCGAAAGAGCTCGGTTACACAATGAACGTTGGGACTGAAGCAGAGTTTTTCCTCTTTGAAAAAGATGAAGATGGTGCCCCTACTACCATTACCAACGACGTTGCCAACTACTTCTCTGTCGATCCTGAGGATACCGGGAATGATTGCCGCCGCGAGATCATTGAAACCCTTGAAAAGATGGGTTTTGAAATTGAGGCTTCCCACCATGAGGTTGCCGAGGGTCAGCATGAAATCAACTTCAAATATGCGGATGCACTTGCCGCTGCCGATAACACGGTTACTTTCAAATGGGTTGTAAAGACCGTTGCGGCCCGCTATGGCTTCTACGCTACCTTCATGCCGAAACCGATCTTCGGCATCAATGGTTCCGGCATGCATACCAATCAGTCACTCTTTAACCTCGACGGCACCAATGCCTTCTTTGACGAGTCGGACAAATTGCAGCTTTCTGAGATTGCCTACTCCTACATTGCCGGTTGCCTGAAGAATGCGACTGCCTTTACCGCCATAACCAACCCGATCGTCAACTCCTACAAGCGGCTTGTTCCTGGCTATGAAGCACCGGTCTATTGTGCGTGGTCGGCGTCCAACCGTTCCGCTCTCATTCGTATTCCCGCTTCCCGCGGGCTTTCTACTCGGACAGAGCTTCGTTCCCCGGACCCGGCATGTAATCCATATCTTGCCTTTGCCATGATGCTGAACAGTGGTCTTGAGGGCGTGAAAAATAAAATGAAGCCCGCTCCCGAGACGAAAAGAGATATCTTCAAGATGACCCTCGCTGAGATGGAGCAGGAAGGAATCAAGATTCTCCCCTCCAATCTTTACGATGCAGTGCAGGCGTTCAAAGCCAATCCTCTCTCGAAGAGCACCCTCGGACCCCATATCTTTGAAAAATATATTACCGCAAAAGAGAAAGAGTGGGATAGCTACCGTATCGCTGTCACTGACTGGGAACTTGATAACTACCTCAGCATTTATTGATTTTTAGAACGGTTACAGACTTTTTGTTTGATCTTTGCCGAATCGACTCCTTCGAGGGGTCGGTTCGGCATTTTTATTATGCAGGGAATATGGTATTGCTGAGGTGAAGATTCTCCATACCAGGGATGCTATGAACAGCGAGAAGAAAAAAAATAGATTTGAGCCGGACGGGGATGAGGTGGGAAAGGTGATGGCTTCCCTTGTCAAGGCTAATCGCTGGGAGAAGCAGCTGGAGCTCTATTCCATCTTCACCCGCTGGCCCGAACTGGTGGAGAAGGAGATTGCCGACCACGCTGCTCCGGTGCGTATCGATCGGGATATTCTCTGGCTTGAGGTGGAAAACTCCTCTTGGATGACCGAATTTCAATATCGAAAATTTGAGATTGAAGATGCGGTGAATCGTGCACTTACCGTGGGGCGTATTCGTGAGGTGCGCATGGCGCTGCCGAGGAAGGGGAAGGCGTTTATTCCCCAGCGCACCCTCCGGCCTCCAAAGGTGGATAGAGTCCCGCCCTCAAAGGAAGAGCAGGACTTTTTCTGTGCCCGGGCTGCAAGTATTACCGATGAAGTCTGCCGTCAGAGCTTTATCAGTTGCTGGTATATGCTGCGCAGCAGGCAGAGGGGATAAGGTCCTGAGGGTATCAGGTCAGAATAAGGTTGATTTTCGTAAAAGTTCGAGTATTATTGCTTTCACTCGTGCGCCCATAGCTCAGCTGGATAGAGCAACGGCCTTCTAAGCCGTAGGTCGCAGGTTCGAATCCTGCTGGGCGTACCAATAAATTCAGGCACTTACAGAATATTCTCTGTGGGTGCCTTTTTTTATTCCCCCACACTCTTTCTGCAACTGGCAGTTATCTGGGGTGAGGGGAGAAAAAAGAATAGAGGGCAGAGTTGGCCAGGATGGTTATTCAAGGTTCCCCTTATCACTGGGAAGAACTGCAGCACCTTCTCCGCCGGGGCCGAAATCCCATCCAGCACTTTCCTCAGGCGGGTGAGTTTTTTCGGGGGCAGAGTTTTCGGTCCTGTAGTGTCAAATTTCGGATATTCAACGGTAAAGTGAAGGGGCTGGGTAATTCTCTGATCCACTCCATAATGGATAAACCCGGGCATGCAAGTATATCCTTTCCCGGGTACCCTCCTGTCAATCCTGGTGGATTTGGTGGCAGGCGGTGGTGATCAGTTCCCGCAGTTTGCCTGAAGTGAGTGTGTAATAAAGAACCGTGCCTTCCCGTCGATTTTCAACCAGTCCCGTCTGGCGCAGGTTGCGCAGTTGATGGCTGACTGCGGATTCACTGCTGCCGAGGAAGGCTGCCAGGTCACAGACGCACATCTCCTGATGCAGCAGGGCGTGGAGAATGCGCAGACGGTTCGCATCGGAGAGGGCTTTGAAAATGGGCATGAGGGTTCCCATCTCTTCTGTCTTCAAATCGAATTTGTGTGCTTTTTCTACCCGATCTTCGTGAATGACGCGGACATCGCAGGCGTCTTTGTTTTCCTTGGCCATTATTGTCTGTCCGGTTGATTTTCAGGGAATGTATCAGTATCTGAGTGTTCTCTCATGGTTCCTGTAACTGGCAGTCTGGCGTACAATGACCGTTTCCCTGTGCGCGATTACTGTCTCCTCACCTTTTCTTGCATTGCCTTTACTTTTTGAGCAAATTGTTTGTTTTTCGGGGCAAGTATTGCCGCCCTGCAGTAGTGCCGCTCTGCTTCATTGAAATCCTCTTTTTTCTCTGCGTCAGCTCCCAGCCAGTAGTAAAACTGGGAATGTTCAGGAAATATTTTTATCCCCGTCTGGATTACTTCTATGGCACTCTCGGGTTGTTGCTGGCTGTTAAAGAAGGAATACAGAGTGTGGAACCACGAGGGGGATGGATTCTTCTCTTCCTTGATGAAACTCATTGAGCGGTTATAAAAGTAACTGGATTCCTGAATTTGCCCGAAGTCCTTGAGAAATTTTCCGTATTGCAGCCAGGAAATTACCCGTGGGGGCAGAATGTATTCCATTTCAGCCTTGGAGAACTTCCATTTTATCAGGAGTGGTCCTCCTTGTTCCACACGGGCGGGAGAGTTTTTAAAGTGATCATGCAGAACCTGCTTTGCCTCTTCCCGCCTTCCTTCTCGCAACAGCCATTCACACCATCCGAATACGAGAGCATTTTTGTTCAGGGCACGTTTATAGCCCTCCTGCATAAAGGCAACGGCCTTGTCACTCTGCTCTTTCGGGAGTTGCGCTGCGAATTGCATGAGGTAATGTCCGGCGAGTGGACGGAGTGTGACCGCCTGCAACCATGCCTTCCCTGCTGCGGTATGATTGCCGGCAGCTCCCTCAAAATTCGCAAGGGCTCCAGGGTAAAAGCTTTCAAAGGGTGCAAGATTGGCGGCCCGGGTCAGTGCCGTTCGCACCTCTGCCTGTTTCTCTGTGGTAAGAGAGCTGCTGATGGGGATATTTTGGACTTTTGCATATTCGCTGGCGGCGAGGAGTTTCCCCGTTTGGACTGACAGAAGAGTGCAGGTCAGCAGGAGGGCGCAGAGCAGTGTAAATCCGCTGGAAATATGGGCACGTTCCTCCAGCAGTGACGCGACTTCAACTTTGTGGAAGCGCGCGTGGGTAATAGAAACAAGCAGGCCGCAGAGGAAAAAGAAATAAAGGCCGTTAGCGGCATTGTGCAGATTAAAGTCGACTGTGCAGTGCATTAACATGGCGCAGATAGCGGTGATGGCGCCGATCCCGAGCAGCTGGGCGCAGGTATCGTGACGTTTTTTGAGCCATTTCCATCCTCCTGTGAGAACAGTGAATACAAACCAGGCTGCAAAAATGAATGTCAATATTCCTCCATCCGTAAGGAGCTCAAGATATTCATTGTGGGCATGGTCTACCATGGCCGGGGTGATGATACTGCGGTAAGAGGGATTCAGATCCATGTAGGAACTAAATCCGGCGCCGAACCACGGGTAGTCCTTTATTATTTGGAATGTATCCTGCCATATAAGAAAACGGCTATCATAAATCTGGCCCTCTGCATTTATGGTTTTGCCAAATTCATTCAGAACCTGATCCCAGCCAAACCATCCGACGACAATTATTGCCATGGCTGCGGTAACGAAGATCGCTTTCCGTGATGCTTCTCTGCGCAAGTGGCCGAGAAGAAGAGTGAAGAGGAGGAGAGAAAGTATAAGGGTAAGGATTCCGCCGCGGCAAAGAGTTACGCATACAGAGCTGAAAAGAATGATGACGCATGTTCCGAGGATGAGATAGCGATTCGTCCGCGGTGAGGAGAAAAAGGTGACGAGCTTTTGTCTGAAGGTGTAATGAAGCCCTCGTGGACGGTAGATCAAAAAGAGCGCGAGGGCAAACGGGTATATTGCCTCAATGAAGGCGGCATATTGATTAATGTTAACCCAGGGCCCGCCGGGGTTTCCACTGGGGGCATGGCGAAACCAGTAGATGTCTCCATGGCTGGTGAATTGCTGGGCGATTGCGAGAACAGCGATTCCGGTGGCAAAATAAACGATCAGCAGAAGCGTTGATTTTATGCGGTTGCCACTGCGCATTTGTTGAATGGTTGTAACATAAAAGAGCGCGTAGCAGGCATAGCGGAAAAATTCTTCAAGGGTTTTATCCCGGTTTATACTGAGCGGAATCCACCCCTCATACCCAGCGTTGAAAAGAGGTGAATACACCTGCCAGGCAGCTGGAGAGAGGGCTTTGATGATCCCGGGTGGTAACGGAAGGATCTGCACCAGCATAAAGAGTAAAATAAAAAAAAGCGGGGTAATTCCAGGAACTTTCAACCAGGAATCCCCATGCCTTTTCAATGAAAATGTTGTTGCAAAAAACGCGATGAGGATGAGAACTTCGAGAAGATAGAGAGACCAGAATTCGACAGTTCCGAAGGCGAGAGGCGCAAAAAGAAGGGGAAGCAGGTACAGTGTTTTTGAGATGCCTTGCATGAGGTTCCAGGGGCTGCGTCAGATGACTTGTGGCTCTGGTTCTCCAGAAAACATTGAAGAACCAGTTATTCAAGGGACCCTTATACTGTCCCTCTTTTTTAACGGGAGAGACAGTATACGCTGTGGGTTCAGTGGTAAAGAAAATTTGTTTACGGACACACAGAAACCTTTCAGCCTTTGCTTTCCTTTTTATCAGCAGGCTTATTTCCTTCGGGATCATCAGTGTAATAGCTGGAGTAGCTGGCGTAGTAAGACCTGCCTTCTTCCTGTTTGAAAGCATTGAGGACAAAACCGAGGATATGGGCTTTTATGTCTTTCATTTTTTTCATTCCCACGTTGAGCCTGTCAAAGGAGGTTCTCCCGTACCGGACGACTACGATGGTTCCATCGACTCTTGCGGTAAGAGCAAGGCTGTCACTGACGGCCTGAACAGGCGGGGAGTCGAGGATTACAAAATCATATTTCTCACCGAGTTCAGCCAGCAGATGTTTCATCTTTTCTGAGGCAAGTAACTCAGCAGGATTGGGAGGTTTCGGGCCGGAGGTAACCAGAAGGAGATTTTCGCCATCAACATTCTGCACGTTAAGTTCAGCGGTGTTTCCGGTGAGGTAGTCGCTCAAGCCGCTCTCATTCTCCATATCCATGCAGATATGGGTGGTTGGTTTACGCATATCACAGTCAAGCAGCAGTACTTTTTTATTGTCCTGAGACAATATCCTTGCAATGTTGATTGCCGTGGTGGTCTTTCCCTCTGCCTGATCCATACTTGTGACGAGAATCTTTTTGGGAGGCGTTTCTGCGGAGGAGAGCAGAAGGCCGGAGCAGATCAAGCGATAACTTTCTGCAAAGGGGGAGAGGGGATGATCTTTCAGGAAAGTTTCGATATGTTGCTTTTTCTGATTGACGATCTCCACTGTGCCGAGCACGGTGCGACCATATTTCTTTTCCAGCTCGCTCTCAGTTTTCACCGTGTTATCGAGAAATTCAAGAACAAAAGCCATGCCGAATCCGAGGGCGAGGCCCAGAACTGTACCAAGTGCAAGGAGCTTTTTGGTATTTGGTTGAGATGGGGCACTGGGAACTTCCGCTTGTTTTACCACCCAGATATTTACTGCTTGTGATTGATCGGTGATGCCGGTTTTCTTGATGTTTTCCTGTAGCGTGTCATAAAACATCTGGTTGCTCTCGACCTTGCGCTTGAGACTGGTATACTGGATATATTTTTCACTGGAATTGATAGCCTCGTTTTTCGCGCTGGTCAGAAGATCACGAATATCCTGTTCCTGCGATTTTGCAAGGGAGTATGTATTCTTCGTGGAATCGATAATTCGCTGAATCTCGAATTGACGCTCATTGTAGAGCACTGCCAGCTCATCCTTTGCCTGTATCATCTGTGGGTGGCGGGAACCATATTTTTTAGAGAGTTCTTTCTGTTTCTGCTTCGCCTTATAAATGTTGACACGCATATCTTTCAATACAAGACTGTCGGCAAAGATCGGGACCTTTTCAAGTTGATCGGAGTTTTCCCCTGCCTTTCTAATCTGTGCGAGAACTGCCTCTGTTTCCTTGCGCTGCGCCTCGGCGCGGGAGAGTTGCAGGACAAACTCACCCATCCGCTGCGGGTTAACTGCTATGCTTTCCTCAACCCTGACAAGTCCGTTCGCTTTCATATACTTCTGCAGAGTCCGCTCGGAGTCCTCCAGTTTTGTCTTTTCCTCTTCCGCCTTGTCTGTCATCCATTTCAGGGAGTAGTTGGCGGCAGCGAGTTTGATCTCCATCATCTCGTCTTTATACGCTGTTACCGCCGCGTCGGTAATCATCTTTGCAAGCAGCGGGTTTTTGAAGGTATAGCTGATGGTGACAATCTTCGTGTTGCGGATTGGGGCAATCTGCAACTCGTGGCTTAACTGGTTCGCAAGAATGTCTTCTTCCGAGAGAGAGGTCGCGATGCCGCTCTCTGCGGACAGCCGAACGAGCTGGCTGGCATCAAGATTGTCATGGCTCCCCATGAAACCTGTGATCGCTTTAATCTGGCTTCTCAGCCCCTTTTTCAGGTTATCGACAAAGGAGGGGGTACTCTCATTCTTGAAAAAGAACTTGTGATACTTTCCCGTGAGATCAAGGTCATTCACTATCCGGCGGGCAACGTTGAGACTCTTGATAATTGCTGACTGGGTTTCCAAAAAATCAGGGTCACCGCCATACGGCTGGCTGGCGTCCAGCCCCTGGGTTCCCTGGTTTCTCTCAATCAGGACGTTGGAGCTGGCGGTGTACTGGGGAGTCATCGTAAAGTTGGCAATGATCGCCAGCAGGAGGACAATGAAGAAAATTATGGCGATAAGGCCTCTCCTCTTGTGGATGACCTTAAGCATGTCGCGGAGATCGATTTCATCTTCAGTGCTGGTTTCCTGTGAAGTCTCGTTCTGTTGCATATTTTTCCTGTCAGAAGGCTGCTCTGAGTTCCCGTGGTTTTCTGCGGGATTGGCTGATAAGAAAGGATCACGACATTCTGGCGGAATACCGGACCGTTTCGGAGGTGTTTTGAAATGCCTTAAAAAAAGCTCTCTGGAACAACGATTACATCATTGTCCTCGACAGCGGTGTTGTTCAGGTCAACATTTTTGTAGATTTTCTTCTTACCATTTACCTCGCGGACAATGCGAACACTCCCTTTCGCGGCCTTGCCGTTGAAGCCGTTGGCAAGAGCGATCATTTGTAACACCGTGGATTGTTTGCCACAGGGGTAGGAACCGGGTTTGGTGACTTCTCCGGTGACATAACACATGGCCGCTTTGGAGACCATGACCGTATCTCCGTCCTGAATGGCATAGTTCTGGCTGAAATCTTTGCCGTTTATGAGATTGTGGAGATTGACGGGAATAATCTGGTTTTTCTCCTCCAGTGTACGTTTTATGGTTGCTGTATCACCGGCATCCTCTCCAATTCCCCCAGCCTTGGAAATCAGCTCCAGAAGAGTGATCGGGCCACTCAGTTCAATCAATCCAGGCTGGCGGACCTGTCCCAGAACAAAGACTTTCTTGCTGCGAAATTCTTTGATAAAAACGTTTACCTGCGGGGTGACAAGGTAACCGTTGGCGAGCAGGCCTGTCAAGTTTTCACCCACCTGAGAGACTGTGAGATTCTTCACTGTTACCCGGCCGAGAAGAGGCATGACAATGGTTCCGTCCGGGGCAATCTGTACGGTGGTTGTCATCTCGTCATTGTCGTACACAGAGATATTAAGAACATCTCCTGGGCCGACAATATAATTATTCCCGGCCAGCAGCGGGGACGCCGCCAGCAACAGACAAAGCAGCACTGCAGGTAATATGCTGCCTGCAGTGCGTATAGAGCAAAAAAATACTTTCACAGTTTTTGTGCTCCTTACATACTGATGTTCAAACTGAGCATCAGCATATTTGTTGTGTACTCGTAGATATCAGAATCAGAGGTCCGATAATCCCATGAGTAGGTCAGTTTCGTCATCATCCAGTCATAAATGGAATACTGAAGGGCGGGTGCCAGCTGATAGCGATTATCCGTACGGTCCGAGTTGTCATCGTTTGTATAATCAGCATTCTCCCAGAGTCCGTTGATCATGGCCGTAATTTTAGGGGAAAGTTCCTGGTTGTAGCCGAGGCGAATACCGGTGGCGGTTTTGTAAAGAGCGACGGTGGAGCCTGATTCGTCGCTCCTCCTGTATCCCGCGAGAGTAAAGGTCGTTTTGGAAGACATCCGGTAGTCGGCTCCAAGGTCAAAAGCCAGCCCGCCCCAATCCTCCAGCGAAGTTACAGAATCATCGTACTCTCGTTTCTGATAGCCAGCTTTTGCGTGAAGTTTAACTTTGTCGGACTTTTTCCAGTCCATGCCTGTGTAAAAATAGTGTTGATTGCTGTCTTTTTCTGAGGCTGTATCATAGTTGACATCAACAAACTTATATTCAAGAAAAAGAGAGGTTTTTACGCTGTAGATGAAGTAGGTGTAAAGATCCATAGCATTATCATCTCGATTGAGAGCACTATCGCTGCTGTCATCGTAATCAAGGGAGAAATTGGAGTAGTCTGTCTTGACACGAAATTTCTCGCTGATTCGGTAATCCGCAGTGGCCATGGCAAGGTTGGAATCATAATAGCGGACAGAGCGGTTGGAGGAGCTTGTATCGCGGAAGGAGTCATTGGAGTCCTTATAGGCATCAAGTCCCTGCAGCGAGAGCCCCCCGCGCATGTTGTAACGGAAAAGCCCCTGGACGTCTCCACCAGTGGAGTTGAGATTAGAATCTTCTGAGTAGATAGAGGAATCAAGATCCCCCAGTATGAAGGCCTGGTATCGTTCCGTACCCAGCTGCTCATCGTTGATCTGAGCCTGCAGGCCTGCGGGGGAGGTGTTGTCCGGGGTTATTGACACCGGCAGGTTCTTCGAACGTGGCAGGGTGAGCCACATACCCGGCACGAGGTGGGTAAGCCAGCTGCCTACTTCATCCTCATTCGAGTAAAAAATGTTGTCTGTCCAGGATTCTTCACTTCGCAGGAAGGGATGAAGATAACCGGTTTCCCTGCCGAACAGAGTCTCTGCTGGAGAGAGCTCCTCTTCAGGCAGGAGACTGGCAGATGTGTCTTCCTGCTCCATGGGTGAGGCATTTACCGCAGGGGCAACTGGTGTCTCGTCCGTAACTGCTGCTACTGCATACGCGGGGGGTGCCAGAGTGAGTGCAATGAGAATGCAATAGATTGTATTTCTGTTAAATGTACCCATAATTCTACTCTTTATAAAGATGAATAATAAATGCAATCTGTATAAAAAATCCGCATTCCTGATTTAAGAAAAAATGCGGATTTCTTATGCCCCGTGCTTTTAACCTTCGCTGATCAGAACGTGGAAGGGCTTACTGAAGGTGAGTTTGGCGGATTCCCTCCAGACAAAAAAGAATTCCCAAGAGGCGAGCCAGCTGCTGCTACTGCAGCTGTGATCTCCGCGGTCGAAATACCGGCAGCAGACATGGCGGAGATGATATCCGCGGTCGAAATACCGGCAGCAGCCATGGCGGAGACGATATCCGTAGTCGAAATACCGGCAGCAACCATGGCGGAGACGATATCCGTAGTCGAAATATCGGCAGCAACCATGGCGGAGACGATATCCGTGGTCGAAATACCGGCAGCAACCATGGCGGAGATGAGATTTTGCAGATTAACACCGGCAAGCTGCCCCGCCTGCACAATTTCAAGGGGAGAAGCCTTCTCTCCTTGAGCTGTGCTTACCGCAACCGCCAGACCGTCGGTCCCCACTGTCTTTGCGAAGTCATCCTTCCAGCCAGCAAAAGCGAGTGAACTCGAAAAAATGAGAACAATAAGGATTGTACCGATTTTGTTTAGCATGATTTGGCTCCTTTTTTTTAATAAGAGGACCTTGAAACAGCTTGTATTTCGTTTATCTGTCGAGGAACAGATAAAAAATTACCGCAGGCATCCAGAGGCGCTATCCCGAAGAAAAAATTTTGATTGTAACGAAGAAAATGAGCGAAAAACTACTTAGACGATGTTTTTATAAAACATCCTTGCCTACAGGCCCTGGTACTCGACAAATAAAATCAACCATACAACTTTTTCAGGACAGCTGAAAAAAAGGGAGTTCAACAATCCCCGGTTTGATTTGAGCTGATTTTTCGTATTAAAAAATTTCAGCCTGAAAAATTTACGTATCGCTTATATTTTGTTGCTGTTGCTGTTGCTGTTGCTGTCTGCCTGTTTTTGTCTTGACACAAAGGAAGAAAATTAACCATGAATATTATAACTGTTTGGGAAAGAGTCAAGGAAAGATCGCTGGATTCAAGTAATAAGTGCAACACGTTTGCCAGTGAAGACTTCCAGCGGGGTTAGCCCTTTTAAGACCTTTCTCGGTGTTAAATTCAACAACATGGCTCCGTTGTCTCTTTCTTTTTGAGAAAGAGTTGCCAGAGCAAATTTTTTGGGCCAGAGTCTCCTGAGTTTGCCATTAGTCTTTTCATTTGTTCCTCTCTGGCAGCCTGCGTATGGTTTTGCAAAAAAGACATCGATGGAATGGCGTTTATTGATTTTGGCGTGAGCCACAAATTCGCTGCCACACTGCCCGGCGTTAAGGTCTCCCTGTGTCCTGTAATTGTGCCGAAAAGCCCATTTATAACTGAGGTGACCTCATCCTTGCACTTCGTCTCTGTTCGGTCACAAAGCGTGAAGCGACTGGTACGCTCCACAAGAGTAACAAGGGACGCCTTCTGCCCATAAACAGTATCTCCTCTTCCCAGTCCCCAATTCGCCTCCTCTCATTCACGATCTGCGGACGTTCTGCAATGTCTACGCGGTCAGGAATAAGAGAAACCCCGGCTCGTTTACCCCCTTCCAGCGTCGTTTGCCATGCCGTGGGAGATATGTGTGGAGTTTTCCTTCCTTTTGCCGGTCTTTATAAATCCAGTCATAAATCGTTGTATGACAAACATGCTTTTGCAGAGGTAATTCAATAGAAAATCGATGGTTTATAGACTCTGGCGACCACCCCGGTCGGAGCCACTTTCGTATAGCCTGCAATACTTCAGAGTTTTGTTTTGTGACCTTCTCCGCAGATTTTCGTCTGGTCATCGCTATGACATGAGCAATACAGGAATCATCTCTACCTTCAAAAGAGTTGTGATGAATTTCACTTGAAATTGTACTCTTAGAACGATTCAATGACTCAGCAATATTGGTATGAGATCTTCCTGTTTGAAGAAATGCACTGATCTGCTACCTTTCTAAAAGAGTGATCTGGCTGGTAACAAGAACTGGTACCTGTGCATGATAACCTCCGGTTAAGTTGTCGTGACATAACCATGCTGGCAGCTCACTCTTTTTCATATCACGCTGTTGCACTTATTGTACTGATCCAGCTCTGGTCTGTTTCAACTTCTTTGTCGCAATTCCCAAAAAAAATGGTGCCTTCAGAGGGGCTTTCCGCTCAGGATGCAGTCTATCATATTTTGCACGGCGTTATCATTGTTATTACCGATGATATTCCGCGCAGCTCTCTTTGCACTTTCTCCGGCGTTGACAGGAGCGAAGCTGAATGGCGTCATACAGAGCATCTCAACATCGTTACTGTTGTCGCCAAAAGCGGCAACTTCCTCGTCTCGCACCTGCCAGTGCTGCAGCAGATGGCGGAGGCCGGCGGCCTTGGAGACATCATTGCGCAGCAGGTCTGTGAAGCAGTTGCCGCTGTTTACGAGGCGCAGTTTTTTTTCCCGTGCCGGAAGGGCCAGAGTGGAGATAAGACTCTCTGTGTCCTGCGGGGGAATCCACATGGCGAGTTTCAGGATGGGTTCCTTAATCTCCGTAAAAGCCGCAACCCTGGCAGGAGAAATATAGTAAGGATGGAGTGAGTTAAGCGTGGTCTCGGAGAGAGAATTCAGACAAAAAGCTTCGTCCCGGCAGCAGGCCACCGTGATAAGGCGGGAAAATTGAGGCAGAAGGGCGAAAATCGGGGCAAGCTGCTCCTGACTCATACCTGCGGTGAGGAGTATCTTCTCACCATCGAGGACATAGCCACCGTTTTCTGCCACAAAGCCGATCTCTTTTTTCACTTCAGGAAGATAGCGGTGCAGAGTGGCGAGCTGGTTGCCACTGGCGGCGACAAAGTGAATTCCCTGCTTTTGCATGGTGGCAAGCTGCCGCAGAAAGCGTGGCTTGTCATACTGCTTGTGGTCGTCGAGAAAGGTGCCGTCCATATCGACGGCAAAAACTTTGATAGTTGTCATGTCCGGCCTTTTCTGAAGGATACCTTGAAACAACCTGCTTTTCGTTCATATTCGAGAGACGGAAAAAGGGAGAAAGGAGGCAGGAGAAAGGAGACAGGAAAAAGCAAAAGAACGGAACAACAAAAGATTTTTTGCCAACGAATAACTGCTCGAATAAGGCGAATAAAGGCAAAAAGCGGAAAAGCAATTTTTACCGCGAAGGACACGAAGAACGCGAAGAGTAAAGATAGAACAACAGCAATTCCTTGTTTAATTTTAAAATCTTTTTTTAAAGTTTTTTGCCTTTATTCGAGTGTTTAGAGCTTTTATTCGTTGGCAAAAAGTTTTTCGCTGTTCCGTCTTTTGCTTTTCCCGTCCTACCCGTTTTAATACAAAAAAATCTTTATTCTCAAATGCTTTTGTTTTCCTTCGCGTTCCTTCGCGTTCTTCGCGGTAAAAAAAAATGTCTTACCGTCTTTCGCCTTTGTTTTTTCCCGTCTCCCTTCTCCCGTCTCCTGTCTCCCTTCTTTCCTGTTCCCTCAAAGCCATTCAAGCCGACCCTCTTCCACCCCGTGGCAGGCCACCACGCGGCCGTCCGCCTCAGTAATGGGTGCGGGAATCTCTCGACGGCAGCGCTCGTCGGCGTGGGGACAGCGGCCGTGGAAGACACAACCGGAGGGCAGGTTGATCGGCGTCGGGACATCTCCAGGCAGCCGCATATGGTTGAATCCTTCGCTGCCGAATTGGGGGATGGCTGAGAGCAGGGCACGGGTGTAGGGATGTTTCGGGGCAGTGTAGAGTTGCTCCGTCCCGGCAAATTCACACAGTGAACCGAGATACATTACCACCACCCGGTTGGAGATATGTTCCACGACGGAGAGGTCATGGCTGATAAAGAGATAGGTGAGCCCCTGTTCTGCCTGCAGGTCCATGAAGAGGTTAAGGATCTGTGCCTGAATAGAGACATCAAGTGCGGCAATAGGCTCGTCGGCTATAATGAACTCCGGTTTCACCGCCAGCGCCCGGGCAAGAGAGATCCGCTGCCGCTGCCCGCCCGAGAATTCATGGGGGTAGCGCTTGCGCCAGTCTGGATCAACTCCCACCTGTTTCATCACAGCTGCCACCCGATCGTCCGCCTCAGAGCGGGAGACATCCCGGAAGTGGAAGCGGATCGGTTCCAGCAGGGTCTGATAGACCGTCATACGGGGATTGAGTGAGGCGTAGGGATCCTGAAAGACCATCTGCATTTTGGCGCGCCAGGGTTTGATGGCTGCCGAGGAAAGGTTGTCCACCCGTTTACCGTTGTAGAACACCTCACCACTTTCCGGCCGATATATGCGGATCACGCAGCGTGCGAGGGTCGATTTCCCGCAGCCGGACTCGCCAACCACACTCACTGTCTCACCCTTTTTTATGCCAAAGCTTACTCCGTTAAGCGCATGCACTACCGTTTTTTTTCGGTGGATTCCTCCCTTAAAACGGATCTCCTCGAGCAGGCCGCCCGAGATGTCAAAGCGTTTGACAAGGTTCTTTATCTCTATGAAATCACTCATTTTTCTTCCTTCCCAGTGGTGTCCTTGACCATGTGACAGGCCACCAGCCCGGCGTTTTTCTCTACGAGGCGGGGACTCTCTCTGTGACAGATTTCTCCGCGCAGTTCGCATCGATCATAAAAGGCGCAGCCTGGCGGGCGCTCCTGCAGGCTCGGCATACTGCCGGGGATCTGATTCAGGCGTTTTCGCCGCTCGACCTTCTGCGGCAGCGCCTTGAGCAGTCCCTGCGTGTAGGGGTGCTGCGGTGCGTTGACAATCGCTTCTGTGGATCCGAGTTCGGCGATTCGCCCGGCATACATCACCGCGATGCGCTCCGCCACCTGACTGACGACGGCCAGGTCATGGGTGATGAGAAGCAGCGCCATCTTCTCCTCTTCGCAGAGATTGAGCAACAGTTCCATTATGTCTGCCTGGATAGTGACATCCAGTGCGGTGGTTGGCTCATCGGCGATAATCAGTGAGGGCGAGGTGAGCAGGGCGATGGCGATGACGATGCGCTGGCGCATGCCGCCGGAGAATTCATGGGGATACTGGGTGAGTCGCTTCTCCGGGGAGGGGATGGCCACTTTCTGCAGCTTGTTCAGGGCGATCTTCTCTGCTTCGTGTTTGCTGATGTGGCGATGGGCCTTGAGGGTCTCAACCATCTGCTGGCCGATGGTCAGCACCGGGTTGAGAGTCATCATCGGATCCTGGAAGATCATGGAGATGCGGTTGCCGCGGATGTTGCGCATCTCTTCTTCGGAGAACGTGGCAAGGTCGCGTCCCTCAAAAAAGACGTGGCCGCCAGCTATATAACCGGGCCTGCTGACGAGGTTGAGAATGGCGAAACCGGTTACTGATTTGCCCGCTCCGGATTCTCCCACGAGGCCGAGCCGCTGGCTGCGGTCCAGATCGAAACTGACGCCGTCCACCGCGGTGAGCACGCCGCCCCGCATTTTAAAGGCTACGCTGAGCTCGCGAACCGAAAGAAGAGGTTCTTGTTTCTGCACGGTTTAGTCCTTGTAGAGTTTGGGATTAAGGTAGTCCCGCAGCCAGTCGCCGAGGAGATTGATGGAGAGGATCAGTACGACGAGGGCAATGCCGGGAAAGAGGCTGATCCACCATGAGCCGCTGGCGATATAATCAAAGCCCGATTTAATCAGTGAGCCGAGAGATGGCTGAGACGGCGGCATGCCCAGGCCGATGAAGGAGAGTGCCGCCTCGCTCATAATGGCGTTGGCCATCTGCACCGTAGAGATAACCAGCACCGGGGTCATCGTGTTGGGGAGAATATGGCGGAACATGATGCGCCGCTGGGGAAGACCGATGACCCGTGCCGCCTCCACATACTCTTTGTTCTTCTCCGCCATGACCGAGGCTCGTACCGTGCGGGCATACTGTGGCCATTCGGCGAAGCCGATGACCAGTATCAGCAGACCGAGGGCATAGTCCGAGTACACTCCCATGCCGAAGATCCCCTGAAACACGGCACTGATAAAGATCGCCACCATATAGGTGGAGAAACTGAGCTGCACGTCGGCGAGGCGCATCAGCAGGGCCTCCAGGCGACCGCCCTTGTAGCCTGCGATTAATCCGATAATGATACCGATCAGCGACTGCAGCACTACTGCCCCTGCGCCGATGAGTACGGAGACCCGCATGCCATAGAGCATGGTGGAGAGCATGTCGCGTCCCTGCGGGTCGGTGCCGAGCAGGAAGCGGCTGTCGGCATCAGCAGCTCCCGTCCAGATCGGTGGCAGTTCAGCATCCATGATGTCGATGGTGGTCTGGTCGTAGGGGTTGTGCGAGGTAAAGAGTGGTGCCCCGAAGCTGGCCACGAGAAGAAAGAGCAGCACCGTGGCACTGCCGATAGCCATCGGATCGCGGAGAAAATTGTAGAAAAGGTTGGAGGCGGTAATTTTTTTGAAGAGTTTCATTTTCCTCCTCCGGTTCTGATCATCGGGTTGACGTAACCATAGATAACATCCACCACGGTGTTGACCACCACAAAGATAAGCCCGACAAAGACAAGGTAGGCAACCATCAGTGAAGTGTCTGCGTCCTCCACCGCTTTAATAAACATGGAGCCCATGCCTCCCCACTGGAAGACTGTCTCGGTAAGGATAGTGAAGGCGATCAGCGTCCCGAGCTGTACCCCGCCCACCGTAATGACGGGCAGCAGGGTGTTCTTGAAGGCATGGACATAGAGAATCCTGCTTTCCCTCAGTCCTCTGGCGCGGGCGTATTTTACATATTCCGTCTGCAGGGTTTCCGTCATCTCTGCACGAATCAGGCGGATGAAGAGCGGCAGCATGATGGAGGTGAGGGAGACGGTGGGCAGGAGGAGATGTGCCAGGCCGTTCCAGGTGAAAAAGCCTGATTTCCAGCCGGGGAAGATCTCCACCAGCTCCCCGCGACCAAAGGAGGGCAGCCACTGCAGCCATACCGCAAAGACATAAATCAGCAGAATTGCGGTGAGAAAAACGGGGATGGAAACGCCGATGATACTGCCGCCCATCGCGAGGCGCGCCCACCATGATTTCGAGTGAATCGCGGCGTAGATCCCAATTGGAATTGAGAGCAGCACAACGAGGAGTGATGTGGTGATAACCAGTTCAAGGGTGGCGGGGGCCTTGGAGAGAATCACCTGCACCGCCGGTTTTTTGTATTTGAACGAGTTGCCGAGGTCGCCATGCAGGGCTCCTTTGACAAAGCGGAGCCACTGGACGGGGAAGGAGTCATTAAGGCCGAGCTTGTCCCTGAGGGCGTCACGTTCCGCCACAGAGACGGAGATGCCGGTGATTTCGCGTACCGGGTCGCCCACGCTCTGTTTGATGGCGAAGCCGATGACGCTGATGACCAGCATCACGAAAACAGCCTGAAGTGTACGACGAATAATGAATGCAAACATGGGCGCGTTTTATGGGCAGGTTGAGGTTAAAAGAGAGCTTTCCGGGTACCTTGAAGAGCCTTGTATTTCGTTCATATTCGAGGGGCAGGAGACGGGAGAC
>JALNVI010000033.1 GCA_023231425.1 Desulforhopalus sp. | reverse complement strand
GCTACTTCAACCAGTTCTTTCCACTGATCAGCACTCAGGTCAAATCCCGTTGGATTATGGCAGCAGGCATGCAGCAGCACCACGTCACCACTCGGGACTCTGGCAAGGCACTCCTTCATCGCGACGAAATCGACCCCTTTGGCATCGGCATCGTAATACGGATACTCTTGTACAGCATAACCGGCAGCAGAAAAAACACTGCGGTGGTTAGCCCAGCTTGGGTCGCTCAGCCATAACTTTGCGTCTTTGTTGAATTTTTTCAGCAGGTCGGCCCCCACCCGCAGGGCACCGGTCCCCCCCGGAGCCTGCGCGGTCACTGCACGCCTGCTGGAGATCACCTCACTGGATTCACCGAAGATCAGTTTCTGCACCTCGGCACCGTAAACCGGATCCCCGGGAATAGGCAGGTAGCTTTTGGTCTTCTCGGTCTCCAGCAGAATTAACTCCGCCGCTTTAACACAGTCCAGGATCGGCGTAATGCCAGTCTCATCTTTATAGACACCTACACCAAGATTTACCTTGCCGGGACGGCTTTCCGCCTGAAAGGCCTCTGTCAGACCAAGAATTGCATCGGCGGGGGCCGCCTCAATGTTCTTCCACATTTTTTGTCTCCAAAAAATCAATAAAGTTAATATCTGTTAATACATCGAAAATCATTCAGATTTCCTGACGCATTGCCGTTAATTTTTCTTTTTGGCCGAGCACCACAATACGGTCACCGGCATAAAAAATCTCCTTCGCCTCAGGATTGAAGACCATCTCCCCGTTGCGTCGTTTAATTGCAATAATAATTACTCCGTAGTCCCGCCGCAGTCCACTTTCCACGAGAGTCTTACCATGGATCACTGAATTATCACCAACCGACGCTTCCTCAAGCTGCAGTGCCATGTCATTATTCCCCATCGCATAGGTGAGAAAGTCGACCACCGTGGGCTTGTTGATAATCTCCGCCATCAGCTCACCACCGAGCTGATGGGGACTGACAACCCGTGACGCCCCCGCATGGAGCAGTTTGCTTTCATTATTGCTGTTGCTGGCACGAGCGAGGATATAGAGATCGGGGCAGAGAACCCGTGCTGAAAGAGTAACAAAAACACTGTCCGCATCTGAGTTAAGGGTAGTGATAAGTCCGGCTGCCCGGGTAATTCCGGCATTAAGAAGAAGCGCATCCTCAGTGGCGTCCCCCTGCAGATAGAGAATTCCCTTCGCCACGAGCATATCAATGCGTTTCTCATCAAGCTCAATCACCACAAGAGGCTTGCCGGCGCTGACCAGCTCATCCACCAGTACGCTGCCAGTGCGGCCGTAACCGCAGATAATATAGTGTTTGCAGAGTGCCGCGATCTGCTTTTCCAATTTACGCCTCCCAAAAATCGTCCGCAACTCCCCCTCAACTATCACCCGCGCAATCTGGCCGAGGGTAAAACTGAGGAGACTGATGCCGGAGATGATGATAAAAATGGTCAACCAGCGACCGGCCGTGGAGAGAGGTTTAACCTCTGAAAAACCCACCGTGGAGATGGTAATCAGAGTCATGTAGAAAGCCTCAAACAGAGGCATTCCCTCCCAGTACACGTAGCCGAGGGTCCCCAGTGTAACGATGGCCAGCAGGGATACCAGTGCGATACCCAGTTTAGAGTAATCCATATTTTCCCGGGCTCCAAATAACGAAAGTGCAACACTTTGTTTTACCATTACCGGATGTATTATGCCACAAATTGCCGTAGAATAAAGCCGTTGCGGGTTTTTTGCCTTTGCTATAAAATACTGTTTTTTGTCCTTCCAAAGTATCACCAGAAAATAAGGAAACAATCATGACAGCACCAGGCCCTCTGCGGGTGGAAAAAATCGGCGGCACCACCATGTCCCGCTTTGATGAAGTTCTCAATAATG
Source organism: Desulforhopalus sp. (assembly GCA_023231425.1). Lineage (GTDB taxonomy): Bacteria > Desulfobacterota > Desulfobulbia > Desulfobulbales > Desulfocapsaceae > Desulforhopalus. Next base: position 28,256 of record JALNVI010000033.1, on the reverse strand, counting down.
TCATCCTGCGGAATAAAGATGACATCTACAATCGAATTTACGTTGTCTCCGCCTACGGCGGGATTACCAACGAACTGCTTGAACACAAGAAGACAGGACAGCCGGGGATTTATCAGACTTTTATCCACGGAGAACATTACGAGCCGGCCATTGAGCGTCTGCAGAAAAAACTGCGCAAAATCAATCTGGATTTTGAGAAGATCGGTCTTAATGTCGAGGTGGCCAACTCCTTTATTTGCGAGCGAATTGAAGAGACGGTGAAGATCCTGCGCAGCATGGACAATGTACTCGGCTCTGGATATCTCACCAAGAGCGAGGTCATGCCCGCTGCGCGGGAGCTGCTCGCCTCCATAGGTGAAATGCACTCCGCCTTCAACTCCGCCAACATCCTGCAGAACCGCGGATACAACTCCACCTTTGTCGACCTCAGCGGCTGGCAGGACCGGGTAGAACGCTCCATTGATGAGCGCATCACCTACACCTTCAAGTCTCTTGATCCCTCCAGCACAATTTGCGTCGCCACCGGCTACACCAAGGGGACAGAGGGAATCATGCGGGAATTTGATCGCGGCTACTCCGAGGTAACCTTCTCCAAGATTGCGGTGCAGTTGAAGGCTGTGGAAGCGGTGATCCACAAAGAGTATCACCTCTGCTCCTGCGACCCGCTGATCATCGGCAAAGACAAGGTGCATCCAGTGGGGCAAACCAATTACGATGTCGCCGACCAGCTCGCCGATGTAGGCATGGAAGCAATTCACCCCAAGGCCTCCAAGCCGCTGGAGACAGCGGGGATCGCCATCCGCATGAAAAACGCCTTCGACCCTGACCACGCCGGAACGCTGATCACCACCGATTTCATCTGTCCGAGCTCAAAGACCGAGATTATCACCGGCTCCGACAAGGTGACCTGCCTTGAGATACATGACACCCGCATGGTCGGCGAGGTGGGATTCGACATGAAGATCATGGAAGTACTGCAACGCTACGGAGTCAGCTATATCAACAAGGCCACCAACGCCAACACCATCGACGTCATCATCTATGACAAAGACTGCAAAAAAAGTCTGCTCAACGCATTGCGTGCAATATTTGAAGATGTCAACACTGAGAGGGTGGCCATCGTCTGCGCCATCGGCTCCAACATTGCCAAACCAGGGATTCTGGCAAAGGCGGCGGAAGCCCTGGCTTCAGAGGATATCAACATCCTCTCGGTCTCCCAGACCTCACGCCAGACGAACATGCGGTTTACAGTGAAACGAGAGCAGTTTATCGCGGCACAAAAAGTACTGCACCATGCACTCTGTGTAGAGTAAAAAAACGGCACTCTTTTCAGAAAATATTCTCGGGACAACAATGACATGCTCAGCTTAAAAAAGTTCTCTTCCTTTTTCAATAAATGCCAGGCCCGAGAATGTTATTCTCCCGTGGAAAAAGAGAACCTTCCCCCTCTGCCTCTCGCCTGGCTGAGTGCCGGCATCCTCTGTTTTATTGCCGCAGTAATATTTCGTTCATGGGAGAATCTGACCCATCCGGGGTTTTACGCCGAGGATTCAGTTCTCTACTTCAACATTTTCTATGGTGATAAACAATCGCTCAGCTCACTCTGCATGGCACCACACGGCTATCCAGCGATTCTGAACAATCTCGCCACACTGCTGATTGCTAAAGCCGATATCCTCTGCCAGGCAACCCTGTACCACCTGGCCGCGCTTCTCTCGGCGATTGTCACTATAGCCGCCTTTTCTTTTTCCGGACTGATCCGCAACAAACTGCTGCTCTTCATTGCCCCGCTGCTCCTCGGACTATCGGGGATGAACCACGTCTATTACTATCTTACAATCACCTTCCAGATGTATGTCGTGATTATCCTCCTGCTAAACCTGCTCTTCTGGCGGACAAAACCGAGTGGAGTTGCAGGAGTGCTCTTCTTTCTGCTCCTCACCCTCCTCATCTGGTCCGGCCCCTACTCCGTGCTCACCGTCCCCTTTGCGCTGCTCTACATTCTGCTTTTCCGGGATCGGATACCGATGTTCCTCGCGCTGATCATTGCGGCATTTCTTTATACCCTCGCCGTAGACAGCGGAACGGTTCGTCTCGACAATCTCCTTTCCCCCTCTATTCTCTCAATGTGGGGAAAATCGCTGGTTTTTGATATCTTTTACATGGGACAGCTTCCGCTCCCCTCAATACATATCGTCACACTGACTGTTATCCCTGTCTTTTTTGCCACAATTTTCCTGCTTCTGCGCCGGGACCACTTCTTTCTCAAGACGTCCCTGCTTTTTCTCGCAGTCATCCTGCTGAACTATGCGCCCTTTCTTCTCAGTACAAAGCTCGCCATGTATCACAGACTCTTCCCCTGCCACATTCTCATTTCGCAGTTTTTCTGGCTCGCATTTCTGCTCTTCACCGTCGACCGGCTTTGTCTTCGCTTTGTACTGATCAAAAAGCAGATTGCCTTCGTCTTTTGCCTCCTCGCCATTGCATTCATTATTAACGACAATCTGCACAATCCCGACAAATATCAAAAAGAGATTCTTCCCGACATTCCGAAATTTCTCACCACGATCAAAGAATATGAGCAGCTTAATCTGGCAGAGAAACACCAGCGGGTTATTATCGAAACACCTGGCTCCCGGTTTATCAGAAGAAAGGAGGGAGATCCCGTCAGGCGTGGAGATTCTGTTCACGTGACAGCCAAATTGGGAGATCAGAAATCCGACGCTGAGGTGTCGAAGACCCTTTTTATCTGGAAGGGAAAGACCATAACAGACCCTGACAGCAGACATATTCAGCCCACCGTAAAGGATTGACAGGTTACTGGCAAAGGGGACCTGCAGCGATGGGACATCTCCCACTGCAGGGCTGTTAGTCGAGGTGGCAGCATCGACAGAAGCCGACACTCTTTCAATGAGGGGCTGCGGCGCCGGACTGGTTTCCGGGGAGACGCCCTGTGACCACCAGAAAGAAGCTGTTGGCAGCCACCCGGCGTAATAACATGCAGACCGCGCTGATTGAGCAGAAATGCAGTCAGCGGAACACCATCACGAGAGAGAGCCGGGACTTTACGAAACAGCGGCAGTCCCCTTCCCCGGCCATTCCTCCCCTGACGGTATCCCGGTTCCATTACGGCAGTCCTCGCCAGCCTCGCTCGCGGCAAAGGGCTGGCAAGAGGGGATACTGGACAGGCAAACAGCCCCCCCGATCTCCGTCTCGTTACAGGCAAAACTCTGGCAATGGCACCTGCCCCGTCTCTCGGGACTGCCGTTTTCTGAAGCACTTTTCCAGACGGGAGAGACCATCTACAGACCTTTTTTCTCCCTCAAAAAAGAAATGGTGAGAAGCTTCTGCCAGAGAAGCTCTCACCATGAATTATAAAAAGGAACCTTGAATAATCTTGTATTTCGTTCAGATTTGAGGTCCCCAAAACTCAAAAACAGGCATGTTTCACAGAGCAACACCTTCCTTCCCAATCTCCTCCGCCTTTTTCCCTGAAATCTCTTCTGCAGAGAGCAGCAGATACTCCAAAGTAGTCGGAGCCTTAAGCCTTATAATGAACTGGAAAGCAAAAAGCGACTTGCTCAGCCTGATCAGACCACAGTGCATTTTATCACACAGCCGTCGCAGAACGTCGGAGTCAAAAACGACGGACCAGGGAACGGGGAGGCCCACGACTTCTTCAATTTCGAAGCCGTTCTGGGTGAAAAATTTACGCACTGACCTCAGGGTGAAAAAATGCGCTGAGTGCAGGTTTGTGATCCCCCGACGGCTGTAGCCGAAACGACCACACAGCAGGGAGAGGCGCGAGAGGAAAAAGCCAATATTAGCCGAAGTAACACAGACCTGGACCCCAGGGGAGAAACGGCAGACCTGCTTCAGCTTCTTCATCAACTCCGTGGGGTTCTCTGCCATCCCGGAGTCCTCCAGCAGGTAGATCACCTCAAAAGGGCTTCCATCCCACTCACTGCAGGCAAACTCTCCGCCGCCGCACCGCTCCACCAGGCACCCGCACACCTCAAGGTCCCGGACAAAACCTGCAGGTGCTCCTCCCACCAGCAAGACCCGGGTACCCGCAGGCATTTCCATGGAGAGAAGCGCCCTGCGAAACAATACGTTTGAGGGACAATCTTCTACAGACAGAGCCCGCTCCGGAGCACAATCATACTTGGCTTCGTAGAAAATATGCAGTGGCTGCAGCCTGGCCACCATCGTTTCTCTTACTACATCAAAAGCATATCTCATACCATTTACATGGCAGATCTCATCTCCGTAAAAGGTTGGAATCGGCAGCTCTTTGATACGCAGACCGGCGAAGAGGAACTGAATGATAATCTCGGTATCGAAATGAAAATCATTGCTGTTGAGCTGAAAAGGAATCCTGCGCAGCGCATCCACACTGTAAAGACGATAGCCACTGTGAAATTCACTTAATTTTGAGCGCAACAACAGATTTTGACAGAAGGTGAGCACGGTGTTACCGATGAACTTGTAGATTGGCATTCCGCCCCTGATCGCGTCACGGCGTCTGAGCATCCGTGAACCAAACACCGCATCGGCATCACCGACGGCAAGCGGCATCAGCAGCTCCGGCAGACACTCCGGGGCATACTGGCCGTCGCCGTGAACAAGGGCCACCCAGTCATACCCCTGCTCAACAGCATAGTAAAAGCCGATCTTCTGGTTCCCCCCATACCCCTGGTTAACCGGGTTATAGAGAACTGTAATTTTGAAAGGAATCTCGCCGGTCCTTTTCACCAGCTCACTGCGTTGAAAAGTCTCATCCTTTGAAGAATCGTCAATAATAAGAACATCAACATCATAACTGTCCGCCAATGACTCAGGGATGCGGCGCAACACCGACTCAATGGTCTGTTCGGCATTATAGGCAACAATAAAGACCAGCAGCCGAGCGGTTTTCTCTTTCACGTTTATCTCATTCCGAAAATTGTTTAGCAACCCGGCACTCCCGTCCTGCACTTGTCGTCATCGTTCTGCGGCGCGACAACGGGCAACAGGATACTGCTGGTATCAGGAACGGTGGACATCCCGCTCCCCTCATCCACATTTTCAGCAGAAACCGCTGTGGTCTTCTTATCGGCAGAAAACCGACAATTCCTTTCCAGCCAGGGAAGAATCTGATTTGTACCGTTAAGAATTTCGTACTTCATGTCCCCGCCGCCGGGGACTATAAGAATAGGAATTGAGCCAACACCAATGCTGCGCATGAAACCGATATTGGCAGAGGGATCATAGCTGGTATGCATCAACGCCCCTGCGAAACTAAAGGGTTTGGTTCTTTTTTCAATGGGGTTAAACCTGACGTTACAGGAGCTCTCCTCCTGCAGATAGTCAATAACCTTCTCGCAGTGCGGACAGGTCTCTGAGAAGAGCAGGGTAATGGTTTTGTCGTTGCCCTGCTCGGCATACGTCGCCATGGTACCAAAGGTAAGTGATTTTCCTGCCCCACCGGCGTCAAACTGCAGCGCAAAGGCGGCAATAAGCACCGCACAGAAAGCAGTCAGTCCGCGCATTATCTGGTCCATCCCACTGAACAGGGTTAACAGGACAATAAAGGCAAACACAACCAGGCAGGAACCACAAAAGGTATGCGCCACCGAATATTGAAAGAAAATTAACACCCCTTCCGCCGCCATTCCGGCAGTGAGCATATAACCAGCACACTTATCCGCAACCTCGGACTCCGCCAAACGTGCCACCGCGGAACAGAGACAGATAAGAGCAAAGAACAGGGCACCAAGCCCATAGAAATAAAGCGAAGGGATGGTGGTCAGCTTCTCCACCACATCACAGCCATCGTTGATACAGAAGCCCTCACCTTTGGTGATAATCAACCAGACTTGTATTCCCGAAGCAACTGCTGCGAGAAAAGAAAGAAGTGTACGAATCATACCAGATGCCTTTTATTGTTAAAATTCCCACAGCTCCTTCCGTAAATTTGTTGTGCTGTCTGGAAAGACCTGCCCTGAGAAACAATTTTTATTTTTTGAGTAAAAGTATGCTCACCACCCTTCACCGTCCTCTACAGTTCTCCATCCTTTTCTCTTCTCCGGACGAGAAAAGAAAAAACAGAAACGGCCACATCCCCTGGGAATGCAGCCGCTTTACCTTCAGGGGACCTTGAATAACCTTGTATTTCGTTCATCTTCGCGGCACAGGAGAAAATTTACCGCAGGTATAATTTAAATATCCCGAGGATAAAATTTTGACTGTCCGAAGAAGAGGGGCGATTATTCGATGTCCCATTCAACAAGAGATATGCCCGCCGTAAATTACAGCGTAAAGAACATGGCTATCTTCTGCAGTGTTTTTTCACCAATACCTTTAATCTTTTTCAGGTCATCCACTGACTCAAAGTTGCCGTTAACCTTGCGATACTGCACAATCGCCTCGGCAGTCTTCGGCCCAATGCCAGGAACAGCGGTCAACTCATCGGCAGTCGCCTTGTTCAAAGAGATACTCTTCGCCGCAGGAAGAGCCTTTTTCGTTGTCTCCACGTTTTTACTGACGGTAGAGGTAACGTTGTCAGTGCTGGAAGCGGCAAAAGAAGCAGTCATGGGAGCGGCCACAAGGCCGGCAGCACAAAGCAGAGCGACACAGAAACGAGTAAATTTCATCATATCCTCCATGGAATGAGTGGGGACCCGCGCAACTTCAGATATGCACAGGCGTTATATTTAAAGAAAATTACTCTAAAGCAGCGCAAAATTCAAGTGTTCCACCGTAAAGAGAAACAACAGAGGCGGAACAGGGTTTTCCCCGCTCCGCCTTAACCTGCTTTACACCTGCATAGAAAATCAGGCAATCGGTTTCATTGCACTCATGTAAGATCGCAGCTCAGCACCAACTTCTTCTACCAGCGTATAGCGAATCGCTTCGTTCACATGAATGAGGTCAAGGGTATCCACGCCGTTGTTTGCCACATCAAGCCCTTTCCCGATAACATCCACATCAACATTGGACATGAAATTTTTGAGAAGCGGAATACAGGCGTTCGCGAAGAGATAGTTACCATATTCAGCAGTATCGGAAATAACAACATTCATCTCGTAGAGTTTCTTACGGGCGATGAGATTGGCAATCAGCGGAACCTCATGGTGAGATTCGTAGTATGCCGATTCCGGCTTGATTCCTGCGGAAACCATGGTGTCAAAGGCCAGCTCAACGCCCGCTTTAACCATGGCGATCATCAGGATACCGTGATCGTAATATTCCTGTTCGGAGAGAGAACCACTCTCTGCGGTATTTTCAAAATCGGTCTTACCGGTTTCTTCACGCCATTTAAGCAGGTTGGCATCGTCGTTGGCCCAGTCTTCCATCATTACACGGGAGAATTCTCCACTCATGATATCATCCATGTGTTTTTCGTAGAGCGGAGCCATGATGGTTTTCAGCTCTTCGGAGAGGATGAAGGCACGAATTTTTGCAGGGTTGCCCAGACGGTCCATCATGGCGGTGATTCCACCAAATTTCAACGACTCAGTGATGGTCTCCCAGCCCTGCTTGATCAGTTTGGCTGCATAGCCTTTGTCGATGCCCTTCTCAACCATCTTGTCGAAACAGAGCAGGGAACCGGTCTGCAGCATGCCGCAGAGGATGGTCTGCTCGCCCATCAGATCAGACTTTACCTCGGCAACAAAAGAGGACTCCAGCACACCGGCACGGTCACCACCGGTACCACAGCAGTAGGCTTTGGCAATATCCCAGCCTTCACCTTTCGGATCATTCTCCTCATGGACAGCAATCAGGGTAGGGATACCGAAACCACGTTTGTACTCTTCACGAACCTCCGTACCGGGACCCTTCGGAGCCACCATGACCACGGTAAGATCGTCACGAATCTGCATCCCCTCTTCCACAATATTAAAACCATGGGAGTAGGAGAGGCAGGCCCCTTTTTTCATCAGGGGCATAATGGCTGTAACAACCTTGCTGTGCTGCTTGTCCGGAGTGAGATTGATGACCAGATCTGCAGTGGGAATGAGTTCTTCGTAAGTACCAGCCTTGAAATCATTTTCAGTGGCGTTTTTCCATGACTGCCGCTTCTGATCAATGGCAGACTGGCGCAGGGCATAACTTACGTCAAGCCCGGAATCCCGCAGATTCAATCCCTGATTGAACCCCTGGGCACCACAGCCGACGATGACAATTTTTTTACCCTTAAGGAAATCAACGCCGTCAAATTCATCCGCATCCATGAAACGACAGCGGGAAAGTTGGTCGATCTGCTTGCGCAGCGGGAGAGTGTTGAAGTAGTTTGTGCTCATTTTCTGGATCCTTTTCTTAAATTTATAAAAATATATCGTAGCGATACTGAAAAGCATTCTATATTCTATCGTCACAGCGTCAAGGGATTAATCGTGACAAGGCAGGGTTTTCCTGCCACAAAAGGGAAACAGGAATGACCACAATTCTCATCACCAACGACGACGGTATTCACAGCCCCGGTCTTGCCGCCCTCGAAGCAGCCATGGCAACGCTGGGCAACACGGTTATTGTTGCGCCAGACAGAGACAACTCCGCCGTCTCCCATTCCCTGACGATTAACCGGCCGCTGAAGCTCACCCGCCACGGTGTCGCCCGTTATGATGTCAATGGTACACCCGCTGACTGCGTGGTGCTCGGCCTCAGCAAGGTGCTCCGGGAACCGCCCGCCCTCGTCGTCTCCGGTTTCAACCTCGGACCTAACCTCGGAGATGACATCGCCTACTCCGGCACCGTCTCCGCTGCAGTGGAAGGGACCATGAAGGGATGTCCCTCCATCGCTTTCTCCACCGAATACAGTACCGACGGCTGGGATTTTGACTTTTCCATGGAGACCGCCCGCCGGGTTGCCGCCCGGGTGCTCGAACGCGGCCTGCCGGGAAACACTCTGCTCAACGTGAACATTCCGAAGGGACACGTCAACAGAGAGACCCGCATCACCTGCCAGGGGCGGCGGCAGTGGGAAGGCGACATTCTCGAAGTATCCGATCCGCGCGGCCGCATCCACTACTGGATTGGCGGCGGCAGTCCAATCTCAGACCGTACCAGCGGCAGTGACGTCTCCGCCCTGGAGGAGGGCTTTGTCAGCATCACGCCCATCCACCTCGACCACACGAACCACGAATTTCTCCGCTCTTTCCGCGAACAGTGGGGGCTTTGATGACAGGGTCAACACTCCTCCCCGGAGCAGAGCGCGCCCGCAAAGGGATGTTCGGGGTCAATCTCGGTCTCTTCGCCAACACCTTTCTGGCGATCATCAAGACCGTTGTCGGCCTCACCTCCCACAGCCCGGCACTGCTCGCCGACGGTATCAACTCCACCTCCGACGTCGCCTACGGTATTGTAGTAAAAATCTTCATGCGTATCTCCGCACTTCCCGCCGACAAGGAACACCCCTACGGCCACGACCGCATGGAGTCCATCGCCGCCGTCGCTGTCGGCTCCTTCATTATGGCCACTGCCATCTCCATCTTCTGGTCGGCGATCGGCAGTATCATCGGCCAATTCCAGGGCACCGCACCGGAGCAGTCCAAATTGAGTCTGGCGCTGTATGTCGCCATCGGCACCATCGCCCTGAAACTCTTTCTCTGGCTCTACACACGGAGACTCGGCCGCGAGACTGGCAACAATATCCTGCTGGCCCTCGCCGCCGACCACCGCAACGACATCCTCTCCTCCTGCGCTGCAGCCCTCGGCATCTTCTTCAGCAGCATGGGGTACACCTGGGTTGATCCCCTCGCCGGCGCGATCGTCGCGATCATCATCCTCTTCACCGGCATCGGCATCGTCCGTGACGCCTCTGCCGATCTGATGAACACCAGCCCGGGAGCCGAACTCACCGAAAGAATCCGCAACATGATCAAAGGAATCCCGCAGGTTATCGATGTCGAAGAGATCACCGGCCACCGTTTTGGCGTCTACATTGTGATTGACATTGTCATCGGTGTTCACCCGACCCTGTGGGTGGCTGAGGGCGATGCCGTGGCAACGAAGGTGGAGGAAAAGATAATGAGTGAGCTGGATACCGTCCGCCGGGTCTTCGTCCACTATCATCCGGCAAAACGCTTTCGCAACAAACCCCTGCCAAATAACCGATGCATACCTGTCACCGGGGAATACTGATATGTTCGGCAAGCAGAGCAATAAACACGAAAACATCCTCATCCTCGGCCTTGGCGGCGTCGGTCTCTACCTGGCCAAACGCCTCATCGATGATGAGCAGGCGGTGACCATTATTGAGTCCAACCCGCAGCTTATCGCTTTCGCCGAAGGCCAGATTGACGCCCGCCTCATTCAAGGCGACGCCATGAGCATTCGCTGCTGGAAGAACGCCGGAGTCAACCAGATAGATTACATGATCGCCGTCACCGACAACGATGCCGTAAACATGATGGCCGCCCGCATCGCCCATCGCCTCGGCATTCCACGCAATATTGCCCGGGTTCGCTCCCTTGAGTTCGGCCAGCCGGACTCCCTGCTCACGGCTGAGGATCTCAACCTCGACCTCATTATTCACCCTGAGGAGCTGGTTTCACAGGAGATTGTCCGCACCATCCAGACCAGCGACAGCAACGAAATCATCGAGCTGGCTGAAAGTAAAATTCTCATCCTCGCCACCGGCATCGCCCCCCGCTCCCCCATCGCCGGTCTGACTCTGCAGGAACTTGCCGCGCGCTACCACGATATCCCCTTCCGGGTGGCGGCCATCGCCCGGGGCATCCGCACCATCATCCCCTACGGTCAGCAGAAACTGCACCCCGGCGATCATATCGCCATCATGTTCCCCGCCGCCTTCCGTGACCAGGTGCTGGAATTCACTTCCACCGCCCAGAAGCGACAGCAGCGGGTCCTCATCCTCGGCGGCGGACTGGTCGGCGCACGGGTGGCTGAGCTTCTCAACAAACAGGTAGCGGTCACCCTGCTGGAAAAAGATGCAGACCGGGCAAAACTTCTTTCCGAGCAGCTCAAGGGAGTAGAGCTCCTCCACGGTGACGGCTCCCGCCTTGATGTCCTCGCCGAGGCCGGGATACAGGCGGCGGACACCCTTGTCACCTGCACCGGCGACAATGAAACCAACATTATGACCAGCCTGCTCGGCAAACACCTCTACTCCATTGAAGATGACGAAGAGACGGACGAGAAGAGGAAAAAGCTGCACACCATCTCCCTCGTCGGCAAAGAGGACTACCTCATCCTCGCGGCATCCACGGGCACCGACATCGCCCTGAACAAGAAGGTGCTGGCGGCCAACGAGATTGTAAAATTCATTCGCAGCAGCGAGTTCCACTCCGTGGCACACCTCCACGGATTCGACGTTGAAGTTGTGGAACTGACCCCCATGCCAAAGGCACCTGTCACCCGCAAACCGCTTTCCAAACTGGATCCCATCTTCCGCGACAAGATGATTATTGGCGCCATCCACCGCCGGGGCGAGTGGGAAATAGCCATGGGCGACACCCAAATAGAGGCCAATGAGCCTGTGGTTGTCATCTGTCCGTCGATGCTCCTTAAAGATGTCAGAAAATTATTCCTCGGTTAGATTTTTACTCCCCTGTACACAAAAAGAGAAACCATGCAAAAAAAAATCCTTCCATTCCTTCTCGCAGTCTTCTTCCTCAGTGGTTGTGCAGCTCTCCATCCCGGCCATGAAAAGCCCGCCGTCAGCCTGACCAGTATCCGCATGCTGCCCTCCAACGAGATTCTTCCCCGCTTTGAGATCGGTCTGCAGGTTATCAATCCCAACCGCTCCCCACTGCCCCTTGAAGGCATCGTCTACTCCGTCAGCCTCGACAACAACAAGATTCTCACCGGCGTCGCCAACGACCTGCCCACCGTCAAAGGGTATGGCCAGCAGGAGCTCAAACTCGTTTCCAGCATTAACCTCGGCGGCGGAATTAAGCTCTTCAACCAGCTCCTTACGAGTGGCAAAAGCTCCTTTAAATACGAGTTCACCGCCAAAATTGACACCGGCCGTTTTTCTCCGACACTGCATTTCAGTGAAAAGGGAAATTTGAGTTCGGCACTGGGCCTTGAATAATCTTGTCTTTCGTTCATATTCGAGGCACAGGGGAAAAAAGAGTCTTACCATCTTTTGCCTTTCCCCTTCTCCTGTCCCCCTGTCCCTCTCCCTACTTCTTCCAGAATACAGGATAGAAAACGGCCAGCGCGGAAAACATCTCCAGACGGCCCACCAGCATGTTCCACGACAGAAACCACTTGCTCGCCGCCGAGAAGAAGGCGTAGTTTTCACTCGGCCCAACCTCGTTGAAACCAGGGCCGATATTCATCAGACTGGCGATCACTGCTGACATTGAGCCGAAGAAACTAACCTGCGGCTCAAACAGTGAAATGACACAGCCACCGAAGAGCACCAGCAGGATGTTGATTATAAAGTAGCAAACCGAAAGATCGACGATTCCGGCATCCACCGACCGCCCGTTGAGGTGCAGGGTCACCACCGACATCGGCTGCAGAAACATTCGTTTCACTGTGTGGTACATCCACTTCAAAATTACCACATAGTGAACAATCTTGATGCCGCTGGTGGTAGAACCGGCGCAGGCACCGATGAAGCAGACAGTAAAGAGCAGCATCTGTGCGAGCTGCGGCCACAGCTCATAGTTGGCCGTAGTGAAACCGGTGGTCGTGAGGATGGAAACCACCTGGAAACTACCAAAGCGCAGACAGTCCGCAAAGCTCTCATAGATTCCCTGCGTGTAGAGACTGAGGCTCACGCCGAGGCAAAAGAAGAGGGTGAAGCCAAGATACCAGCGCAGCTCTGTGTTCTCCCGCACCTCCCTCCAGTTTCCACAGAGGATATAGTAGAAGAGGATAAAGGTCGTACCGCCGCAGAACATGAAGAAAGTGGTCACCCAGTCGATCCACGCCGAACTATAGTAGCCCACCGAGATGTTTTTCGTCGAATAGCCGGAGGTCGAGATCGTCCCGAAGGCGTGACACAGGGAGTCAAACAAGCTCATTCCTCCCCCCCACAGCAACAGCGCCTCAGCCACGTTAAGGAAGAGATATATTCCCCACAGCCAGGCCATGGTATCCTTGTTGCGCGCTTTAAACTTGTCGCCGGTGATCACCTGACCGGGGCTTGATTCCGCCCGGAAAATCCGCATCGATCCCACACCGTGGGGAAGAAAGAGCAGCGTAAGGGTGAGAAACCCCATGCCGCCGAGCAGATGCGTCTGGCTGCGCCAGAAGAGCAGGCCATGGGGCACAATCTCGATATCCGGCAGGATGGTGGCACCAGTGGTTGTATAACCGGACATCATCTCAAAAAAGGCATCGGTGAAAGTGGAGATACTGCCGTGAAACAGGAAGGGAAAGGTGGAAACTGCGGAAATAACGATCCAGCCGAAGGTGGCAATAAAGATCGAATCACGGAAGGTGAGCACCCTCGCCCCGCGAAACAGCCGTTTAAGCGGCAGACCGAGGGCGAGAATGAGTAACATCGAGAAAAGAAAAGAGAGGAGATCGTCCTCACGGTAGATCAGCGAGCAAATCACGGGCAGCGCCATGGAACAGCCGGTAACAAGCAGCAGAGTTCCAAAGACGTTGGCGATAGATTTATAATTCATAAGCCCCGCTTCAAATCGCCGCTATCTCTTCCTGCATCTTCATGATGACTCCCGCCGGATCAGTGGAACGGGTGATTGGTCGCCCCACCACAACGTGGCTGGCACCGTTCCTGATCGCCATTCCAGCAGTAACGATGCGCTTCTGGTCGTCACTGTCATCCTGCACGTTGGCTCCGGGCCGGATCCCCGGGGTAACAATGAGCAGTTTCTCGCCGAGGTCCCGGCGCAACTTCTCCGCCTCCAGCCCGGAAGAAACGACCCCGTCGCAACCCAGTTCAAGGGCGCGTCTGGCGCGGAATAAAACAAGATCGGCCACCGACTGCGTCATGCCCATGGCGCGCATGTCCTCCTCACCGAAACTGGTGAGCACGGTGATCGCCAGCAGCTTGATGTCACTCTCCTGCTTTGCCTCCACCGCCGCCCGCACAATAGCATCGTTGCCGTGGATGGTGGTCAGGCTCACTCCGCGCTCACGTACCTGCCCCACAGCCTTCTTCACCGTTTCGGGGATATCAAAAAACTTCAGATCAAGCATCACCTTGTTCCCGCGGTCCACCAGCCAGTCCACCATCTCAAACCAGCTGCCAACAAAAAGCTGCAGACCGATCTTGAAGTAACAGGTATGGGCCTCGCAACGCCTTACTATCGCCCTGGCCTCCTCGGGAGTATCTACATCAAGGGCTACAATAATACGTTCATTCAAAGGGATATTGTCCATCTTTCGCCTCACAGGTTATTGAAAAAGAGTGTTTATAAATTTGTGACTGAAAAAAAGAATGGCCGCCACCATACCCATGCCGAGAACTGTCATCACGCCGAGGTAACTGCCGCCCATCCTCTTCACGATGCCCCCACCGCTGTGCATGGCACCCATTTTCAGGGCGGCAATATTCATACACTGACTGCGGCAGTGAGGACAACCCCTGATATGGGCACGCATCTTCGCGGCGTTTTCCTCACTCACCCGTTTGTCAATCAGCGCCGACAACTCCTCCCCGCCGTAACACGCCTCAGTGGGGAGTTCCGTCGGCTCAAAATCCGTTTCCGGCTGCTGCTCAGCAGTAAACTCCGCCAGCACCGCAGCAAGACGCTGATCTCTGCCCGTCTGCTTTTTTGTAGTCATTTTTTCTGTCTTTTTCGCTCAAGGGCCGTTCAAGATGTCCCTGACTTTGATCACTGCCGCGCAGAGTGTTTCTCCCACTCATTCCGCCCCCTCAGCACCATCACCACCGCTGCGCTCTTCTTCACGATCCTCTCTTCCGGGAACAGCGAATAACCAGCCTTCCGCCCATCTTCTTCGTTACAGTAAAAATTTTGTCCTCGGAGAGAAGCGAAATACAAGCTGTTGCAAGGGACCCATATTTCAGACCTCAAACCGGAAACAGCGGGGAGACGACCTTCTGCACAATCTCTTTATCAAAATAGTTCACCGACATCCCCGCATCCACCACCATCGTCTGGCAGTTAATTCCCGACGACCGCCGCGACATGAGAAACACCACGAGGTTGGCCGCCTCCTGGGTCGCAAGCGCACGTTTGCGCGGAATCACCTGCTCGGCATAGAGATAGGAATCGACATAGCCTGGAATCCCTGCCGAGGCTGAAGTTTTCAACAGCGATGGCGCCACCGCATTAAAGCGCACCTCCGAAAACTCCGAGAAAGATTTAGCGAGGAAGACCAGAGAAGAATCCAGTGCCGCCTTCACCGGTGCCATATAACCGTAGTTTTCCGCCGCCATTCGCGTGGTGGAGATAGAGATGGTCACCATGGAGGCATCTTTTTCCAGCAGATCCTTGAAATATTTGGCAATGGATATCAGTGAAAAGCAGGAAATATTCACCGCCTGCAGAAAGTCCACCTTCTCCGTCTCGTGAAAGGGCTTTATCCCCTCAGAGTAGTTGGCAAAGGCAATAGAGTGAACGATGCCGTCAATCTTTGCATCCTTCCCCTCGCCCTTCAGCCACTCAGCAATCTCATCCCGCACCCGAACTATATTGGCTTCATCCTCCACATCACAGACAAACACCCGCGATGCAGGAAAGAGTCTTTCCGCCTCCGCCACCCGCTCCTCGGAGCGCACCACATGGATAACCTTCGCCCCGCGGGAGACGAGGGTACGGCCGATCACGCAGGCCATCGACTTCTTGTTCGCCATTCCGAAAATAACAAACCGTTTCTGTTCAATACCGAGAAAGCTTATTTCCATGGGATCCTCTCAAAAGTTATAGCCAAGCCCGAAGGCAAGCATAATGCTGTAAAACAGCGACAACCGCGCCGTCTCTCCGAGCAGGGCATTCAGACGGTCACCAGGGGCACACTCAATTACCACACACACCCGCCGCGCGAGCAGCGCGGTAAAAAGCGGCAAAACCACAAAGGGTCCCGCCAGCCCGGTAACCACCAGCACCGGTGGTACAAAATAACTGAGCCACACCAGCGATTTGTAAAGCTGAATAGTACGCCAGCGGCCAAGACGCACAGCAAGGCTGATCTTGCCCGCCGCCCGATCTGTCTCGATATCGCGCAGATTATTGATTACCATCACCGCCGCAATGAGAAACCCCGGCGGTAATGATGCGAGCAGAGCCAGCAGAGGGAGGGTGCCCAGCAGAATATATGCCGTGGCGCACACCCCCACCGGTCCGTAAAAAAGAAAAGCAAACACCTCCCCCAGCCCGTGGGAAGCCAGCGGCCACGGTCCGCCGCTGTAGGCCAGCGCCGCGAGCAGCGATGCCGCCCCAACCAGTACAATCGGCCAGCCGCCGAGCACGGCGAGATAGAGAAAAAGCAGCCCGGCAAGCATGAGTGAAAACACCATGCCGAGGCGCACCCTTTCCGGCGAAATCAGCCCGCTCTGGGTTACCCGCACGGGTCCCTGCCGTCGTTCCCCGTCTATTCCTCTTTTGAAGTCAAAATAGTCGTTGGCGAGATTCACACCGATCTGCAGCAGCACAGAGCAGAAGAGACAGGCCAGCGTCGGGAGGAAAACGGTTGCCCCACCCGCACCACAGGCCAGCGCCACTCCGCAGCCGACGGCAATGGGACCGCCAGAAGCAGGCAGGGTCTTCGGGCGAATAGCCAGCCCCCACAACTGCAGGGGAGAGAGATGTTTTTGTACAGTTTTCATTATGAGCTGCATTTTAACATACCCTGACCCTCCTGTCCGCAGGGTTCTCGGACCTCCCGACAGATGGGATTGATCGTGGTGGTAATGCCGGATTGAGAAATCGCCTGCAGGAAATCAACCCCAAACGGTGATTTCGGCGATGATGCAGAAACAAGGCATGCCTTGTCTGCACGATGCCGGGAATCCTGATGCTGCCCCTCGCCTTCACCTTGTGGTATCTCTTCATGGACACCGTGATTTTTCTTTTTTCATAACCTCACTCTGGTGCGGCACGGGGCTGCCGCTGGTCGCCCTGTGGTTTTATTTTCGCGCCACCCTCACCAGCCCTGCCCGGCTTGCCAGCGCCTCTCCTGAAAGTCTCTGGCAGAGGATTGGGGAGACGCTGACGGCGAAAATTCATGGTACTCTCCCGGAAAAGGTGGTTGGATTTCTCCACAGGGAGAGATGATACCGGCGAGAGACCGGCATTTGAATGTCTTTGTGTTTATATATATTTTAATCTTTTTGACATCATTTTATCACACCGGATAATGGAGTAAAAATAATGACAGACAAGACAACAGACATGGCGCAGCGCGAGAAAGAACTGAAAGAACTGGAGGCAGAGGTCCTGCAGTGCAGAAAATGTGCGCTGGCCGAGACCCGCAACCAGCTGGTTTTTGGCGAGGGGGATCCTCACGCGGAGATTTTATTTATTGGTGAGGGACCGGGCTATTACGAAGACCAGCAGGGGCATCCCTTTGTCGGCAAGTCGGGACAACTCCTTGACCGGATTCTTGAGGTGTGCGGTTTCAGCAGGCAGCAGCATATTTTTATTGGCAACATTGTGAAATGTCGGCCACCGGATAACCGGGCCCCGACACCTGAAGAACGTGCAGCGTGCCTCCCATGGCTGTATAAACAGATTGACCTGATTGATCCCAAAATCATTATTCTCCTCGGAGCAACGGCACTCAATGGGTTAATTGATCCGAAACTGCGCATCACGAAGATTCGCGGACAGTGGATTGCGTGGCAGGGACGGTTGGTAATGCCAACCTATCATCCGGCGGCATTGCTCCGCAATCCGGGAATGAAAAAGGATGCCTGGGAGGATTTTCAACAGGTGGTGGCGAAGTTCCGGGAGATCGTCGATCCAGATCATCATTCAGATTTTTGTTGAAGGGAAAAAGAGAGACAGGAAAAGCAAAAAACGATAAAACAGCTTTTTTCACCGCGAAGAACGCTGAGGAACGCGAAGAAAGACAAGAGCATTTGAGAATAAAGATTTTTAACGTTTAAAGCGGGAAGGGCAGGAAAAGAGGAGACGGGAGACACACGAAAGCTTCTCTCTGTAAAATGCCCTTTTTCGTATGTTTAGAGCCCTTTTTCGTTGGCAAAAAAAAATCTTTTCGCTGTTCCGTTCTTTCACAGGAAAACCTTGAAACAGTCTTGTCCCACAAGGTACCCATCACGTTTTGTTGCCCTGCTTTTCCCTTTCTCCTGCCTCCTGTCTCCTTTTTTGTCCTTGTCTTTACCCATTTCTCCAATGCTGCATATCCTGTTTGAGAGGCAGGGATCAAGAGAAACCCAAAAAACCTCACCGTCTCCATCATCCATCAACAGGACCAATAATGTCTGAAAAAAAATCTCGTAAAACACGACTGGCCTTCATCGCCATGGCCACCACATACTGCCTTGGTGTCTTCAACGACAACTTTTTCAAACAGGCAGCCATGCTGCTCGCCGTCACCGCAGGACTGAGCCGTCTGCAGGGCTATGCCACGGTCCTTTTCGCCCTGCCGTTTATTCTCTTTTCGGCTTATGGCGGCTGGTGCGCCGATCGTTTTCCCAAACACAGGGTTATCATCGCGGCCAAAGGGCTGGAGGTCGCAGCAATGCTGACAGGCGGGCTGGGACTGATGCTGCAGAGCTGGCCGCTGATTCTCGCCATGATCTTCATCATGGGTTTTCAGTCCACCTTCTTCAGCCCGGCGCTAAACGGCTCCATTCCCGAAATGTTCAGCATCGAGAAAGTACCCCGGGTCAACGCCATCCTCAAACTGGCAACCACCCTCGCCATTCTCCTTGGCATCGCTTTCGCAGGAGTCTGCCTCGACCTGCAGTGGCTGGCACCGGAATCGCTGCCACAATTCAACGGCCATCATGTCACCTTCGGGGTATCGCTTATCGCTGGAATTACTGTTGTGGTCGCCCTCATCGGTTTTCTTACCAGCTTCGGCCTCGGCAGAAGACCCCCCGCCGGAGGGACCCAGAGCTTTCCATGGTTTGGTCCGGTACGCTCCCTCATTGACCTCAAAGAAATCAGTGCCGATCTCCACCTGCTCCTCGGCATCCTCTGCGACGCCTGGTTCTACTTTATCTCCGTACTTGCCATACAGCTTATCAACACCCTCGGCATCCATCAGTTACATTTCAGCCAGACCCGCACCAGTCTGCTCTCCATGTCATTGATGCTCGGCGTCTGCGTCGGCTCTTTCATCGCCTCAAGACTAACCACCGCCGCCACCTGGACCCGCTGGCTCTTTCCTTCTGCCCTCGGCATGGGGGTGTGCCTCACGCTGGCCAGTCTCACACCGCTCTTTTCGGAATCCACCCGCTTTGCGTGGCTGCTGCTCACCCTCTCCGCGACGGGTTGCGCCGGAGGCATCTTCCTCATCCCCACCACCACCATCCTGCAGGTGCGCCCGAAGGAGACAGAAAAGGGGCGCGTGCTCTCCGTAGCATCCTTCTGCGCCTTTATCACCATCCTCCTTGCCGGAATACTCTTCGCTTATGTGGATGGACACTTCTCCCCTGCCATTCTCATGGCGGCCGCCGGAGCAGGTGCCATACTCTTCGCCCTGCTGCTCAGTCTGCTCGTCAAGATAACGAATGACAAACCACCCTCTGCCTGCACCCGCAAAATTTTTGCCATCCTGCTGCGCCGCCTGACAGGCCTGCGCTACCGGGTACAGGTAAGCGGCCTGGAGAAGATAAAGAAAAAGGGGTCGACCGGCATCCTCTTTCTACCCAACCATCCGGCGCTGATCGATCCGGTTATTGTCAGCTCCCAGCTGCTGGACACCTTTGCTCCCCGGCCGCTCTCCGATGCGAGGCAGCTCGCCCAGCCCTTCGTGCGCCTCGCCACCAGCGTGCTCAACCCGATCACCATCCCCGATTCCCACGAGGCCGGGCCCTCGGCAAAAAAACAGATCCTCAAAGGGATGCAGCTCGTGGCAGACGCGTTGAAAAACGGTGACAACATCCTCTTCTACCCCGCCGGACGCCTCAACCGCTCGGCACAGGAGGACCTTGGAGCCAACAGCGGGGTTGAGTATATTCTAAAAAAAATTCCCGGGGTGCAGGTGGTAGTGGTGCGTTCCAACGGTTTGTGGGGCAGCAGCTTCAGCCATGCGGTGGCTCCGCCCGCCCTCTTTTCCCAGTTACGCAGCTACCTGACCGCGCTCGCCGCCAACCTGCTCTTTTTTCTGCCAAAACGTCCGGTACAACTCGATTTTTTTGAAGATGAAGAGATTCACCATATTGACGACCGCCAGGGGATCAACCGCCATCTGGAATCCCTGTACAACGCCCTGCCGGTACACTGTGAACGCTGGCCGCTTTATTGGTGGCAGGGGGCACAGCCGGAGCTGCTGCCCGAGCCGAAGAGTGGGGCAGGAGTGGATGAAGAGAAGATAAGGGAGACCCTTGAGACCGTAGACGACCACCTGCGCAAACGGGTATTAGAACAGGTGGCCGAATACGCGGGAACGGCGGTAAAAGGACCGGAAAGTCTCTCCGCCAATCTCGGCCTCGACAGTCTCATCCTTATGGAACTCGCAGCGTGGATTGAGAGGGAATACGGAGTGACAATTAACGATCCCGGCGTGCTTGAAACGGCGAATCACTGCGTACTTGCCGCTGCCGGCGTCGTTCTCGGCACCATGGAGAAGATCGACCCGCCGAGCCAGGCGTGGTTTGCGCCCCGGGAGGAATTTGTTCTGCCACAAACTCTGCAGGGGGCCAACATCGGTGAGATTTTCCTGCAGCGCACCTTGAAGACACCGAAACAGATCATCTTCGCCGACCAGACCTCCGGCGAGCGCAGCTACCGCGACCTGCTCACCGCCGTCCTGCTCCTCCAGCCGAAATTGAAAAAGATCAGCACGAAGCGGGTTGGTATCATGCTGCCCGCTTCGGTGGGTGCCGCCATCGCCTGGCTGGCCGTTCTTCTCGCCGGGAAAACGCCGGTCATGTTTAACTGGACCTCCGGAATCGGTAACATGAAGGACGCCATTAAACAGACAGAGGTGAACACCATAATCTCCGCCACTCGTCTCTGCTCCCGCGTGGAAGAGATCCAGGGCACCCGTCTCTCGGAAATGCCGGTGCGATGGCTGCAGCTGGATCAGCTCTTCCCCGCCCTCACCCTGACGCAGAAACTCTGCGCACGGCTGCGCAGCAACATCTTCGGGGTGTGGCAGCTGCGCCGATCTCTGTATAGAGGCAGCGACGAAGCGGTTGTCCTCTTTACCAGCGGCTCAGAGGCCCGGCCAAAGGTGGTACCGCTGAGCCACGAAAATATTCTCGCCAACCTGCTGGATGTCAACAGAATCCTGAATTTCAGCCCGACAGAGCGCATCATCGGCATGCTCCCGCCCTTCCACTCCCTCGGCCTGAACACCAACATCATACTGCCGCTGCTGTTCGGCCTGAAGACCATTTATTATCCCAACCCCACCGAACCACTGGCCCTCGCGCAGTTGATCGATGCATACAAGACCTCACTGATGATCAGCACCCCAACCTTCCTTTCCGCCATCGTCCAGGCTGCAGACGGGGAGCAGCTGGCCTCCCTGCGCACCATCTTTGTGGGCGCCGAGGCTCCGCCGGAGAGTCTCGCCGCCCGGCTCGCCGCCAAATCGCCGCAGGCACAGCTCTGCGAAGGCTACGGCATAACCGAGTGTTCGCCGCTGGTCGCCCTCAACCCGCCGGAAGAAAATATCCCTGGCACCCTTGGCAGGACCCTGCCTTCCGTGGAATTTACGGTGGTAGATGATAATCTCTGTGAGAAGCGGGCAGACAATGAGCGCGGCCTGCTGCTGGTGCGCGGACCCAGTATCTTCTCCGGCTATATCGGCCTTGAACCTGGCACCGGCTTTGTCGAATATGACGGAAAACGCTGGTACAACACCGACGACTTTGTCAGTGCAGAGGGAGATCGCATCACCTTCCTCGGCCGCCGTAAACGCTTTGTAAAACTTGGCGGAGAGATGATCTCCCTGCCAGCCATTGAGGCTGCACTGCTGAAGGGGACAGAAGATGCCGGTGGAAACACGCTGGCAGTAGTTGCAAAGGGCGGCGACGGTCATCCCGAACTGGTCCTGATCACCGCGAAGAGCTCCGACGGACTGCACCTTGATGCCGCCAATGCCCGTATCCGCGCAGCCGGACTCTCACCCCTGCACCACCTGCGCCGGGTGGTACATATTGACGAAATTCCAACGCTCAGTACGGGCAAAACTGACTATAAGAGCCTCGGTGACATGCTAAAGAAGGGAGAGGTGCAGCCCCATCCGTTAAAGGTCGGCTTAATTTCTGGTCATTTCCGCAACACGTAAAACGTGCTCAGTTGTTCATAACTTTCGAAAATATCAAGGGTACCCTCAAATTCCTCCAGCAGGCCTGGCAGAGTTAAATCTTTGGAAAAAAATATAAGGGTGCCTTGAATATGAACGAAATACACGATTATTCAAGGTACCCATAATGCTGTGTGAATCAGCCTTACAAAAAAGAGAAACAAGGCCCCACCAGAAGGAGTACGTTTTAAAAAGAGATTTTACGAAAATTTATTTTCTAAAATAACAGGGGAAATCATGAGCGAAAAAGACGAAAAATCTATGCGTCGGGAGGGGGATATTCCCGGTGAAATCGGCCCTTATGGCACAGAGTTCCACGATGAAATTACCGGTATGGAGTTTGTCTGGGTACCAGGGGGCAGTTTTGAGATGGGAGATACCTTCAAAGATGGAGAGGCCAGGGAACTCCCCGTCCATCCCGTCACCCTTGAGGGCTTTTATCTGGGCAAATACGCGGTAACTCAGGGAGAGTGGCTGAAAATCATGGATAAAAACCCGAGTGAATTCCAGCAGGGCGAGCGCTATCCTGTAGAGGACATGAACTGGAATGTTGTACAGCAGTTTCTCGAAAAACTTAACGCCGCCAGCGGCAGACAGTATCGTCTGCCTTCCGAGGCACAGTGGGAATACGCAGCCCGGGAAGGGGGCAGGAAGGTACGTTTTGGCACCGGCAAAGATACCATTGGCCCGGACGAGGCGAATTTCAATGGCAGGGAACAAAATGTAGAATCATATTCCCGTATTGGAGCAGACCGGGAAGAGACGATCCCGGTGGAGAGTTTTTCCCCCAACACCACTGGTCTCTACCAGATGAGCGGTAATATCGATGAGTGGTGCCAGGATATATGGCATAACGATTACACAGGAGCACCTGCAGACGGTTCCGCCTGGGAGACGGAGGGTGCAGACTCGCTCCGTGTGGTTCGTGGCGGGTGCTGGTACGGCTTCCCGAGGTGGGTACGTGCGACTTCCCGGGACTGGGCCGGGGCTGGCAACCGCAGCGGCATCCTCGGCTTCCGGCTTTCTCTCCCGGTTCACCAGCAGTAAGGCCTGGCAGGGGACAGATTTCTAAGGCCACCCCTGAAACGCAGCATGTGTTTGTGGGGGGAGAATGTCTTCGTAGAGACGACCACTTGCGGCGTCTCTACTCAACCCCCAACGCCTTAAAGACCGCATCAATGGGATCGGCATAGAAGCTGGTTTGAAATTTGGCAAAGAGTTCACCCGGGATGGTGGCAATATCTCCCACGCTGCTCATGGGCAATAGAATTCGCTTTGCCCCGGCATCAAAAGCCACCTGCAGAGTTCCCGCCAAATCTTCCACCGGAGTAATACTCCCGCCCAGACTCATATCCCCCAGAACAACCAGCTGGCTTTGCAGAGATTTCCCCAGCAGGCCGGAACACAGGGTGACAAAACTCGCCAGGGTTATGGCTGAGGCGGGCCCTGTATTGTGCAGCTCAACTATATGCAGGTGATAGTTATGGTCCCCGGCTCTGGTTGAGGCACTCACCCTGGAGATGTTCGCCTTGAAGTAATCAAAGGCCATCTTGATTGCCTCTTTCGTCTTCGATTGTGCGCCGACGCCAGAAATAGTGAGCTTGCCGTTACCCCTGGTTATCTGCAGTTCCTGCCGATAGAGACCCGGCATCTCTGTTCCCTGAGCGACCAGATGCACTGTCCCTGGATTCAGCGGACCCTGGGGAATCAGCTTGTCCCCTCCCTGTTCCAGCACACTTACAAACTTTTCTTCCAACGTCTCATTGTCAATATAGCTGAAGTGGACATCATAAAACTCGATACCACCGATCTTCTTGAGCTGCTCTTTAACCCTCCGCCGACCTTCCAGGGCATATTTCAAACACCGTTCAACAGCATCTTTATCAAAGTCGCCATGGGGATATATCAACTTCAGCAGCCCGGAAACCGTTCTGCGCACCCCGATGACATCTCTCTGGTTCAGATTATTGCCCAGCGTGAAATACCTGTCAACAGCATCCGCAAAGGTTCTTTTTCGCATCTCCCGCAGAAACTCGGAGAGATAGTCGACAATAAGACCATATTGACGGGTAAAATACTCCGGTCGCATCTTGGGGATCTCCCAGCCTGGCAGATAACAATGCATCCGGTCAAAAAATGCCGCATCGATCATCTCCTCAGGAAAGGGTGCAAAGAGATGGCTGGTCTTCACCAGACTGTCAACGCTCTGGTTGATATTGCCAACAAAGACCATGGAGGCATTGGCGCTGATCACATCCCGCCCCCTTGAAAAGGAACCGGATGCCATGAAATCCTTCATGATCTGGACACCGTCCCTGTCCTTGAACCTGATACCGGCCACCTCGTCAAAAGCAACCACATCCCACATGCCAACCAGCCCGACCCTGCCGGTGTTCATATTGTAGAAGAGATTGGCAACCGTGGTCTGCCCACCGGAGACTAAAAGTGAATTGGGGCTTATCTCTTTATATATATGGCTCTTGCCGGTTCCCCTCGGGCCAAGTTCACAGATATTATAGTTGTTTTCAACCAGCGGTATGAGGCGGGCAACAAAGTGCCATTTTACCCGCTCGCTAAACCGGGCTGGCTCAAGACCTGTTGATCTCAGCAGGACATCAATCCACTGCTCCTCAGTAAATGCCCTCCGCCCCTCGAAAACCGTTTCGAGGTCAAGATTCGGCATCTGGATAGGTTTCAATTCCTTTAAGAGAAACGGAGAGATCTTCTGCCCCTCCTCATAATAATATTCCAGATCAATAATAGACCAGATACCACCGGCCAGCAGCTTTTCATATCGCTTGACCGTCTCACTGGGAACAACAACACTTTTCACCCCCAGGTTTGACAGCACCGCCTCATACACATCATCTTTTTCGTTGAGCTTAACCGTAACCTTGTCAATGATCTTGTAGTTGCCCAGCTCTTTGATCCTGGACTTGACCTTCTCGGCCTCATCAGGGCGAACATAGTTTTCCGACAGGATGTCTTTCACTGTCTGCAGACCGTCCTTTATAACTTCCTCGTCATCGG
Organism: Desulforhopalus sp.; assembly: GCA_023231425.1. GTDB lineage: Bacteria > Desulfobacterota > Desulfobulbia > Desulfobulbales > Desulfocapsaceae > Desulforhopalus. The sequence continues at coordinate 2,885 of JALNVI010000033.1, read as the reverse complement.
AAGCACAGTACATGCCCAGCAAATATTCAAGGACATAAACGGGCACGTTGGCCCCTTCCTTCACCTGCATGGTGAGGTCCTTACGGACGACTCGACCGGCAAAGTGCTGGTTCAGCATCGCATCAAGGTTGCTGTCACTTCTTTCGTTTTCCATCAGAAATCCCTTGAAAAGGCGAGGTCAATATGGACAGGGCTCCGCTCATACTCGGTATCATCCTGCTGATCACGAAGTACGAGATAATATTCCTTTTTCCTGTCAAACTGCATGCCCTTGAGAATCAATTTCACCGATTTTTTTCGTTCATCCATGGAGGCCGAAGAGCTGTCAAAGGTTACCACTGCCTCATTGCTGACCAGTTCATTGCCGTCTCTGAGCGATACCGTCAAGACAAGCGGCTTCATCCGATCTGACACCACATCTGTCTGGATAAACTCAAAACGATGGATGTTCGTGACCACCTTTTTTTGAGATCCGATACGGGAGATACCAACCTTCCGCACCTCGGATTTCGTCTTGGCAGCCCCCTTCAGCTCAGTCACGGTGAGCAGGGGCACAACCACTTCCTGCAGCATTGCCCCGCCATGGATAAAGCGGGAACCGCCACTGAAGTGAAACCTGTTGGTTCCCCTCGGCAGCCAGAACTCCATATCGTCTTCCGTGCCTGCCGTGTACCTGGTGTTTCCATGCCAGACTTTTTCAGAGTCTCCCAGTTCCCGGCCAAGGATATATCGTTTTTTGCTCTTTACCGCCTGCCCGGGCTTTGCATCGAGCACACTCTTGTCTAAATGATCAGGGGCCTTGTCCTGGTAAATAAAACCATGGTCTGCGGTTACATGCACCTGCCCGGCGCTGAGGCTGTTAATAGAATAACGGATGATGGCGTTGAGCTCATCAATCGCCTGCCTCACCGCTTCAAATGTCTTCAATTCGGTTGAAGCCGTGTCGCCAGTGGCATCAATCGTATTATGGTAGATATAGACACTCTTAAACGGTTTGACGAATTCACGACCCTCTGCCTTGGACATGCCCAGCAGATCCTCGGCCTTGACGGCCACTCCCTGATACTGTGCCAGAATTTTACCCCGCTGTTCAAATCCCGCACAAGGCTGACCATCAAGGAGAATTCCATCGCCCATCTCTGTAAAGGCGATGGACTTATGAGGCAGTAAAGCAGCCATCCCCAAAGCGGTATAGCTGGGCAGAACACCAAGCATGGCCGAAAGATCCGCCTGTAATCGATACTGGCTGTTGATCACTCCGGCCAGCTCCTCGGCAATCTCATAACGCAACGCATCACTGATAATGACAAAAGTCCGCACCCTCGTTGTCTTGCCCGGAGGAGACTTTATGACTTCTTTATAGAAAGTATCCTGTCTTTTGACGTCGAAAAGTGTCCACTTCCTCAGTAACCCGCCAGTATCGCCACGTTCCAGAAAGCCATCCCAGGCAAGAGCCAGCTGATCCAGGAACCAGCCGCTGTAACAATCTTCGACGGACACCTGCAGGGTTTTCAGGATGTCCCAGCCTGCCAGCTCAACCTTGCCTGCAGCTTCATGGAAATGTCGGTAATACTGATCAAACAGATACAACTCCCCGGTATAGGCAAAGAACATCTCTTCCGCCCCGGGATAACTCAAACCTTTGTCATATTTCCTGCGCAGCCGGAACAGGGCCATCGCCGATTCCAGGGCATCGCAGGTTGTCTTAAACAGGTTTTTCTGAGCGTCTCCGGTGGTTACCCAGTAGCCGTCACGACGGCGTTGGATATGTTCCTCAATGGTATCAAATTCTTCCTGTTTTCCCTGAAGGACACGATCCCGCAGGTCACTGACGATCTTTTTCTCAACCACCTCAAAGGTCATGACATCAAGCAGAACAGAGTGCTCATACTCCTGGATCAGCTCCGCAATTTTCAGTTTTCTGCTGTAATGGTCAGAGATACGATTATATGCCTGAAACCGGCTGATATCGTTTCGCCACTGGGAGAGGAAGACAGAAATGGTAAAGCTTTGAGAACCCGCCTGCAGGGCAAAATGTTCGAGACCGGCAGGTGGTGGGACATCTTTCAGGGCATTGACGAAGTCGGTCACCAGCAGCCTGATGAGGAGATCAGACAGGGAAGGGGCATCCACAGCATACCCAAATGTCCTGGCGACAAGATCCCAGAAAGGTTTCTCAAGATCCAGCTTGAGTATTTCCAGCCAGATTTTCGGCTCATTGTCAGGTGAATACTCTCCCTCTTCACAAAAGGCCGCAAAGAGCTTCATGAATATCACAAAGGCATCCGGCTGCTCGACCCTGGTGATCACGGCCAGCATTTTCAGATCCAGATCCTCTTCATTATCCTCAGGTTTCACCCATTTCTTCAGCTTGTCGGTCCGCTCTTTGCTGTTGAAGAAGGTTTTCCGGCTGTTGCAATACGCGCGCATGCTCTGCCGGGACAGGCCCAGATCATTTAAGATGAGGGATGCTTTATCAGCATGAAAGAGATGGCTGTAGAGTTGAATATCAAGGAGCCAGTTCTCTTCGTGGGCAGGTTCGGGGCAGGGCGAATAGAGCAGATAACGGTTTTCCGTATCTTCCATCTCCAGCCTGATCTTCAGTTCAAGTGATGCTGTTTTGTCCAGCCTGACCAGGGAAACATCTGCCAGCTCAAGGGACGAGATTATCTCTTCGAACTCACCGTCCGTGTCATACCAGAAGACAATCCGCGTGTTTTCTTCCTGATAGATTTTGTTCAGGCTGTCTGTAATTTGTTTGATATTCATTTTGCTTTATTTCTTGTGATTTCTGAAAAAGTCAGGGGATTTGTAACCACGAATGGACACGAATTTTCACTAATACAAATTACATTTTTTACTGACCAGAAAACGCGACCATCATC
>JALNVI010000032.1 GCA_023231425.1 Desulforhopalus sp. | reverse complement strand
TGCGAGTCGGTCTGTTACTGAACGTTACGCATTCAAAATTGGAGTGGAAACGTATTATTCTCTCACCCTGTTCGTGAAAATTCGTGCCTATTCGTGGTTACAAATTGCAAAAGGAACCACGAAGAGACTCGGATAAACACGAATTATTACTCATTCGTAATCGCCAAAAAAGATGTCTACGCAGTTGCGTTCTCTGGTCAATACAAAATGTAAATGGTATTATTCCTGTTCGAGGTCAGCAAAGCTGCCCCCAGTTGCTTCAAGCAGGGCCTGAGGTGTGAGTTCAAGATCCATTCCGCGACGTCCGGCACTGACAAAGATCGTCTCGACCGCCTGTGCCGAACTCTCAAGGAAGGTGGGCAGGCGTTTTTTCTGACCAAGAGGGCTCACACCGCCGAGGACATACCCGGTGCTGCGCTGCACCTCATCGGGTTTCGCCATTACAGCTTTTTTGGCCCCGGCTGCTTTTGCCGCTTTTTTCATGCTGAGCATGGCATTCACGGGAATGATACAGACGGCCAGCTCTTTTTGGTCAAGGCTGACAACAAGTGTCTTGAAAACCCGTTCCGGGGGCACACCAAGTTTTTCTGCGGCTTCCATGCCGTAGGAATCAGCCGAGGCATCATGCTGGTATTCGTGCAGGGTATATTGGATCTTTTTCTTTTTGGCGGTTTTTACGGCAGGAGTCATGGTTGTATTGTGGAAGAGATTTTATTTTTGCATTATGGGAATGAAACAGCTCCTCTTTCTTTCATCTTCGAGGCTCAGCAGGAGAACGGGGGACTCTTTCTGAGTCTTAATCAAAATTTTCCCCATTTTCCAATACTCTTTTTTCCCTGCACTCTCAGCTTGATTCGAAGACTTAATTACTTCTCGGACCACCCCATTTCCGCTTACGATTCTCAATCCGGGTAGGTCTTCCGTGGAAACGAACAGGTTCCTTCTCATCAGGAAAAACCTTTCTGAGTTCCAGGGTCAACTCCTGGCAGGGGCGAACTTTGAGATCGGAAAGTACGTCCACATCTACTTCGCCAAGATCCTTGAAATCGAGGGTTATCTTCAAAGGGACAGTTCCATGCCATGAAAAAAATATGTCCTTTATCTTTTCCAGAAAAGGTCGATTCACGAGGTCTGCTGGAATTTTAAGGGTGGCAGAATCGGTATATTTCGCCCGTGCGTCGTCGAGCGTATCCACACTTTCGGCGATAATCTTTGGCCCGTGTTCTTCCTGCTGCACTCGTCCGAGCACCACTATCGGACCTTCACTTTTGAGAACCTCGGAACATTGCTCAAAGGTTCGCGGGAAGACCACCACCTCTATGCTCTCAAAGACATCTTCCACCGAAATAAAGGCCATGGCGTCTCCTTTTTTACTGCGGTGGAGTTTTATGCTCTTAATCAGGCCACCGATGCGCACTGCACCTTCATCGGGCCAATCCTTGAGTTCATCGATCTGACAGTCGACAACGGTTTTCAACGCGGACATGACATCGTTGAGAGGATGACCAGTAATATAGAACCCCACAGCATCTTTTTCCCAGGCAAGTTTATCTTTTTCGTCCCATTCATCAATGGAGGGCATGGTAATCTCAGTGGAAGGGATGGCCTGCTCAGACTCAGGGACTACGCCGAAAAGAGACAGCTGACCACTCTGCTTGTCCCGCTGTACTGCTTTAGCCTGCTCCATCACCTGTTCCAGTACCGCCATATACTGTGAGCGCCGGTAGCCGAGGGAGTCGAAGGCTCCCGCCCTTATCAGAGCCTCAATAACCCGACTGTTTACCCTGCGGGAGTCTACCCGGTTACAGAAGTCACTGATTGATTTATAGAAACCGGACTCTTCACGTTCGGCAATAATGATTTTTAGAGCTGATTCTCCAACGTTTTTAATTGCTGCAAGACCAAAACGTACCCGGTCATTTTTAACACTGAAGTCGATATAACTCTCATTAATATCCGGTGGCAGAACGGCCACATCATGATCGCGGCATTCTGTAATATAACGCACCACTTTCTCGGTGTTGTTTTTATCGCAGGAGAGCAGGCCAGCCATGAACTGCGGCATGTAGTGTGCCTTCAGCCATGCGGTCTGATAGCAGACCAGGGCGTATGCTGCAGAGTGCGATTTGTTGAATCCGTAACCGGCGAATTTCGCCATCAGATCAAAGATATATTCGGCTTTGTCCATGGGAACATTGAGATTTTTCGCCCCTGCGAGGAAAGAGACCTTCTGTTTGGCCATCTCTTCCTTTTTCTTTTTCCCCATCGCCCGCCGCAATAAATCGGAAGCTCCGAGGCTGTAGCCGGCAAGGATGTTGGCGATCTTCATTACCTGTTCCTGGTAAACGATGACGCCGTAGGTCTCACGCAAAACATCTTCAAGCTGGGGCAGTGGGTAGACCGCCTCCTTGCGGCCATGCTTGGTATCGACAAAGTCATCCACCATGCCGGACTCAAGCGGTCCCGGCCGATAGAGGGCTACTAGAGCGATAAGATCACTGAACTGCTCCGGAGCCATCTTCGTTACAAGGTCGCGCATCCCCGAACTCTCCAGTTGAAAGACGCCAAGGGCATCTCCTCGGGAGAGCAGGGCGAAGGTCTCGGGATCATCCAGGGGGATCGTGTCAATATTAAGGTCGAGTCCCTTGTCCTTTTTGATATGTTTTACTGCCTTGTGAATGACGGTGAGTGTCTTCAGACCAAGGAAGTCAAATTTGATCAGGCCTGTTTTCTCCGTGTGATAGCCGTCATACTGAGTGATGGTGGTGAATTTCTTTTTCTCTTTTTTCCCTCCCGGCTGATCGCTGTTTTTCTCTTCACTGCCTCGTGCAAGGGGCAGAAAGCGGTCCATCGGACCGGGGGAAATGACAACTCCGGCGGCGTGGGTTGAGGTGTGGCGGGCCAGTCCTTCAAGGGTCTGTGATACCTTCAGCAGTTCTGCTATCTGAGGGTCACTGGCAGCCATATCTTTAATTTTAGGCTCAATGTCCAGTGCCTTGACAAGGGTCATCTTTAATTCATCAGGAATCAGTTTTGCGACCTTGTCCACCACCGGCAGGGGAATATCCAGTGCCCGACCGACGTCCCGCACCACCCCCCGGGCTTTCATGGTTCCATAGGTGATAATCTGGGCCACCTGAGTTATCCCGCCGTAAGTCCGGCGAACATAGTCAATAACCTCACCGCGTCGTTCCTGACAGAAATCGACATCAAAGTCAGGCATGTTGATCCGTTCTACATTGAGAAAACGCTCAAATATCAGTCCGTAGGGCAGGGGGTCGATGTTGGTAATCTTCATACAGAAGGCGGCAAGACTGCCCGCGCCGGAACCGCGCCCCGGCCCCACGGGGATATCATTGTTCTTGGCCCAGACAATAAAGTCTGCGACGATGAGAAAATAGGTGGGAAAGCCCATGGTGATAATGACTTTCATCTCCATATCAAGTCGGGCTCGATACTGTTTTGCTTTCTCCTCTGTGTAGATGCCAGCAGCGCGCATGTCATTGAAGCGTTCTTCGATGCCGTCGAGACATTCTCTGGTGAACATTGACTCGGCAGTCTCTCCTTCCTTGATGGGAAAATCGGGAAAGGAGTAGTTCCCAAGGGGAATTTCGAGATCACAGCGATTAACAATTTCCTGAGTGGTGACAATTGCCTCCGGACAGTGGTCAAAAGCGCGTTTCATAATCTCTGGAGATTTAAAGTAGAACTCGTCGGTAGAGAAACGAAAGTGCCTGGGATCACTCATCGGTCTCCCGGTCTGGATGCAGAGGAGAATCTCATGGGCGTGGGCATCCTCCTTGTTGAGATAGTGACAGTCGTTGGTGGCAACAAGTTTTACTCCCATCTCCGAGGCGAGCTGCTTCATGCCGTCGTTTACCCCCTGCTGGGCGGGAATACCGTTTTCCTGCAGCTCAAAGTAGAGACGGTCACCGAAAACCTCGTGATATTCCTTTGCCTTCAGGCGGGCACCTTCCATGTTGTTCTGGTAAATCATCCACGGAATTTCGCCCTTGAGACAGGCTGTGAGAGCGATAATACCTTCGTTATATTCGCGCAGTAACTCCATATCGATACGCGGCTTATAGTAGTAACCTTCGAGCTGGGCAACGGTGGCCAGATGCATCATGTTCTGATAGCCGGTGTAATTCATTGCCAGCAGCACAAGATGGTTGCGCTGGTTTTCGGGAACATTGTCCGTGCACGTGCGTCCCATGGGGGCGATGTAGAACTCACAGCCAATAATGGGTTTAATATCGGCTGCTTTGCAGGCGAGATAGAATTCAAGAGCACCGAGCATGGCGCCGTGGTCGGTGATGGCAACCGCGTCCATATCATACTCTTTGCATCTGGCGATAAGATCTTTGATGCGGATTGCACCATCGAGAAGACTGTATTGGGTGTGGAGATGAAGATGGGTGAACCCTGAGCTCATAGTGCTGTCCTGGAAGTCATTATTGTGGAAAGAGAGAGAATCTGATTGCGAAGGGGACCCGCCGGAAAATCAGAGTGAAAAAAACATGGTTAAGAAAGAAAATATTAACATGGGGAAAATCGATAACAAGCCCTTTTGAGAGGAACAGGTGTAAGTATTGGCAGTTTGGTAAGAAAAAAATAACATGTAATAATAGCAAATAGTTATCAGACAAGACACGCTGTATCCCGCGTCAGCAAAGGGATACAGCGTTCTCCCTCAACAGGGGCAAAAGGGGAGTGTTACTCAAGAGCCCCTCAAGACCTTCACTCTTCTCGCTGAATATTGAACCGCCGGATCAATTTGTTGCAGTCAAAAATCGTCGTCCGGCGGGCAGACGGAGTGAAGACAAACTCCAGTGGGTGGCTGACTGGCGGAAAAATCTGCCAGATTGGCCTCGCAGACGGCCTGTGAATTGTGGAGTCGTTCTGCGCAGAAAGGGGCCGATTGAGATTGAAGCGGCTGCAGGTTGAGAAAACATCTTCGGGAATGGTATCATCAGCCATCCCCGAAGATGTTCAGGGCAAGAGCGCCGCTGTTGCTGATGTCAGAGTTGTTCTGCTCCTGCGAGTTCTTGTTCGATTCGGCTATAACCGCTTAGAAGACAGGCTTGTAATCGAAGAAGTGAGTGGTGCGTAATTGACGATAGGTATGCGTTTCTCCACGGGCAACGAAACTGCTGGTCTGCGCACCATTGGAGGTAAAACGAACGCCTTCCAAAAATTCGCCGTCGGAAACACCGGTGGCGGCAAACGCCACTTTATGACTCTTAATAAGATCTTCAGTATGGAAGGTTTTCTCAAAATCAGTGATACCGTGGCGACGTGCCTCAGCCCGGTCACGGTCATTTTCATAGAATATTTTTCCCTCAAAATACCCGCCGAGACAGGAGATGGCTGCGGCGACCATGACCGCCTCCGGCGCGAAGCCATAACCGATATAGATGTCTGCTTTTTCTCCAGTGATTGCTGAGAGACAGCCGGAAATTTCACCATCATCAATAAGTTTTATACGGGCCCCGCACTCTCGAACCTCGTGGATAAGCTTGTTGTGCCGCGTCTGGTTGAGGATACAGACGGTGATGTTCTCAGTATATTTTTTCAGTGCCCGCGCCACTCGTTTAACGTTTACCACTGGTGCCTGATTGATGTCAATTACTTCACCAGCCTCGGCACCAACGACGATCTTGTACATATTAAGGTTGGGCACTGACTGAATGGTCTCATTTTCAGCTATTACAGCAAAGGCAGAGGCGTTATTCTTCCCATCAGCGGCGGAACGATAGGCTTCCAGAGGAATCGCCATGAGGTCGAATTTTTCACCACCCTGGCCGATTTTCGCGGGAAACTGTATAATATCCGAACGCGGAGTAAAACGGTCATTGACTATGGTGCCATCAATGGGCATGCGATTGAGTACTTTGATCAGGGAGGAACGGGCACGGTTGAGGATGTCAGTGTGGTTTCCAAGCCCCTGCATCCGTGCAGCGGTGAGCGCCGCAATCTCCGTCGCCCTGACTATCTCCATTCCGTAGTTGGTATTCATGATTGGCTCTGGTTACAGTTGTCGGTTGTGATAAATTGCATGGTGTCAGCTCTTTCAGACACCATGCAATTCCGTTGCAGCACTGTCACTTCCCATGGCCTGCAGCTCGGCGAGAATGGCATCCCGCTCGGCCTGAATCTTTTTCCCGGCGATTGTGTCGCGGATCTTCATCGCCTGTGGGAATTCATCAATCAGCTCAATATCAAGGGGTGCAGACTCCAGCCGTCGTTCCGCCTCCATAATCTCCTGCGGCGTCGGCAAAATGATGCCATAGAGCTGGAAGGGTGTATGAACAAGACTGTGGCCGCGATTATAGTAAGCCGAAGCGAACCCTCCGTCGATATTGATTGAGACACCGTCCTTGCTCGCCATGTGCGCCCCTTTGGCATAGTTGACAGGCGTGTGGCCATAAATAACCCGTTTCACACCGAACTCATCCAGCAGTTTCTTCTTAAAGGCCTCGGTGTTCATATTTTTATGCCAGTAGAGAGTACGTTCCTCATGGAGTTTTTTGTCAAGCAGGAAATAACGCTCAAAAGTCTTCATCGCCTCCTTGCCAAAAAAAGGCGATTTAGGACCACACCAGAGGTAGAAAAAGAGAGCCTGATCCTCCGGTTTCTGTTTGCGGCCGTGAATGTAGTTTTGGCCTACACGATAGATAACTTCCTGTATGTAGTTAAGAAGCTGCTTGCCCCGACGACCGAGAAATTCCTCAAATTCCCCGTCCACAGTGGAGGGAACAAGGGCATGGATATTAAGGAAGTTGTTTTGAATATGATAGGTTTTCCCGCGCTCAAAGAGAAACTGCAGCAGCCGTTTGAGTTTACGGTTGGTGGTGAACTGCTTCACGAGGTCCTTGACGATCGCAGATTCCTCACTGGTCAGTTGTGCGGGGTACTCAAGGTCAACGGTTGGGAAAAAAGTATCATTGAGTCCCGGTTCTTTATTCTTCAGCATTTTAGCGAAACGGTCGAGCCACAGCCGGGGCTTCATCTCATACTGCGGAAAATCCTTGATGGTCTGCTCTTCCAGCTTGAGCTGAATGACCGTTAATGCCTTCTCAAGTGCGCGCCCCTTATCGGTCTGAGCCTTAAAATTACCAGTGATCTTGTTGACGGGGTAGGTCTCAATGGCAAATTTTTCGAGACGGACAGTATCAAACCCCATTCGCTTGAGAAAGATAAAGTGATCATAGCGACAGGTTATACGCATGGCCTCGACGGCCAGCGAGGCACAGCCTGCGGCACCACCCATCCACAGAATATCATGGTTGCCAAAAACGTAATCAACACCGTTGCGGTAGGAGGATGATGAGAGGATACGCAGGATCTTGTCAGGCTGATCGCCCCGGTCGAAGACGTCCCCAAGAACCTGAATACGGTCAAGAAGGATCTGGCGGATAGCGAAAGAGAGATGTGAAATCAGCCGCCGAGAAACAATTGGCTCTTCAAAAATTGGGTCAGGGACAGGTAACCCGGAGAGCAGACGGGAAATAACATCGTGAAACTCCGGCTTGAATTTGCTGCCGTTGTTGGGACGGATATTGGTCGTCTTATATCTCAACACCTCCACAAGACAGAGGATAATATCCTGTATATCCATCTTGATGACATCGTCCTTCAGATATTGCTGTTTGCGGATGATGCGGGTGAGATATTGGATTTTTTCCATGCTGAAGGTGCCGGGCAGCGCCTCCCGGCAGGTCTGATAGAGCATGCCGAAGCGTCCCCGGAGAATCGACTTGAAGCGATCTCCCTCCCCATGCAGGTCACTGATCCAGAGAGTGGTTGGAATATTGGAATTGAGTTCAAGATCAAGATCAAGCAGTCGGCTGGCCAACTGATCAATTTTTTCCACATAACCACCTGAAACTTCGAACTTATTATGAATGTGTTCCTTTTCTGCCGTCATGATTTTCCCCATGCTGAAAGGAGTGATGCTGTAAAGGATTGAGCTGTCAATATAGCAAAAGCAGGGAAGGAAATAAACCCTGGACTTTTCATAAGAAAAGGCTGTAATGTTGTCTGCATGCGTGGATTGTATGTGATGCCAGTTACAAAGAGTTCTGTCATGTGTCCCAAATCCTCTCTTATTACCGATTATATTATGGGTACATTGAAACCGCTTGTATTTCATTCATATTCGAAGCACAGAAGGGACTTTACCACAGGCAGATGATTGATATCTCGACGTCTCGTTCCTCGCTTTGTCGGAGGATAATTTTTTTAACTGGACCGAAGAAGATGGGCAAAAGACTGGTTATTCAAGGGCCCCTTATACCTGTTCTGATTCTCTGGAGGCAGTCTTGAAACGGATTTTCACGTTGTGTGTTGTGGCAGTGTTGAGTCTGGTTTCGGTCGACTCTTTTGCGGAAACAACAGTGCCGCAGATAAGTGTGTTCGGAGTATCCGAAAAGAGTGTGGTTCCCGATGAGATGCACTGGAACCTGCAGGTCCATACCCTCGGTGCCAGCGTTGAAGAGGTTGCCTCCGCCCATCTCAATGATGTCTCTGATGTGCTCTCTCTGCTTGATGAAATGAAAATCCTTGAGGCGAAAACGGTTACGAGTCGCATGCAGATTCGGGAAAACTGGCAATATAAGAATAACAGCCGGGTGCGCGAGGGCTATATTGCCAGCACACAGATATTTTTTGTAATGAAAGACTTTAAAAAATATGTGCCAATGTGGACAAAGCTCTCCACCTTTAAAAATCTGCAAATAGAGAATGTCAATTTTGCTCTTTCCAGGCAAAGTATTGTTCAAAATGAACTTCAGATGTTTGCCCTCAGAGATGCAAAAAAGCGGGCAGAGAGACTTGCTGCAGTACTTGGGGTTCGTATTGGCACACCGCTTTTCATCGAGGCAGATGCGCCTGCTTCGGCATTCAACGGCAGGATGGCACCAATGCAGCTTGAAAAGGCCTGCAGTGATTCCAGTGAAAAGGTGTTGGCACCGGGAGAACAGCGGGTGCACAGCTCGGTCCATGTCGTTTTCAGTCTGGAGACAACTCCTGAAACAAAATAAGAGCTCTTCACCGGGACGGTGCGGGAACAGCTGACTGCAGAAAGAAAATATAAAACCTCTCCTTTTATTCTACCGGATACCCTGAAGAACCTTGTATTTCGTTTATATTCGAAGCACAGGAGGAAATTTATTAGAGCCATGTTTGATATCTCGACGTCTCGTCCCTCGCTTTGTCGGAGGATAATTTTTTGACTGTAACGAAGAAGATGAGCGAAAAACTGATTATTCAAGGTTTCCATAAAGATACTTATACCGGCTTACGGTTTATCACCGGTATTATTGATCATGGAGGTAAACGCTTACCTCCATGGATAAAAATTTTACTGTAACAATGAAGAGAGGCAAAAGACTGGTTATTTGCTGTCCCTATTGGTTATACGATAATAAAACGTGTCTTCAGAAGGGATTCTGCGTCCAAATATTTTTTCGCATTTCTCCTGTGGTAAAAAGTGATATGATTTTGTTGTTTTATCCAATAGTGTACGGTTGTATGAGCCTGTTATTCAGAGGCTCCCCTTTATCTCTTTGAGGGAACTGAGTATTTAGGATTCAATGTAATGATAATGGAAGTGCTGCTCTGGTGGAAGTTATCGGACGCCTCGAATTCTGTTGAATGTGGCAATTTTTTTGAAGAACCCGGCGTTTTGAAGTCTTACTACTGAATTTGAATGAGGAAAACTGGGATTACTATGAACGAGAAAGATCTGCAGAGGCAGTTACAAACCCGAGTGCGCAAGAAACTTGAAGCTCTTTTCACCAAATACAACATGGATTACGGTGGAATTGATGACAGCATGAAGTGGAAGCCTCTGGTTCTGGTTATCGGGAACTATTCTTCTGGTAAGTCAACACTCATTAATGAGCTGATTGGTAGAAACATACAGCGTACAGGTCAGGCTCCCACCGACGATTCTTTTACTATTTTGACTGCAGGTGATGGGAAAGAAGAACGGGAAATGCCTGGTTCGACGCTCGTCAACGACAGCACGTTGCCTTTTGAGCATTTCAAGCACTACGGTGAAAAACTGATTTCTCATATCACCATGAAAATGCTCAACTCCCCGATTCTTGAGGATCTTGCTATTATCGACAGTCCCGGCATGCTTGATGCCACGTCTGAGAACGACCGCGGTTACAATTACATGGAGGTTCTTGGTGATTTTGCCAGAATGGCCGATCTCATTGTCCTCATGTTCGATCCGCACAAGGCTGGAACTATCAAAGAGTCCTACGAAGCGATTCGTAATACTCTGCCGGAAAAATCTGGAGAGCATCGCCTGATTTTTGTCATGAGTCGTATTGACGAGTGTGATCATCTCACCGATTTCACCCGTTCTTACGGGACGCTCTGCTGGAATATGTCGCAGATGACAGGTCGCAAGGATATCCCGCATATCTATCTGACCTACGCTCCGCATCTTGCCGACAGTGACAAAATGGCAAAAGACTGGCCACAGGAGCGTGAGGAACTCTTTGACAAAATTAAAGGTGCTGCGGCGTTTCAAATAAACCACATCCTTGAAGACCTCGATCGTCAGGTAAATGAGGTTAATATTGTTGCAGAGGCCGTCACTGAATTTATCAGACGGGCAACACGCGTATTCTGGAAATACTTTAATGTCACCATGCTTGTAGCTGTTCTGCTTTTCTTTTTCGGTGATGTAATGATCAAAGCTGTTCTCGGTTTTCCAGAATATACCTTGTTGAGTTCTATTCGCGGCGGCACGGTGGGAAGTTTTCCTTTTACTTTAATTTTATTCCCGTTTGTCTTTTTCTTTGCGACCATTACTGCAGGTATAATTTCTTACAGTCGCTATGCCTTTCCAAAGCTGCGCCGCAATTCTCTGGCCCGGAGCAGTGAACTGGTGGTTCTCGACACTCAGTATCGCGAAAATCTCTGGCAAAAAATGGAGAGTAAGGCTCGTGAAAACATCCAGAAACTTACCATGAAAGATCTCTGGAGCGGGTATGTCCGCAGTTCTCAACGTATCAAGGCCTTCCTTAATAATGATATGAAGAGATTTTATGACAAGATCGGCAGTAAACGGAACTCGTCTTCTGAATAAGGCGAAATCTATACGGATTTAAAGGAATTTTGAATGTATAAATGGCCGTCTCCAACTGTTGGAGACGGCCATTTATATTGTGACTGGCAAGGGAAGGGGACTACATAAAATAATCCGTCAACAATTAAGACAAATTAATGAGCAGCGGAGAGCTAAGAATAAAGGCACCTTAAAAACAGCTCGGATTTCATTCATAGTCGAGGGACAGAAGGAAATTTACCACAAAGAGTAAAGATATCACAACAACAGCAATTCCCCCTGGTTAATTTTTAAAATCTTTTTCTCAAAGGCTTTATCCTTCCTTCGCGTTCTTCGCGGTGAAAAGAAAAGCTGTGATTTTACGAAAATTACGGACAGGAATTAAAACGGGGATGGCTGATAATAATTTTGAATCGCCAGTTGAGCAGTTAAATATACAACAAACAAACCTGCCAAAATACTCAAAACAAAAGGAGTTCGTTTTTCATTAACATAACGTCTGGTCGTGTTTACTATCCATGGCCAGTTCAAGCTAAGATGTAAAAAGAATAAAAGAAGAAACAAGAGAGAAAAATAAAGGTGGATATTAGCCCATTCGTGACGATGCATTCCTAAAAAATATTTGTTTACACCTCTTCCTGCGGGAAGAATAAATCCCAGGAAAAATCCAGTCATCGTTAGAGAACAAAAGTCAATAAACATAACGATATCGACAAAGTATTTCAGACTATTTTTATTCATTTTAAAAGAACATCTTTTATTGAGCTTTACTTTTTTTCGAAAGAAAGGGAAAAGAAGATACGTTTTCAGCAGCAGTGGTAATATGCACGCCAGCACGCATATCACCACTGGCCCATTTTCAGGAGTTCATGAAAAATTCATACCCTGATCTCACTTATTTGAATGTGCGGATTTATGTTCGTGAAGTTTTCCGTATCAGAGAATATTTCCTTGGCGTGAGGGCCAAAACATGTTCGGAAAGAATCAATTGAATCAAAGGTAAAGTGTCCGACGGCTATGAACAGGGGAGTTTCTCCTGGAGTACCACCGGCCACCCCAACTTCCACTTCTTTTCCCTTTAAGTAATTGCCAAGCAATTCTGTCACCATTGCGAGATGTCTGCTACAGTAATAATCAACATCGAATTGACATTTTGAACTGTTTGGATACATGACACTTACTTTGATCATCGTTTCTCCTATTGATTGATGTTCTTTTGATGTGACGATCCTCGACCGGAGATGCCTGCAGGTCAAGTAAAGCAATTACCAGCGTGTGTATCAGTTACAGAGAAGGAAGATCTGCATCAGAATATTTTGTAAAAGCAATATATCTCGATTATACCGTTGCCCTGGTCGTAATGACGATATCGGCTCTTACTCTCTATAATTTTTACGACTGTGAAAAACGTGTTCCTTGAACGACAATCTGCCTGCCAGGAAGTCCTTATCCTGACGCCGTTCGAGAACCAGCAGCCATACCAAATCCCCTCATCTGCTATCAGACTTTTCAGCAGAACAAAACAGCAAAAAAGCAACAGGATAAAATCTCTATAAACGGTTCTTTTTTTACAATCTTTAACTCACGAGAACCTTGCATATGCACAAAACACGAAATCACTTAAGGAAATTCAATCATAATCTATATAATTATGTATTGCAAGCAGCAGACTTTCCGTGCAAAAAAGGATTTTATGAATACATATAACGTGTTGAATTGTATGGAAAAAAAAAGAAAATCACAGCAGTATAATGTGAGAATTGTCGTCAATCGTCTGTGGTAAGCTGGCCAGTCGGAGAGGCAGAGATTGAAGGAAATACGAGCTTTTCAAGATGCCCATCGGATGACATCTCTTCCACCTCTCAAGATACCCGATTACAGGGAGAAAGAGCAGGGCATGATTGCTGTTGTTACAGGCTGATGGCTGTAATTATATTTTCAGAAGTTCATATAAAAAAGGCCCGGCTGCACAAAGCAGTCGGGCCTGAAAAAAACATCGTAAAAACAATTATCAGTCTTTCGGCCAGACCAGCGCCGCAAAAAGCCAGCCAATGGTTCCACTGGAGTGCTGCACTTGAATCCATTGCCCTTTCTTCTGCAATTTAGTGAGTACAACTCCACGCTCAATGCTGGCAACAACTTTGGCTTTGGTTGAAGGTTCGGAGCGCAAATTCATGGACTCATCAGCATTAACGATGATGGAATTCTGAGGCACGGTAATACCCTTATGAATCCAGCCCGTGTCATTCTCAAAATCAGCAACCTTCAACCACTCCCCCTGAGTTTCCAGGATCTTCAACGGATATCCCTTGAAAAGCTCCATGCAAACATTCTCACTGGTGGACGGACCTGTACGCACATTGGCGTTATCTACTTTTACAGAAATATACTGGGCTGCAAAAGCCGGGCCGGAAACGAGAGTCAAAGCGGCCACCATGGCCAATGTACGAATAGTCTTCTTCATAATTACATTTTTTGTCTTTTTTTTTGTCTCAAAAAGTAGCGTTTTTCCTGCTATTACCAAAAAGCAGACTAACACAAAATACACGCACTCTCTCAAGTCATGCGAAAGAAGACCTGATATTACACGTTCTTGAAGTTCAGGTAAACCGTAAATCCTTTTTTTTTGACATGAGCGTTTGCGCGCCAATAACGAGAGCCATATTTTCCGGGCAGTGTCCCACCGGTAGACCAGCCCATACCGGGCAGGAAACTGCATCCAATGCCAGTTTCCAGACAGCCTCAAGGAAACGCAGGTGAGCAAGGCGGTCAGTCTGTGCATTCTCCTGTGAGGTATGGAAATCTCCAAGGAGCAGTCCAGCAAGGTTTTTCAGCTTGCCCGCCAGCTGCATCTGAGTAAGCATGCGATCTATTTTATAAAGCGGCTCCCCAACGTCTTCCAACAGTAAAAGACAACCACTGTAATCAATATCATTCGGCGTGCCAAGAAGAGAAACGAGAGTGGTAAGGTTCCCGCCGAGCAGCGGGGCGCGAACCTCAGCACCATCACGAAGCACCTCAAGTTGACTTATTTCCAGAGCAGGCTGCTGCTGCAGGGGAGACTGGAGACAGCGGGCAAGACGCTCAAGAGTGGCTGGAACAGCCCCGGCAATACTGGTAACGACAGGCGCATGCAGCGAAACGAGCCCGGTCTTCGCCCGCAGGACATTGAGCAGAATGGAGATGTCAGAGAATCCGGCAAAGACTTTCGGGGCAGTACGAATCTGTTCATAATCAATCTTCTCCAGGAGTTTTAGACAGCCGAAACCTCCGCGCATGCAGAGAATTCCCTGCACTTCTGGATCAGCCCACATGCGGTTGAATTCCTCTGCACGGTTGGCATCAGTATCAGAAAACCATGGGAATTCACTGCCGGGCCAGAGTTCCCGCGGAAATTTAACCTCAAAGCCCATCTCACGCAGG
Source organism: Desulforhopalus sp. (assembly GCA_023231425.1). Classification (GTDB taxonomy): domain Bacteria; phylum Desulfobacterota; class Desulfobulbia; order Desulfobulbales; family Desulfocapsaceae; genus Desulforhopalus. The sequence goes on along the minus strand of JALNVI010000032.1, from coordinate 15,983 downwards.
CGGGCAATACCCCGTTCAAAACCGGCTGGATCCCAAAGCTGACCAGCCGGAGCAATAATACCAAGGGTATCGCCACGCTTCAAGGGCAACGGGAAAAGAGGTGCTGGCAAGGTCGAAAAACTCATTTTGCCAGTCTCCTGTAAATCTCCTGCAGCCCGTTAAGGGTCAACATCGGCTCGACCCGTTCAATACAATGGCTGTAGGGAGTGATCAGGGGTGCCATGCCACCGGTGGCGGTTACTGCGAAGTCATCCTCCGGTTCACACATCTCCATGCGGATACTGTGTACCATGCCGTCCACCATAGCTCCATAGCCGTGAAGGATGCCGCTTTTCATTGCTTCCACAGTTGAACGGCCAATCACATTCTCCGGCGGTGAGGAGATATCAATCTGCGGCAGGCGTGCAGTGCGGGAGGAGAGGGCGTCGAGCGAAATTCCAATACCAGGGAGAATTGTACCTCCTATATAGGTGCAGTTGTCAGTAAGACAGTCAAAGGTGATGGCGGTGCCAAAGTCAATTACAACCTGTTTCACCGGATTCAAAGCCCAGGCGGCAATAGAGTTAACGAGGCGATCCGCTCCGACCTCTTTCGGATTTTCAAGATCGACATGGATGAGGTCTTTGATCTGATCCACCTCCACCACGATAACATCCTGTCGTAAATGGGCAGAAAAATATCGTCTGCAACAGCCGAGCCAGGCTGCCTGCAGGGCGGGGACCACCGAAGAGATGATGATGCCGTGCAATTCTTTATGTGGAATCTTCTGCATGGCAAAAAGGGCATTGTAGCGGAGGGCAAGTTCATCGGCGGTGTGCTTGCGATCGGATGTCATCCGCCAGTCTGCGATAAGGTTATCGCCATCGTAAACGCCTGTTACAGTGTGGGTATTTCCCACATCAACAACTAAATACATGGCCATTCCAGAGTGGGTTGAGATTTCAAAGTGGTGCCCGAATGGAAAGCAGGGCGCGTGTGAAAACCGAGCAGGTATTTCGCAGAATGACTATACTGTTTTAACGAATTGCAATAAGACGAATCATCTGCCTGCTGTCTTGAGGGTTAAGATACCGAAACGGGGAAAAAATGACAGAGAAAAAATCTTATCGGCTCCGTCGTCGCGGAGAGTATGTCTGCCAGTGCTGCAAGCAAAAAAAACCCTTCTGCTGGAGCTGCAATTGCGGCTTCATGATCTGTCCTGAGTGTTTTGCTGAAAACGGCTGGGGTATGACAAACGGTCCCGTCTGGATCTGCCCGGACTGCGGGCGTATTCACATGATGGAGTAAACTCCGGGGGAGGAGAAACCGCCTTGCCAAAGATGAATTATTTGCGCAAACAGCCTTGATATTATACAATAGTTACCTCACTGAATACATCTCTTCCTGCCTTCCACGGTCAACTTCCAGAAAAAAAAACTATGCCAATGCCCCAAAAAAGTCTGCTTGATACCGCTGAAAACCCCACATCAAAGACAAATAATTCTTCCACCGGGAAAGCAAAGGGACAGTACACCGACGACTCCATCAAGACACTCAGCTCCCTGGAACATATCCGCCTCCGTCCCGGGATGTATATTGGCCGTCTCGGTGACGGCTCCAACCAGAATGACGGCATCTATATCCTCCTGAAAGAGGTAATCGACAACTCCGTCGATGAGTACATTATGGGGGCTGGCAAGCGCATCAATATAGAAATCAGTGACGAAGGGCGAGTGGCGGTGCGTGACTTCGGCCGCGGGATTCCCCTCGGCAAGCTGGTTGACTGCGTCTCGGTGATTAACACTGGCGCCAAATATAATACTGACGTTTTCCAGTTTTCCGTGGGGCTCAACGGCGTTGGCACCAAGGCCGTCAATGCACTCTCTTCAGAGTTTATCGTTACCGCCTACCGAGACGGGAAATTTGCCTCGGCCTCTTTTGCCAATGGCAACCTGCAACATGAGGAAAGTGGCGAGACCGAGGAGAAGAATGGCACCCATATTGAGTTCGTACCCTCACCAGAACTCTTTCCAAAATACAGCTTCAATCCTGATTTCATTGAGAAACGGCTGTGGCGTTATGCCTGGCTCAACGCCGGACTCAAGCTCTATTTCGGCCGCGATCTCTACTACTCCACCAATGGTCTGCTCGATCTGCTTGAAAAGGAACTGGACGGCGGTGAACTCTATCCACCCATCTCCCTGAAAACAGATATCCTTGAGTTCGCCTTTTCCCATGCGGACAACTTCGGCGAAACCTACTACAGCTTCGTCAACGGAACGTATACCAGCGAAGGCGGCACCCACTTGTCTGCCTTTAAAGAGGGCATTCTCAAGGGAATTAACGAATATTCCGGCAAAAAATTTATCAACACTGATGTACGCGACGGTATCGTTGGTACCCTCGCCGTAAAAATCATGGAACCGGTGTTTGAGTCACAGACCAAGAACAAGCTGGGGAATACTGACATCCGGGTATGGATTGTCAATACCGTGAAAGGGGCCGTTTCTAAAGCACTCTACAAAGATACGGAAGCAGCGCAGATGCTCATCGACAAGATCAACCACAATGAGCGAGTCCGCAAGGAGCTGCAAAGCGTGCGCAGTGAGGCGAGGGCCAATGCAAAGAAAGTTGCTCTGAAGATCCACCAGCTGAAGGACTGCAAATACCATCCCGCCGCCGGGAAGCCTTCGAAAGAGGATTGCGAGAATATGGTTTTTATCACTGAGGGACTTTCTGCCGCCGGCTCCATTGTCTCCTCGCGGGATCCGCTTCGTCAGGCAGTCTTCTCTCTAAAGGGAAAGCCAAAGAACGTTTTCGGACAGAATATCGCGACACTCTATAAAAACGAGGAGATGTACGCCCTGATGCGAGCTCTCAACGTTGAGGACAACATTAGTAATCTGCGTTATGACAAGGTGATCTTCGCCACGGATGCCGATGTGGACGGGCTGCATATCCGCATGTTGCTGCTCACCTTTTTTCTACAGTATTTTGAACCGCTGGTCCGGGAAGGTTTCATCTATGTGCTGGAGACACCCATTTTCAGGGTACGTAACAAACAGAAGACGATTTACTGCTATTCCGACAAGGAGAAGGAGAGGGCGATAAAAGAGCTGCAAGGGAAAAAGGATATCAAGGTAGAAATAACCAGATTCAAGGGGTTAGGTGAAATATCTCCAAAAGAGTTTAAACAATTCATTGGTGATAATATCCGCCTTACTCCTATCACTCTTGATTCGCTGAGTGAGATCAGCAAAGTGCTCTCCTTTTATATGGGAAAGAATACACCTCAGCGCAGAGATTACATCATGGACAATCTTTTACCCATTAAGGACGCTGTGGGGGCATGAGTAAAAGGATGGGAAAATCAGGAACTGCGCTCTCTATTGCACCCCTGATTGACGGCCTGTTTCTTTTATGGGTCGTGCTGCTTTTTACTGAAATCCTGTTCGCGGGGAAAAACTCTCTTACAAACTACGCCGAAACCCTTTGCCTTCAGATTCACAATTTTCCACAGAAACAAATTAAAGATGCCTGAAAAACAGAGTAAACTCCGCGCTTTTTTCGATCATAATTTCATCGAATACGCAACCTACAACATCCGTGACCGTGCCATCCCCGCTATTGATGATGGTCTGAAACCGGTACAGCGGCGGATATTGCAGACTCTCGCCAATATGGATGACGGCCGATTCAACAAGGTGGCCAACGTTGTCGGCGAGACGATGAAGCTGCATCCCCACGGCGACGCCTCTATCTATGAGGCACTGGTTAACATCTCCAATAAGGGATACCTCGTTGACCGCCAGGGGAACTTCGGCAACATCTTTACCGGCGACGGAGCCTCGGCCGCGCGTTATATTGAGTGCCGTCTCTCCCCCCTTGCCAGAGAGACTCTCTTCAACAAGGAGCTTACGGAATATATCGACTCCTACGACGGCCGCATGCAGGAGCCGGTTACGCTGCCAGCCAAATTGCCCCTTCTGCTCCTGCTCGGAGCAGAAGGGATTGCCGTTGGCATGGCGACGAAGATTTTGCCCCACAACTTCTGTGAGCTGCTCAAGGCGGAGCAGGCTGTCCTGCGGGGAGAGGAGTTTGAACTCTATCCGGATTTTCAACAAGGGGGACTGCTTGATGCCTCCGGGTACGAGGACGGCAACGGTAAAATCCGCTGCCGGGCACGTATTGTGGAGGAGAACGAGAAAACAATCATTATCAAAGATATTCCGTACGGTCAAACCACTCAGAAACTCACCGATTCCATAGAGAGGGCGGCAAAGCAGGGCAAGATAAAAATCGTCTCCATCAATGACTATACCGCCGAACATGTGGAGATTGAGATCAAGGTTGCCCGTGGAGTTTTTGCCAGCGAAACCATCAAGGGCCTCTACGCCTTCACTGACTGTGAAGTATCCATTGCGCCGAATCTCACCCTTATCAACGGGAATGATCCTCAGATAAGTACCGTCACTACAGTAGTAAAGCACAACGCCCTCAAACTTCGCCATGATCTTGAAAGAGAGCTCAATTTCGAACTTGCCCACCTTGAAGACAAGCTGCATGCCCGTCTCCTCGAACAAATTTTCATTGAGGAACGCATCTATCAGAGAATTGAAGAGGAGACGACACCGACGGCCATCGTGGCAACAGTTCATGAAGGCCTGAAGGCCTTTCATGAACTGTTTAGTCGAGAAATAACCGACGACGATGTCAATCGGCTGCTGGAGATACGTATCAAACGTATTTCCCGTTACGATATTAATAAGCAGGCAAAGGAGATCAAGGATATCCGCAAGGCGATCAAAGAGATCCAGTCTGATCTCAAAGATATGACTGGATACGCCATCACTTTCCTTGATAATTTACTGGAGAAATATGGTAAAGATTTCCCCAGGCAGACCGAACTGACCAGTTTCAAAGAGGTCAATCTGAGAAAGGCGGCCCTTGCCAATCTCAACGTGGTTTACAACCGCGAATCCGGTTTTGTCGGCACCCTGGTGAAACCGGAAGAGGGGCAGGAGAATATTTCCCTGATGTGTTCTGAGTATGACAAACTCTTTCTCATCTTCTGCGATGGTCTCTATAAATTTGTCTCAGTGACGGAAAAAATTTATGTCGGCAAAGAACTGCAGTGGGTTGGAATTGTAAACAGGGATCAACTCTTCAATGTGATTTACCGTGATGGTGCAGAAAATCTTGCCTATGTTAAACGATTCAATACGCCAAGTTTTATTCTGGATAAAGAATATCATCTGTTCCCGGAGCACAAACGCTCAAGAATTCTGCTGTTGAGTTTTGGTGAAGAGCAGTACGCCAAAATAAATCTCATGCCGTCCTCCCGCGCACGCAGTAACAGCCTTGAGATCGATTTCGACAGCCATTTGGTGAAAAATGCCACAGCCAGGGGCAAGAGAGTCTCACCGCGCAACGTTCGCAGGGTTTCTCCACTTTCCGCTCTGAGCCATGCTGAACCGAAAGAAGAGGCCGCTCTGCCGGGACTGGGAGAGAAAAAGAAGAGCAGTGACGTTCCGCCTGATTTCGATTCTTCATCTGTCCCTGACGAAACGCCAGCCAAAAAAGATTCGGGTGAGAGCGGGGAAGAGTAAATAAAAACGGGGAATTGATCGCCACTTATCTCCGATCAATTCCCCGTTCTGGCAGTACAGCTGCCGCAGGACTCAGCCTTTTTTCATGTTTTTCTCAAGATCCTGCAGAGCGGTACGCACTCCCTCTTCAACAGTGGGGTGATAGAAAGGCATCTCCAGCATTTTATCCACTGTCAATCCCATCTGATGCGCCCATGCGAGAAGGTGTCCAAGATGCTCGGCATCCGGAGCAAACATTTCGGCACCGAGAAAGCGACCACTCTTCCTGTCTCCATACACCCGCAACATTCCTTTATTGCGCAACATGGTTCTCGCACGTCCCTGGCCGGTGAAAGAGACCTCTCCAACGGCAAAGCCATCCTTCCCATATTTTTTCTGCAACTGCTCATAACTGTCACCAACCATGGCAATCTGCGGGTCACTGAAGACAATTGACAAATTACTCCGTCGCAGACCGTGATTGATCTCGGGATAACTGCCCGCATTTGCGCCGGCAATACGCCCCTGATCCGTCGCCTCATGGAGAATGGCGGACTGATTGCTGGCATCTCCGCTGATAAAGATGGTCGGCACACTGGTCTGCATCGTCTCGCGGTCAGCCACGGTGGGGACACCGTGACTGTCAAGTTCAAGGTCGGTATTCTCCAGACCAAGATTTTCCGTGTTGGGACGACGCCCGGTGGCGGCGAGCAGATATTGCGCGTGGAAGACAGCTTCTTTTCCTGTACGATCTGTGTAGGTGATCTTTACCTTGTCCCCGTCCTCTTCCATCGAGGTTATCGGATCTTTGGGCGCGATATAATACTCTTCGTTCAAAGCCTCTTCGGTGTAATCACGCAATTTGGGATCGGTGATCGGGCGAATACGACCACTGTGGCCGAAGAGTCGCACATCAACTCCAAGGCGGTGCAGAGCCTGGGTAAGTTCCAGCCCGATAACTCCAGAGCCCAAAACGGCCACCGACTGCGGCAGATCTTTCATATAGAAGAGATCATCGTTGGTGATAATGGCCTTCCTGAATTTCGCAAGGCTGTCAGGAATAACTGTATGTGAACCAGTAGCGATAACAATCCGCTTCGCCTTGATGTGCAGCTCTCCAACCTCAAGGGTGTGATTATCAAGAAACCGGGCATTGCCGATAATCTTCTGTTCCGGCGGGATGTTCTCCACCCCCTCAAGCACAAAACCGACGAAGCGGTCGCGCTCGGCAAGAACCCGTCCCATCACTTCATCGCCCTTAATGCGGGGCTCTTGCTCAGGATGAACCCCGAAACCAGGCGCACGCTCAATTGCATGCACGCTTTCAGCTGCGGCAATGAGAAGTTTAGACGGCATGCACCCGACTCTCGCGCAGGTTGTTCCCCAGATTCCTCCCTCAATGAGGACAACGGAATCCGTATATGCAAGGGCAGAACGGCGGGCATTGAGCCCGGCGGTCCCCCCACCGACTACAGCGACATCGACGTTTCTTGTCTGCATCTCTATCTCCTTAAACAGTTTCACCCTGGAGAGAGTGTTGACCTGCATGGGTGATTTTTGCCATGCACAGATCTCCAGCCGCAGCTTTTACTCCCTCTTTCAGGTGAACAATATGATTGCTTCCGGTACGACCGCGCATGAGCAACCCTCCCTCATCCGCCGGTTCAAGCATGATCTCCAGCTCGCGGCCGACATACTCCTCATTGCGCTCCAGACTGATTTCGTCCTGCCGTTTCTGAAAGCGCTGAAGACGTTCGCTCTTCACATCCTCTGGCACGGCATCGCTGAACTCAGCGGCCCGCGTCCCCGGTCGAGATGAATATTTGAAGGAGAAAGAACTGTGATAACGCACATCATTGAGCAACTTCATGGTTCCCTCAAAATCCTCGTCCGTCTCACCTGGAAAGCCGACAATAACATCAGTAGTAAGGGCAATTGAAGGCAAGACCTTATGCAGTTTATCAATAAGTTCAAGGTAGGAAGAGATAGTGTATCTGCGGTTCATCCGCTTGAGGACCGCGTCCGAACCGGCCTGGACCGGCAGATGGAGTTGCGGACAGAGAATGTCAAGAGAGCCAAAACAATCAATCAGGTTGTCGGTAAGATCTTTGGGGTTGGAGGTGGTAAAGCGAAGGCGTTTCAGGCCACGCTCCTGCAGTGCGGCAACCTCGCGCAGGAGTTCACCAAAACCATATTCCCCCTTGCCACGCCCCGGAGCCACGCTGTTGGTATTGCCGTAGGAATTGACGTTCTGCCCCAGCAGGGTGATCTCTTTTACGCCCTCATCCACCAGCACCCGTGCCTCATCAATAATATCTACGGCCATCCGGCTGGCCTCACGACCACGGGTATAGGGAACCACGCAGTACGTGCAGAAGTTGTTGCATCCCTGCATGATGGTAATAAATTTCCGGAAGGGGACGCCAGAGGAGGGAAGGGCCATAGAGGGAAGAAATCGCGGGATATCATAGGAATTAACCAGCGAGGTCACCACCTTCTGCCCCCCACCCGCTGCACACTGCAGGGCGGGGACAATGTTATAGATATTCTGGGTGCCGATGATCAGGGAGACAAAGGGCATACGGCGAAGTATCTCGGATCCCTCCTGCTGGGCAACACAACCGGCGACCACCGTTTTCATATTCGGCTTTTTCTTCAGATTTCCACGCAGATGTCCAAGAAGACTCATGACCTTCTGTTCCGCTTTGGCACGAATGGAGCAGGTGTTGATAATAACCAGATCAGCGGTATCCATATCCGCCGATTCGACATATCCGGCCTCGCCGAGAAGTTGTGCCATGATTTCCGAATCACGTTCGTTCATCTGGCAGCCAAAGGTCTTAATATAAAAGAGCTGTTGTTCCATAATATATAGTTGTGAGGGCTTAACGCAGGTCAGCGGCAATGCTGGCAAGAATGGGGAAAAGTTCGTCGGCAGATTCCCGGGCGTATTTCAAACGTACCGTCCCCGGGACACCTGTGCTCGAGAGAACAGCAAGGTTATCGTAACCTTCAAGGATGAACTTCAGATAGTGAAAACGTCCCGGAGCTATACGAAAGTAAGAATTGCACAGCTCCGGAACGAGAGCGGGAGTGATAAAATCAGACATTGAGAACCCTGTCAACGGTAGTCATCCTGTCTTTATTGGCGGAGAGAAGAGGGCGCACCACTTCTTCAAGGTATTCTGTGGTCTGCGCCTCTGCCCGACCGGTAAACTGAGTATAGTCGGAGATCATTGCATCCATCTCCTCCTGGGTGAAGGGGATGCGCGGATCAGCAGCCATGCGCTCAATGAGATCGTTGCCAGCACCATTTTCCTTAACGTTACGGCCTGCAGCAAGGGAGTGTTCTTTCACAACTTCGTGCATCTTCTGGCGACTTTCACCTTTTTCAACGGCCATCATGAGAATTTTCTCGGTGGACATGAAGGGGAGTTCCTGTAACAGGTAACGTTCAATCTGTTTCGGGAAAACAACCATATCAGAGGAAACGTTATTGAATATTCTCAAGATTGCATCTGTAAGAAGAAAGGCCTGTGGAATATCCATCCGACGAATGGCGGAGTCGTCAAGAGTGCGCTCAAACCATTGATTACTGTATGTGCCGGCAAAATCACTCGGTAAATTCATCAGCTTACGGGCAAGCCCGCAGAGGCGTTCACTGCGCATGGGGTTTCGCTTATAGGCCATGGCCGAGGAGCCGGTCTGGTTTTTCTCAAAGGGTTCCTCCTGCACCTTAAGGTTGGAGAGAAGGCGAAGATCAACGGCGAATTTATGCGTGGTTGCAGCTATCCCGGAAAGGGTCTCCGCGAGTTTCATGTCGAGCTTGCGGGTGTAGGTCTGGCCGGTGACACTGAAGACCTTGGAGAAACCAAGTTTTTTTGCAACCAGCAGGTCGAGTTCACGTACTTTTTTGTGGTCGCCCTTGAACAGTTCAAGAAAGGTTGCCTGAGTACCGACGGTGCCTTTTGCTCCGCGCGCTTTCTGCTGACTTAAATAGAAGTCAATGTAGTCAAGATCCATCACAAGATCCTGCAGATAGAGCGTGTTTCGCTTGCCGACGGTGGTCGGCTGGGCAGGCTGGTAATGAGTATAACCGAGGGTGGGCAGGTCTTTATATTTGTCACAGAATTCGGCGAGATTCTGAATGGCATTGAGCAGGGCACTGCGCACCATTTCCATGGCCTTTTTCTGGATAATTAAATCCGTATTGCAGACCACAAACTGCGAGGTGGCTCCAAGATGGATAATACCGGCAGCTTTAGGGCATTTCAGCCCAAACTCATACACATGGGCCATAACATCATGGCGAATTTTTTTCTCCTGGGCTGCGGCAATATCAAAATCGATATTGCCCACGTTGGCCCGCATTTGATCAAGCATCTCCGAAGTGATGATATCGGTCAGCCCCAGTTCATATTGTGCCTCCGCGAGAGCCAGCCAGCATTTTCTCCACGTAGTAAATTTATTACGTTCTGAAAAGAGAAATTGCATTTCTGGACTGGTGTAACGGCTGACGAGCGGTTCCTGGTAAATTTCACGATTGGGGGTCATGGCAGCTCCGATATAACGATTTCAGGAAATGGGTTAGAGTCAAGATAAAAGTTGGCGGAAGTTTAAGGAATGATCTCGCTCTGAGAATAACAAAAGTGGATCTTTATACCATTATCGAGATAATTATTAAAGTTTGAAGGACTCTCAGTCGGCAGAGTCTCAAGGGCACCTCGTAAAACTGGTTATTTGATGTTCCCTCAAGATCGGAGAAGCAAAGGCAGGCTCAGAAAGTAAAGGTCAGAGAGAAAATGACTGCCATCAGCCAGGAAAACAGCACGATTTCCACGGCAAAAGCTATGTCGCATAATATATATTATGTTTATTTCCTCTAATAAAGGCCTCCCGTTCACCGTCTTTAGCCATATTTATGCCAATTCTTATATGGAATGAACGCGAATCTGCCAGCTCTCCGTTCCACGGTATCGATTGCGTGTCAGAGAATAAACAAGACTCCGCTGAGACTTTTCCTGAACATCGTTTAGTCGTTCGCCAAGCCCGAAACCGATTCCTTTGTATTGCGAATACCGGCCGCGAAACATCAGACTGAGATGCCGATGATCCACACCAACATTTCTTGACTGAATGACAATAGAGTTCTCATCATAGAACTTCGGTGCCGGATTTCCCTGCCCAAAGGGTTCCATCAGCATAAGATATTGAATTGACGCAGGATTCATCGCATCATCAAGACTGCAGGCGACATCGTAACTCTTCTTCCGTACAGGTTTCTGTCCATCCCGGGCGCCTTCCTCGCGAATTGCCCTGCCTAACGCACGGGTGAATTTTTCCAAATTTTGTGGTTCAAGGCTCAATCCCGCAGCCATGGCGTGGCCACCAAATTTTATAATTACATCAGAGCACTGCTGCAGCATTTCATGCAGATTGATGCCTTCCACAGATCTACCGGAACCCCGTAGAGTTACACCTCCAGCGGCGTTAGTCGTTTCGGCCAGAACGATTGTCGGTACGCCAAATAATTCCATCAGTTTCGAAGCTACAATCCCTGCAACCCCGGGATGAAACTTTCCTGCAACGACACAGATTTTTTGCTCTGCGACCTCGTATGCAGATACCATACTCTCGGCGAGAGAGAAATCATCTACACAGATTGCTTTCCTTCTCTGATTCAGTTCCTGCAGCTCGGCGCTCTTTTTTCTGGCACTTTTGGGATTGTCAGAGGTCAAAATCTCAACCACCAGCTGACTGTTTCCGAGCCGTCCTGCCGCATTGATCTTCGGCCCGATGCTGAAGCCAATATCCTCAGAGGTCACCTCTCCACTGAAAATTTCCGCCTCCTCAAGGAGTGCTGTAAGGCCAATAAACCGTGGTTTATGCAACTCTTCAAAACCAGCCCGTACAAGAATGCGATTGGTGGGAGTCAACTCGACCATATCCGCAACGGTCCCAATGGCCACAAAAGGCAGAAATGACTTCATATTTATATCATTTCTCTGTGGGAATTCAGTACGAATGGCAGCGGCGAGGTAAAATGCCAACCCCACTCCAGCCATTTTTTCGCGGTGAAAACCACATTTTTCCTGCTCCGGGTTCACCACGATACAATCCGGAATTTCACCTTCGGGAAGAGCATGATGGTCTGTCACGACAACCACCCCGCCGAGATTCTGAATGAGCCTGACCACTTCATAACTTGAGATGCCGTTATCTACCGTAATCAACAGAAATCGCTTCGAGCTGAAGGATGATATATTCTCCTCAAACCAGCGGATATTCAAGCCATAGCCATCGGTCAGGCGATTTGGAATGTGCCATTTTATATCAACGCCGAGATCTCGGAAGAAATTCACCAGTAACGCAGTGGCGGTAGTTCCATCTACGTCATAGTCTCCCCAGACAATAATCTGCAGCTCGTTTTCCACGAAATAGCGGACAACCTGTGCTGCTTCCCGCAGGTTAAGCATGGAGTCCGGCTTTGGCAGCGCCGCGAGTTTCGGGAAAAGAAATTTCTCAATATCAACATCGTCTTCTACTCCACGCTGAGCCAGCAGCTGAAGGATAAATTCGGGTATTTCCTTTTTTACCATTTGTCAGTTCTCCAGCCAGAGTGCAATCGTATTGAGAATTTGCTGCCTGTCTGTAGCGACATCAAACCATTGCAGGCCATCAACCTGATGAAACCAGGTGTATTGCCGCTTGGCATAACGCCGAGTGTCGCGCGCAAGCAGTCTCTCCATTTCTGTGTAATCATATTTCCCATCAAGAAATTCATTCATCTGCCGGTAGCCAATGCTCTGCATGGATTTGAGTTCTGGTCCCCAGCCCTTCTCCCTCAAACTGCAGACTTCCTGCTCAAGCCCTTCCTGAAGCATCATCCTGCAGCGTTGATTGATTCTTTTATACAATTTTCCCCGATCGCAGGTAAGGCCGATCTGCAGCAGGCGACGGAAGTCATTCCCTTCTTTACGACGTCGCTCCTGCTGGCGGCGAAGGTACTCTGACCAGGGGATTCCACTGGCCAGATATATCTCCAGCCCGCGCAGCAACCGCTGGGTATCCTTGACATGTACCCGCTGTGCCGTCTCCGGATCATACTGCTGCAACTCTTCGTGCAGTTTTTCACGCCCTTCCTCTTCCAGCCTCCTGCGCAGGACTTCGCGCAGTTCAAGGTCAACTGGAGCATCGTTAAAAAGCCCCTCTGTGAGTGCCTTGAGATATAACCCGGAACCGCCGGTAATAAAGGGAAGCCTGCCCCGCGCGTGAATTTCCCGGACAAGACGCAGGCCATCAGTGGCAAAGCGGGCCGCATCATACTGCTCATCAGGATCACAGACATCAATAAGATGATGGGGAACCTTCGCCCTTTCTTCATCGGTTGCCTTGGCTGTTCCAATATCCATGCCTCGGTAGACCTGCATGGAATCAAGGTTGATGATTTCGCAGTCAAAACGCGATGCTACTTCAAACGAGAGTGCCGTTTTCCCAATAGCAGTCGGCCCAACGATCACCAATACAGGTCTTTCTACAATCTCTTTCATCACACCTCAGTCAAAGCGGAATTTTTCAGCAATATTTTTCGCACCGACAGGACCGATCCCCTTAATCTCAGAGAGAAACTGCGGCCCGTCTATTCTGCCGTGTTTCCTTCGCCAGTCGAGGATCTCCCGTGCCCTTTTCTTCCCAACCCCCTTCACCAGACACAGCTCCTCTTCCGTGGCGGAGTTTATGGGAATTTTGCCAAAGAGGATCATATCGATCGCCCTGTTCTTCGTAAGGGAGGCATCAAAAGTATTTTTTTGCGGGATATCAGAATCGCCAGAGAGCCGAAACCAGCCAGTCAAAAGGAGAGCAAAACAGAGCAGCATCAGCACCAGCCAGTGGTTTACTTTTTCCCAAAACACTCTTTCATCGGGAATTGGGCCCGTTTCGCGTTCGGGCTTTTCTTGTATTCCTTGAGGGGACGGGGTACATTCCATGGCGGAAAACAGCAGGGTTCCCGGGAGCGGGAAAGATTCACATCAGGGGACTTTGAAACAGCTTGTATTTCGTTCATATCCAAGGCACAGAAAGGAATTTACCGCAGGTATCAAGTTGATTTCTGAGGCTAAATTTTGACTGCGGCAAAGGGTATGGGCGTTTATTCAATGTCCCCTGCAGTTGAAAAACAACAATACAGGACGACCCTGGAAACCATTACCATTATGCAGGATAGATGCAAAAAGTCAAACCTTTTAATATAGTGCTTGTTGAACCAGAGATTCCTCCCAACACCGGCACTATTGCCCGCCTCTGCGGAGCGACAGATACGGTTCTGCACCTTGTGCGCCCTCTTGGTTTTTCTACCGATGATAAACATCTCAGGCGCGCCGGACTTGATTACTGGAAGTTTGTCGACATTGTCTACTGGGAGAGTTTTGCGCAGTTTCTTGCCGCCACGGAAGAAAAGCTCCTCTATTTTTTCACCACGAAAACTGCACGGATTTACAGTGAGGTAGACTATCCTGCCGGAGCATATCTCGTCTTCGGCAAGGAGACAAAGGGACTTCCCCAGGAGACTCTTCAAAGCCACAGTGAACAATGCTGTACTCTGCCAATGAGTAATCCCCACATCCGCAGCCTGAATCTTGCCGTATCCGCCGGAATTGTTCTCTATGAAGCTCTTCGGCAACGTGGCTTTGACAGGCAGTAAAATACAATTGAACCTTCAGTCCAACCTTTTTCACCGGAGATAATTCATGAAAGAACGAATCTTTAATTTCAGTGCGGGGCCCTCCACCCTGCCCGTCGGAGCTCTGGAAGAGACCCGCGACGCGCTGTTTGATTTTGCCGGAACCGGTATTGGCATTATGGAGATCAGTCACCGCTCAAAGGAGTTCTCAGCCTATCTTCTGGAGGTGGAAGCAAATCTGCGGACACTGCTTGGAATTGCGGATAACTATAAAGTCCTCTTTCTTCAGGGTGGTGGTTCCAGCCAGTTTTTCATGGTGCCAATGAATTTGCTCGGCAAAGGGAAAAAAGCAACATACCTCAATACAGGTGTCTGGTCGAAAAAAGCTCTTGCCGAGGCAAGGCTTTTCGGGGAAGTTGCTGTCGGCTTTGACAGCAGTGCCGAAGGATTTCATCGCATACCCCGCCCGGATGAGTTTACGGTGGCTGAAGGCTCGGAATACCTCTACTACACCTCAAACAACACCATCTACGGCAGCGAATACAACTACACCCCGCAGACTGAAACCATGCTGGTCTGTGACATGAGTTCGGATTTTCTCTCTCGCCCCGTGGATGTAAACCGCTATGGACTTATTTTTGCCGGAGCTCAGAAAAACCTCGGCCCGGCGGGCGTCACCATTGTCATTATCCGCGAGGATCTTCTTGAGCGGACACCGGCATCGGTTCCGACCATGCTGCGCTATAAAACCCATGCAGACAAGGGGTCAATGTTCAATACGCCGCCGGTGGTCAATATTTTTGTTGCCGGTGAAGTCTTGAAGCTGCTGAAGAAAAGCGGCGGGCTTGAGGCTGCCCATCACCGGAATAAAGAGAAGGCAGCTTTGCTCTATGAAGTGCTTGACTCAGGAGACTATTACCGCGGCTACGCGGAAATAGAGTCGCGCAGCCTGATGAATGTCTCCTTCAACCTGGCGACTCCTGAACTTGAAAGTAAATTTGTTGCCGAGGCACTGGCAGCCGGAATGAGCGGACTGAAGGGTCACCGGGATGCTGGCGGTTGCCGGGCCTCCATCTACAATGCCTTTCCAAAGGAAGGCGTGGAACGACTTGCTGAATTTATGAACGATTTTGCAAAGAAGAATCCCGCATGACAAATCAATCAGAAAACGCAAAGACAGACCTGCGCAACCTTACCGAGGAGCAACTTGTCGCTTTTGCGGAAGGTCTCCATCAGCCTGCTTTCCGTGGCCGCCAGATAATGGCATGGCTCTATCGCCCTGGCATTACGGAATTTTCTGAGATGACAGATCTCGCCAAAGAGTTTCGCGCCATTCTTGCTGAAAAGGCGTATATTTCCCGGTTTAGCAACCCGCTGCTGGAGAAGGCCTCGGACGGCTGCGTGAAATTTGGTTTTCACCTCTCCGACGGGCAGATGATCGAATCGGTTTTAATCCCCGAACCCGATCGCAACACGCTCTGCATCTCCTCACAACTCGGCTGCGCCATGGGCTGTACCTTCTGCCTCACCGGCACCATGGGCTTTATTCGCAACCTGACAGCAGCAGAGATTGTAAATCAGGTGGTTGCCGCCCGCGATTATCTTGCGGAGCAGCCACCGGAGACACTCATTGGATCGAATCGGGTGACCAATGTCGTTTTTATGGGTATGGGAGAACCGTTGAACAATCTGGAGAATGTTATTACCGCCCTCGCCATAATGACAAACCAGAAAGG
>JALNVI010000031.1 GCA_023231425.1 Desulforhopalus sp. | reverse complement strand
GTCTCTATTTGGAGTAATATACGGTTCCATTCCGGATTGCTCGCAGGCTGCTACGTTATTATCGCTGTAGTATCCTGTATCAGCCAGTATGCTGTCAATCTTGCCCAAATTCTCAGGCAACTCGTTCAGGGATGCAAGGGGCGGTTGGATCTCTTTCTTGTCATTCGATGCCTGGCTGATATGAGATTCAACAATAAGCATAGTATTAACGTCAACAGCTGCCTGACCATTATACGCCTGGACAAAACTTTTGTCCGAGGACGGCATAATGCGGGATTCCTCATCAGTTAAATTAACTTGATCCTTTTTACGCGGTCCTGGCTCGGGCGGTTTGGGCTCTCGACCGGAAGGTTTCTTTCCTGTAGGTATATGAAAATGATTAATGAATATCAATTTTCATATACCATTTGATGTCTTGGAAGAGGTGGCGCTCAGTATTACCATGCCTGACTTTCTGGTATTGATTTAGAATAACCGTACGTGCATAAATTCCTGCTGAGAGGGGCGTAGATTGAGTACATGGAGGGTGATGAGAGTCGGTATGACCATGTGCAGCTGATCGACTTCTTCAACTCTAATAATAAACCAGTTTCTGGTGATGAACGCTGGATTCAAGTAATAAGGGACCTTTATTTTGTGGCTTTTCTGTAAATTCCCGTCTGGCAATAGCTGTGACTTGAGTACCCAGGGGGGATCTTCCCGCTGGATTAGCACAATAAGTGCAACAGCGTGATATGAAAAAGATAGCGCTGCCGCTATGGCTACGTCACCACAATCTAACTGAAGGCTACCATACACAGGTACCAGCACTCGCTACCTGCACGTCACCTTTTTAGAAAGGAGATCACGGCTTTTCTTCCAACAGGAAGATCTCAGGCTGAAATTGTTGATAAAAAAACTCATTCTGATGAATACAATTCACCTAAAATTCTTCGCAGGAAAACGTGTTCGTATTACTTGAATTAAGCCCTTCTATTTGTCAGGAAAGGGTATTCAAAAAAGAAAACCCCAATTATTTAATCTCTAAATAGAAAAATAAATAATCAGGGTGGGCTAATGCAGTTTTAAACTATTATTTTTTCTTTTTCTTCGGTTTATCTTTTCTGGTTTTCTTTCCTTTTTTAGCCTTTTTAGCTTTTTTCATCATCTTCTTTTCAGTCTTATCACTCTTTTCAGACACTGCCTTGCATTCTTCTTCTATGGGACAGCTGGAGCAATGCTTGTTGTTCTTTTTCCACTTACCACAACATTTCTTTGCCATATAATTATTCTCCTTAAAACCACAGGTTAATCTTGCTCCAAACGGTTGATACTACTTTGCTGTATTTTTTTCTCCACGGCCCATAAGAGAGCCGATTAAATCCACCGGCACAGGAAAGACCAGAGTTGAACTTTTATCCCCGGCAACCTGGGTGAGCGTCTGCAGATACCGTAATTGCATGGCTGCTGGTTGTGTCGACAATATTTCCGCTGCTTCCATCAACGTTTGAGCCGCCTGCTTCTCACCTTCGGCATGGATAACCTTCGCCCGCCGTTCTCGCTCTGCTTCGGCCTGCCGGGCAATTGCCCGGATCATGTTTTCATTGAGATCAATATGTTTGATTTCAACATTGGTGACTTTGATACCCCAGGAATCTGTTTGGGCATCGAGAATGTTTTGCACATCAAGATTCAGCCGTTCCCGTTCAATCAGCATTTCATCCAGCTCGTGCTTGCCGAGTACGGCCCGCAGTGTGGTCTGTGCAAGTTGACTGGTGGCCATCAAAAAGTTTTCCACCTGAATGATCGCTTTTTCGGGATCGACCACACGAAAGAAGACGATGGCATTCACCTGTACCGACACGTTATCCCTGGAGATGACATCCTGCGGTGGCACATCCATGGTGACGACACGAAGATCAACCTTTACCATCTGTTGAATACCAGGGATGACAACCACCAGCCCAGGTCCTTTCACCTTCCAAAAACGGCCGAGCAGGAAGATGACACCCCGCTCGTACTCACGCAGAATTTTGATCGAAGCAAAGAGAATCAGAACAAGCAGCAGAAGAGGGATATATACCAATTGCAAATCAAACATGATCAGGACCTCCGTTTGAGAGAAGAATCGTTTATGGGTGAAACACCCACAGTGAGACCATCAAGACGATCAACCCTTACTCTATCGCCGGGGGTGAGAGGCACCTCCGAATGGGCTCGCCAGTTTTCTCCATGCACTGTCAGCCACCATTCACCATCGCCTGTCGGGCCGAGAATGGTGCCGACAGCACCAGTCATTTCTTCGCCGCCGCTCACCACCGGCCGTTGAGCACTGCGGGCGGCCAGGCTGCCAAGAGCAAACAGCACCAGAACACTGGCAAGCCCCAGACCGATAATCAACGTCAGCGGAATCCCGAAACCGGGAGCTTCCGTATCCATCAAAAAGACTCCACCGGTTATAAAAGCAATAATTCCACCCACGCCGAGTGCACCGAAGCTGGGAATAAATGCTTCCGCCAGCATAAGTGACGCGCCAATTGCCAGCAACAGCACTCCGGCCCAATTCACCGGCAGCAACTGGAAGGCGTAGAGTGCAATCAAAAGCGAAATCAAACCTGCCACACCAGGGACCCCGAATCCAGGCGAGGTGAACTCAAAAAACAGGCCATAGATACCGATAATCATGAGAACCAGGGCAACCTGAGGGTTGGTAAGTGTTGCCAGAATACGACTGCGCCAGTCCAGATGATAATACTCGACCGCTGCATCTCTGGTAATCAGTATTCTTGTGCCATCCCGCTGTGGGATTCTGCGGTCGTTGAGTTTAGTGAGGAGATCCGGCAGGTCAGTGGCAATGAGATCGATCACACCCTGCGCCAGGGCTTCTTGCGACGACAGGCTGGCAGCATCGCGCACCGCCCGCTCGGCAAAATCAACATTGCGCCCGCGAAGTTGCGCCAGGCTGCGGATATAAGCGGTAGCATCCTCTACGGACTTGGCGCTCATGGTATCTGTAACTGGAGGCTTTACTGCAGGTTTTGGATCAGCTGAAGTTTTTTCCCCGCTCTCCCTGTCTGCACTGTCTGCTGGTGACGAGGTGTTCTTTTTGTCGATTACATTATCAGAGGTGGTTCCGGGGGCTGATTGCGGTGCGTCTGGTTGACGACCGCCGATGCCAATTGCCACGGGAGTGGCTGCGCCGAGGTTCGTCGCCGGAGCCATTGCAGCTACATGGCTGGCATACAGTATATAGGTGCCGGCACTGGCTGCCCGGGCACCCTCAGGGGCAACAAAAGTGGCGACTGGAACCGGAGATGCAAGAATATCTTTAATGATTGCGCGCATTGAAGTATCAAGTCCCCCGGGGGTATCTATCTCAATGACTACCAATCCGGAGACATTTTCAGTTGCGCGTTTGAGGCCTCGGTGAATATAATCAGCAGTTGCCGGTCCAATAGCCCCCTCCACATGCAGGACAAGGACACTGCCACTGGTTTTTGTGGATGCGGGGGCAGCTATAATCAGCGCACTCAAAACAAACAGCAACCCAATAATACGTCTACCCCATGAAAGCATACCGTCTTGCATAGAACAACCTCCCTGGTGACTGAGTCGGGTTCAGCATGTGAACTCTGCAAGGCCCCATTCCCTTTCAAGCTGGGGGATCCAGCAAAAAGAAAAGGTACCGCAGTGACACGGAGTAAAGGGTTGAGCGGCAGGAACGATCCTGCTCATCGATTCATTCAGTCTTAAAGCAGATAAAATAAAAGCAGTGAATTGAAAGTCAACACTGGATTCAAGGAATAAGGGTACCCTGAATAACCAGTCTTTCACCCGGTTTCTTCATTACAGTAAAAAATTTATCCTCCGACAAAGCGAGGAACGAGACGTCGAGATAAGTGTTGGACTCCGATGTCATCCATATGCCTGTGGTAAATTTTCTCCTGCACCTCGAATATGAACGAAATACACGCTGTTTCAAGGTGCTCATAAGTGCAAGACGTTTGCCAGTGAAGACTTCCAGTGGTCAACTCTTTTAAAAACCTTTCTCGGTGTCAAAATCAACGACAGAACTTCGTTGGCGATCTCCTCTTGAGAAAGAGTCGCTATATCAAATTTTTTTAGCCAGAGTCTTCTGAGTCTGCTATTATTCAGCGTCAATGTCTCCTTGTGACCAGTAATTGTGTCAAAAAGACTATTTATCACTGAAGGGAACCTTGAATAACCAGCCTTTCGCCCATCTTCTTCGTTCCAGTAAAAAATTTTCCCTCCGACAAAGCGAGGAACGAGACGTCGAGGTAAGCACTATACTTCGATATCAAAGTTATACCTTCGGTAAATTTTCTCCTGTGCCTCGAATATGAACGTAATACAAGATTATTCATGATACCCATAAATAGGGAATAAGGACAGATGGCCAAACTAAAAAATATACATTTGCCAGTTATTGGATGGCGAGAGTGGGTAGCCCTCCCTGAACTTGGAATTGAAACTATAAAAGTAAAAGTCGATTCCGGAGCAAGATCGTCATCATTGCACGCTTTCGATGTGGATACCTTTGATCGGGATGGGAATCAATGGGTTCGATTTAAAGTTCATCCCCTCCAGAGATCACAGGAAAAAAATATTGTTGTGGAAGCAAAAATTCTTGAATTCAGATCTGTTAAAAGCTCAAGTGGTGTTGCAAAAATGCGCCCTGTGATAATGGTAGAGATCGAATTTCTTGATGAAAGATGGCCTGTTGAATTGACACTTGCGAGTCGAGATAATATGGGTTTCAGGATGCTTCTCGGGCGGGAAGCATTCAGAGGAAGATTTCTCGTTGATGCAGGCAACTCTTATTATGGTGGCAGGCCAGAACGGAAAAAGATGGCGAAAAAAAATAATTTAAAAAAGGACTCGATAAAAATTGATTCCGAATTTCAAAAATAAGGACACTCATGAAACTGGCTATTCTCTCTTGTAACCCTAACTGTTACAGTACACGCAGACTTCGTGAAGCTGCTATAGAACGTGGACATAACGTTAAAGTTTTAAATACCCTGAAATTTGCCATTGATCTGGATCAGGGGATGCCTGAACTGTATTTTCGCCAAAAGCGCCTTTCTCAATATGATGCAGTATTACCAAGAATAGGCTCATCAATCACCTACTATGGCACCGCAGTTGTACGACAATTTGAACAAATGGATGTATTTTGCGCCAACTCTTCCGTTAGTATTTCTACTTCAAGAGATAAATTGCGAAGTTTACAAATACTCAGTCGCCACTCTATCGGCATTCCCCAAACCACCTTTGTCAGAGATAAAAAAGATGTTCTCCCCGCAATTGAGCGTGTAGGCGGAGCTCCTGTTGTAATAAAATTGATTGAAGGAACCCAGGGAATTGGTGTTATATTAGCAACTTCACTCAGTACTGCTGCTGGAATCATAGAACTTTTACAGAGCCAGAAACAGAGTGTTCTCATCCAGAAATTTATTAAAGAGAGTAAGGGAAGGGATATCCGAGCTTTTGTTGTTGGTGATAGAGTAGTAGGTGCAATGCGGAGAGTAGCTCAAGGACAGGAGTTTCGCAGTAATGTTCATAGAGGTGGGATCACTGAACCTGTAGAACTTGATGATGTTTACAAAGAGACCGCTGTTCGAGCAGCCCAAATTTTAGGCCTTCGAGTGGCAGGAGTAGATCTTCTTGAAGGAAAAGATGGGCCACAGATAATGGAAGTCAATTCTTCCCCTGGTTTAGAAGGAATTGAGGGGTGCACACAACTTGATATTGCTGGTTCTATAATTGATTACATTGCTGCTCAGGTGAATTTTTCAGAAATTGATCTCCGCCAACGATTAACAGTAAGCAGTGGTTACGGAGTTGCTGAAATCTATATACCTGATGGTTCAGAATATATAGGGAAAACGATTAAGGAATCAGGTTTACGAGAAAAAGATATTGTAGTATTGACTCTCCATAGAGATACAAAAGTAATCCCTAACCCAAAACCTGCGCGAGAATTAACCGCAGGAGATCGTCTGCTTTGTTTTGGTAAACTCGAGCGAATGCGTGATATGACCCCAGGAAAAATCCGTCGGAAACGACGCCCTGCAGTGAAGGATTTACCCGAACTCCCCGTAGCCGATGAGGTCCACAAAGAATCAGGGACAACCAACTCTGTTTCAATACCTGATAAAGGAATGACTAAAGATGAGTAAACCAGGGCCTAAAAAATCAATTTCTGATTGGTTTGGTAAAAAAATAGCACCAGGTGAAGCTCGCAATGTTCATCTTACTATAGGCGAAAGTTATAGCAGTATGAATGTTGAAATACAGATTCACATTCGTCGTGCAATCGAAGAGGGTCCTGTCGTTTTTGTTACAGCCGCTTTACACGGTGATGAAATTAATGGTTGTGGAGCAGTTCGTCAATTGATCCAGGATGATAAATTTCAGTTATTGAAAGGGACAATTGTATTAATTCCGGTTCTGAATTTACCTGCCTTTGAACGACACTCCCGCTACCTGCCGGATCGTCGCGATTTGAACCGTTCGTTTCCTGGTTCTCCCGATGGCAGTCTTGCCGGTCGAATGGCATTTACAATTTTTAACGAGATCGTAACGCGGTGTGATTATGGCATCGATTTACATACTGCATCAGTCCGACGGACAAATTACCCTACAGTTCGAGCCGACCTGGATAATCCTGAAGTTCGCAGAATTGCTGAAGCATTTGGTTCAGAGATCATAATTAACGGAAAGGGACCTAAAAATTCATTCCGCCGGGAAGCCTCTGCTGCCGGGTGCCCAACTATCATAATGGAAGGTGGGGAGGTTTGGAAAGTAGAACCTGGCATTGTAGAAACGGCAGTTCGTGGAATAAAAAATGTACTGATCGAACTCAAAATGCTGAACACTGAAATAGAAAGACCTCCCTATCAAATAGTCATTGAGAAATCGAAATGGATCAGAGCAGATCAAGGTGGATTTCTCGATTTCCATATTAAACCCGGTGATATCGTAGAACAAGATCAACCTCTTGCGACAAATACAACCATTATTGGAGAGGGACAAAGTACCATTCATGCACCATTCAATGGTGTCGTGATGGGGATGACAAGCCTGCCCTCCATCAGTCCAGGGGAACCTATTTGCAACCTCGGCAAATTACCGAGAAAATACAGCCCTGATAAATTCGAAAAATTGCGAGCAAAAGAAGATGGCCTTGAGCAACAGGTTATGGAAGAATTAGGCTCAAGTGTTCTTTTAACCGAACCACCTGAGGAATAACTCGAATTTCTCCAGGGACATTGTTTCTCATGACGCAACTCTATGAGAGTGCGGGGCCTGAGAGATGAGAAATCCGAGCTGACAGCTGGAATTGTGAGGTGATTGCAGAAACTAACACTGTAATCACCTCACAATATTCACATTCCTCCTAATTTTGACAAAACAACACTGGCAAAACTCAAGACGAAGAAAAAGCCGCACATATCTGTGACAGTGGTCAGGAGCGGGCCTGAAACAAGAGCCGGGTCGAGTTTGAACCTTTTCAAAATCAGGGGTAACATTCCGCCAAGACTGACAGAAACGAGTGTATTTGCAGCCAGGGCTCCACCAACAACAAGTCCAAGCCAGGGGTTTCCTTTCCATAAAAAGGCAACTCCGCCAAGCAACATCCCAAGCACCAAACCGTTAATTATTCCAATCCTGGCTTCTTTGCCCAGCACCCAAAGCAGCTCCTTTGGCCGAACCAGACCAAGAGAAAGCTCACGCATGGAAACCGCTACGGCCTGGTTACCAGAACAACCACTCATGTCACTCACCATTGGTAAAAATACAGCTAATGTAATAACTGCTGCAAGAGTATCCTGGTAGAGAGCAATAACACTGGCAGCGATTATATTGAGTACAATATTCAGGCTTAGCCATGACAAGCGACGTCCCGAGCGTGAGAGCAAAGGCATCGTTCGAAATTCTTCACCACCAATAATTCCACTTAATTGCAAAAAAGACTTTGTATGCTGGTCGTTGTCAGCTTCTTCAATACTTTTGGGCAAAACCACACCCACGAATTTACCCTTGCTGTTCACAACAGGCGCACCCAATAAATGATGATCTTCAAAAAACTCTTTCAACTCTCTCAGAGTAGCCGTATCTGACACAGTAAGAGGTGATTTCAGCATGATCTCAGCAAGTTTAGTGTTTCTGGCTGGAAAAAGAAGATCATGAATGCGAAGGACACCCACCAGCTGTTTACTCTCATCAGTCACATAAAAATACTGCACATTGTAATCAACGTATTCTTCGCGATTTTTTTGTAAATCATCCAGAACATCACTGATTGTACTGTCAGCTGAATACGCAAGAAACTCCGAGATCATCAATCCACCGGCACAACTTCTATCATAAGCCAGCAAGAGCCTTGCTTCTTCGGCGTCATTGGGAGCCATATTCGACAAAATAGCATCACTGGCACTGCTCTCCATTTCACCCAGGACATCAATGAGATGATCACTGGCGAGTTCCTCCAATATTGCAGTAGCTTGTGCAGACGGCATATCCTCGACCATATCTGCTGCCTGAGCTTCTGGCATGTCTTCTATCGCATCAGCGGCATCTCCAGGGCTTAACAAACTAAGTAGACGAAGCCTGTCATCTTCACTTAGTCTTGAAATGGTCCAGGCTGTATCCTGGGGGCTGAGTGTTTCAATGAATTTTGTTAATTCTATATTTTTCTCTTGTGCTATGAGTTCACTGAGAATTTCCAGGGATTTATTATTTTTTACCATTTTCAACCTTTCTTGTTTTGCACATTCACAATGAAAAATCTGGCCAGCAACACTGGATAGTAATCCGGCGGAGAAGGAGATCCACTCGAGTTGATACCAACCTCCTGATAATAGATCGCTAAAGATTTGTAAATTTAAACTTCAATGCCCGCCGGGTTAATAAGTACAGACGACATTGAATAACCAGTCTTTCGCCCATCTTCTTCGCTACAGTAAAAAATTTATCCTCCGACAAAGCGAGGAACGAGACGTCGAGGTAAGCGCTATACCCCAGGTAAGCGATAGACTCCGTGATCAAACATGGCTGTAATAAATTTCTTTCTGTGCCTCGAATATGAACGAAATACAAGCTGTTTCAAGGAACCAATATTGTCGATATGCTGGGTGACGAGAGGGTACCCAGGAGTGCGCTAGTCCCTCATTTCACTCAGATATTTCCAGTAACGTCGAGGCATGAGTCGTCTCTGCAACTCAATATTTTTTCTGTCTTTATTGTCAATTGCCGCATGAAAAGACTTCCAGAGTGCCTGGTAAAGCTGTTCATCATGGCTTATCCGGGCATCGGGGAGTTCACCGTATTGCCGCACGTGTTTGGTAAAGTCGTCTTCGATGGCAATCTCCTGTAGAGAAGAACAGTCCCAGTAAAGAGCATAATTTCGCCGAATGTCGTGAAGTATCCACTGCCGATTTTTCAACCTCTTTCTGAAATGCCGGGCACAGTAGCTGATCACATTACAATCCGATTCGAAAGGAGCGTACTGCAGACCATCTTCCAGTATTCTGAATCGAATAAGCCCTGTAAGCCTGTGCGCTTCTTTCCCAACCTTTTGTGAGAGTTTATCGAGATATCGGATAGAATCATGGGTGTATAATTCTGTGGCCTGAGGACCTCGTGCCAGACATTCCCTTACCAGCCAGTAGAGATGAATTCCCACGTCACGATCATCGCTTAAATAGCCATTCAACGCATACCGGGCTGCGGAACCTTTAAGTTTTTTGAGGTAATCGAAAAGCCGGAGAGCCTGTTGCCCATCCGTCTGTATGCGTATATGTCTATCAAAAATTTGCCGAGAATAGCCATTTTCAGCATAAATGCCTTTAACTCCCTCTTTTGACTTAACCGCTGCTGCGACGGCGTGCAGCAATCCTTCGAAGGATCCGTCATGGAGGTATATGGTCGTGTCCATACTAAAAGAGCCGCAGTTGGCGACTGTTCTGCAAAAGTTTTCGGGCGGCAGGTGACTCTGCCCTGCACATGGCATCAACCAGCTGGTGATGGGAAAGAGATGATCGCGCCGGATATTTGCCGTTAATGGTAATAAAATATTTAGCCCTCTTCAGTACCAGGCCGATTTTCTTGAGATCTTGTTCCCGAATGGCAGCAACCCTGCGGGTTTTAATGATACGCCGGGCTGAAAGAATACCAACACCGGGGATGCGGAGCAGCTCCTCATAGCTTGCTCGATTGATATCAATGGGAAAGAGATCAAAATTACGCAGCGCCCAGGCAGCCTTGGGATCGAGACGATCGTCAAGGTTGGGAAAAGCGGGAGAGAGAATTTCATGGGCCTGAAATTTATAGAACCTGAGAAGCCAGTCGGCCTGATACAGTCGATGTTCGCGAAGAAGAGGAGGTGCGGTCGTCAACGCAGGAAGATAGAGCCCCTCGTTGACGGCGATATAAGCCGAATAGTAGACCCGTTTCAGACTCATTTTATTATAGAGACTTTCCGTCAGGTTGAGGATCTGAAAATCGCTCTCTCCCGACGCGCCGATAATCATCTGGGTACTCTGCCCCCCCGGACAAAAAACGGGACTGTTTCGGCTCTTCTTTCGCTCGAGCTGAAAACCGGTAAAGTTATCGCCAATCTGTTTCATCGGAGCGAGTATGCTCATCTTTGATTTTTGCGGAGCCAATCGCTTCAGCGATGCTTCAGAGGGAAATTCTATATTGACGCTCAGTCTATCTGCAAGAAACCCCGCCTGCTGAACCAGATCAGCGGCAGCGCCGGGGATAATCTTGAGATGAATATAACCGTTGAATGCATGTTTATGCCTTAAGAGTCGACAGACCTCTATCATATCCGCCATGGTCTTATCAGGTGATGCGTAGACTGCTGAACTCAGAAACAGACCTTCTATATAATTTCGCAGATAGAAATTGATGGTAAGGCTGGCGATCTCCTCGGAGGTGAATGTTGCCCGTTCCTGTGAATTGGAGCGACGACTGAGGCAATACCTGCAATCGAACAGACAATCGTTGCTCATCAATATCTTAAGCAAAGATATACATCTGCCGTCCGCAGACCAGCTATGACAGATACCGCTCTCGGCAGCATTGCCTGTACCGTCTCCGTCACTGTTTCGATTGCTTCCACTTGAAGAGCAGGAGGCATCATATTTAGCAGCGCCTGCCAGAATAATGAGTTTCTCAGAGGTTTTCATACGCTCAATATCTTCCGCATTGTCATGCAGGCTATACCCTGCATATTTTTATGGATTTGAGAAAAGTTCACTCCTCCCGTCAATATTTATCAACAGACTGCAGGAACTGCCGGGAGCGACACCAACCAGGACTCTATATCGCAGAGATGCAAAATAGAAACCTTCTCAAGGGTAATGATTAGCTGCCGTTACGGGTACCTTGGATAATCGCCCATTTTCTTCGTTACAGTCAAAAATTTATCATCGGGGGCAAGCGCCAGGAGCCTGTCGAATTTAGATTCTTTTTCCCATATTAACGTTATTTTCAAATGACAAATACTATAAATATCAGCCATATGCGTGTACTTGAGTTCCTCCTGTGCCTCACATATGAACAAAAATACAAGCTGTTTCAAGGTTCCCAGAAGAGTGTCGGACTATTTTTTCTTCCTGGTCGTACTTTAAAAATGACATTTTTGTTCTTTGAGGGAAGAGATACTCACAAAGTTGCATACAAATCACATCTGCTCTGCAAATATTTGATGTACCATACGCCGCGACAAGGGACGTGACAACTTCTTTTGTTTTTGGTACGAATATTGCTATAAATATTTATTGCCCAAGAAAATAAAGACAGGAACATGTTGAAAGAATGCGACACATAACGAATAAACAGGTGTGTTACCGGCATTCGCGAATTGGCGAAGGAAACACTGTCATGGGAGAGGGAAGATGCACTTATATACAACGTGTGATTTAACGTTTGAAATTACTGTGCCGACGCCATTTGTGCTGATGCTGCGACCACGCAGCGGAGCGCAGCAATGGATAGTCAGGGAGAAATACACCGTCATGCCAAGAGGACCTGTATCTGAATTTACCGATACTTATGGCAACCTTTGCCAACGCTTGACAGCCCCACCAGGTACTTTTTCTATAAATACCGGTGCTGAAGTAATCCTGGCCGACAGTGTCGACCGGGCTGAGGACGCTCCTTTTGTCGAGATCCAAAATCTGCCCGACGACGTGCTTTTGTACCTGCTTCCCAGTCGTTATTGCGAGACAGAACATTTTGGCCAGATGGCCGCAGCCATTACGGAGGGACAACTGCCTGGTTACAATCAAGTTTCAGCCATAGCCGCCTGGGTACGCAAGAATATCCGTTTTGAATCATGTGGGGATGACAGCCCCGTCTCAGCGGTGGAAGTTAATTCCCGAAAATGGGGCGTCTGTCGTGATCTCTCCCACCTTGCAATAGCACTCTGCCGCAGTCTGAGCATTCCCGCACGGATGGTTGTTGGCTATCTTTATGGCCTGCAGCCTATGGATCTGCACGCCTGGTTCGAGGCGTACCTGGCTGGGCGCTGGTATACCTTCGACGCGACTCAGCGCGAAGTGAAAGGTGGATATGTTGTTCTTGGTTATGGTCGTGACGCTGCAGATGTTGCTGTTTATAACCAGTTTGGACCTGCGGCGTATCCAACACAGCAAAGAGTCAGTGTAGAACGAATAGACGATGAACAGTCGCAGGCAATGATAAAATAGCACGTGAAGCATAAAGGGTCCCTTGAATAACCAGTCTTTCGCCCATATTCTCCTGGCCCTCGAATGTGACCGAAATACAAGCTGTTTCAAGGTATTTTAAAGGGTTTATTACACTTCAAAAAGGAGGGTTTGATGGAAATATTCAGGAATGATGATCATGAAGGCTTTTATGATGAGCTGATTGACGAAAAAGGTATTCCCCGACCCGGAGTTGAGTTACTGGTGGAGAAGATAAACTCACTGCCGGAGGGAGATCTGACCCTTCGTCAGAAAGCCGCTGAAGCTTTACTGCTTAAAATGGGCATCACCTTTAACGTGTATGGCAAGGATGAAGGGGCTGAAAAGATTTTTCCCTTTGACCTGATCCCGCGCATTATTCCCAGTAATGAATGGGAGAAGATTGAAGCCGGTCTCAAACAGCGCATCTTTGCCCTGAATGAATTTATTCAGGATATCTATAACGACAAAAAGATATTGAAAGACAACGTTGTCCCTGAAGATCTGATTCTCAGCAGCCGGACATATCGAAAGGAATGTGAGGGCTTCACGCCCCCCCGCGGAATATGGTGCCATGTAACGGGCACAGATCTGGTACGAGGCGGTGACGGTTGTTTTTACGTGCTGGAAGACAATCTGCGTTGTCCTTCCGGCGTTTCGTACGTGCTGGAGAATCGCCAGGTCTTAAAGCGTACCTTCCCCCAGCTTTTTGAAAAGTCCCGAGTGCGGCAGGTAGACGATTATCCTGGAAAATTGCTGGAGATGCTGGAATATCTGGCACCAGATGAGATGCAGTCGCCAACTATTGGCGTACTCACTCCCGGCATGTACAACAGTGCTTATTTTGAACACTCTTTTTTATCGCAACAGATGGGCGTGGAGTTGGTCGAGGGACGCGACCTGGTGGTATCTGACGGTTTTGTCCACATGTTGACCACCAGGGGCCTGAAGCGTATCGATGTGCTCTACCGGCGTATTGACGATGATTTTATTGACCCCTCGGTATTCCGACCGGATTCACTCCTTGGCGTTAAGGGCCTGATGGATGTGTACAAAAAAGGTCGGATTGCCATGGCCAATGCTCCAGGTACCGGCATTGCCGACGATAAGGTTATCTATGCTTATGTGCCTGAGATTATAAAATATTACACCGGTGAAGAGGCTATTTTACCCAACGTTCCCACCTATATTTGTCGGGAAGAAAAAGACCGGGCATACGTTCTTGACCACATTGAAGAGCTGGTGGTTAAAGCCGCCAATGAGTCCGGTGGCTACGGCATGTTGATTGGACCGCACAGCACGAAAGCAGAGCGGGAACAGTTTACCGAACTGATTATAGCCAACCCGCGTAATTATATTGCCCAGCCAACCCTTTCACTGTCGCGGGTGCCAACCATTGTCGGCAATCGCATCGAGGGGCGTCATGTCGACCTGCGGCCCTATATCCTCTTTGGTAAGGATATTTACGTGCAGCCGGGTGGCCTGACCCGAGTGGCATTAAAAAAAGGATCGCTTGTAGTTAACTCCTCCCAGGGCGGCGGAAGTAAAGATACCTGGGTTCTGTTACCACATCAATCATAGGAGGAAGGGAATGCTGAGTCGTGTCGCCAATTCAATTTACTGGATGTGCCGATATATCGAACGTGCAGAAAATGTGGCTCGCTTTATCGGAGTAAATCTCAATTTACTGCTGGATATGCCTTCAGAAAAGGATAAACACTGGTTACCGCTGGTAATGACCACCGGAGATCAAGAGCTGTTTGAGGAAAACGAAACTGACTATAACCAGGAAGCAGTCCTCTGGTTTCTTACCTTTGATCGAACATATCCCAACTCTATCCTCAGTTGTGTGGCTGCTGCCAGGGAAAACGCCCGCTCCATTCGTGAAATCATTTCCTCGGAAATGTGGGAGCATCTGAATAATTTCTATCTGGAGCTGATGAAGGAAGAAAGCATTAAGATGGCCCTGCAGGATCCTGATCGCTTTTACAACATTATTAAAATGCGCAGTCATCTGTTCACCGGGTTGCTGGACAGCACCATGAGTCACGGGGAGGCATGGAATTTTGCCAGGATCGGCGTGATGATCGAACGGGCGGATAAAACATCACGGATCCTGGATGTTAAGTATTTCATGTTGCTCCCACAGGCAGATTTAGTGAACACCCCCATTGACAATATTCAATGGATATCGGTGCTTCGTTCGGCCAGTGCCTTTGAAATGTACCGAAAAGAGTTTCATAATATAACCCCCCGAAATGTTGCTTCTTTTTTAATCTTTGACAAAAATTTTCCTCGCTCCATCTACTATTGTATCGCCAGAGCGCAGGTCTATCTGCACCGGATTACCGGCACCCCGCAGGGTTCGGTCACCAATAGCGCCGAAAAGCATCTGGGCCGACTCAAGGCGGACCTTGAGTACACTGATATTGACGAGGTCATTGATTCCGGTCTCCACGAGTTTCTCGACAATCTGCAGCGTCGTTTTAACACGATGGGGGGTACAATCAGCACAACGTTCTTTAATATCGAACCCCAGGCCACCACGACAACTAATGAGCAATCGCAGACAATTCTGCAATCCTGATCCAACTCCGGAAAACAGGAAGAAAGCCGGGAAGGGAAACAATGTCCCGATAATTTAATATTATAAGGAATACTGGTGGGAATCCATATCGCTATAAATCATAAGACAGCCTACAGTTACGACCGCGCCATCAATCTCGCACCGCAGATAGTACGCCTGCGTCCGGCTCCCCATTGCCGGACCCCCATCCTCAGTTACTCGATGAAGGTGACGCCCGCAGAGCATTTCATCAACTGGCAGCAGGATCCTTTCAGCAATTACCTGGGGCGCCTGGTATTTCCGAAAAAAACGGACAAGTTTGAGGTGGAAATCGATCTGGTGGCAGATATGATCATTATTAATCCTTTTGATTATTTTCTGGAACCGGATGCAGAGCAATTCCCCTTTACCTATGAAAAGGATCTTAAGGAGGAGTTGATTCCTTATCTGGCAAAAAATGAGGCTGGCAAAAGACTCAAAAAGTACCTTAAAGAAATTAATTGTACTCCCCGGCGAACAATTGATTTTCTGGTGGCCTTGAATACGAAGTTGAGCAATGACATCAAGTATCTTATTCGCATGGAACCAAATGTGCAGAGCTGTAAACAGACACTGCAACTGCGAAGTGGTTCCTGTCGGGACTCCGCCTGGCTGCTGGTCAATATTCTCAGGCATTTTGGTCTGGCTGCCCGCTTTGTTTCCGGCTATCTCGTCCAGCTGAAACAGGATGTTAAATCTCTGGACGGGCCATCCGGCACTGAAGTCGATTTTACCGACCTGCACGCCTGGACTGAAGTCTATCTCCCCGGCGCTGGCTGGGTGGGAATGGACCCGACATCAGGACTCTTTGCCGGGGAAGGCCATATTCCTCTTGCCTGCTCGCCCGAGCCCCAGAGTGCGGCCCCCATAACGGGGGCATTGGATGACTGTGAGGTGGAATTCAGCCACTCCATGTCTGTTACCCGCATTCTTGAAGCACCACGCTCTACCCGGCCTTATCCAGAAAATGTCTGGACGGATATCGTCAAACTTGGTGACCAGGTTGATCAGGAACTTCTGGATCGAGACGTCCGGTTAAGTATGGGAGGCGAGCCGACCTTTGTATCTATTGATGATATGGAAAGCGCCCAGTGGACTACGGACGCACTTGGTAAAGAGAAACTGGGGCTGTCTGAAACGCTTATTAAAAAATTGAAAAAGGCCTGGGCTCCAGGGGGATTCCTGCATTACGGTCAGGGGAAATGGTATCCCGGCGAATCTCTGCCCAGATGGGCTTTGGGCTGCTATTGGAGAAAAGACGGCGAGCCGATATGGAAAGACGATAAGTGGATGGCTGATTTTGACGTGGATTATGGTTTTGGTATCACTGAGGCCAACACTTTTATCAACACCCTGGCTGGCACCCTCAAGGTGAACAAAAAATACATCCGTGAAAGTTTTGAGGATACTCTGTATTACCTGCTTAAAGAAAGGAATTTGCCGGTCAATGTTGATCCCACCAATCCCAAATTAGAGGATCCCGAGGAGAGAAAGCGGATGGTCAACGCTTTTGAGCGTGGTCTTGGCGCGGTCGTGGGGTATGTCTTACCACTGCAGCATGGTTCGTGGAAAAGTGGCCCATGGCCTCTCAGATCTGAGCACATGTTTTTGTTGCCGGGAGATTCTCCCGTGGGCCTGCGTCTGCCACTCGACTCTTTACCCTGGGTTGACGAAAAAGATCTTCCGGTTGAATATACACTGGATCCCATGGCTGACCGGGAACCACTGCCCGTTGGCGAAAAAGACAAAGCCGATCCAAAAGGCAGGGGTGTTAAAAAGGATAAAGCTTCTCAAAAAATTAAAGCAGGCGATGACATCAACGCCCAGCCCGAACCCTTTAAAGATCCCCAGCCTGTGGCTGGCGAATCAGCAGCCTGGCTGGTTCGAACAGCACTCGTTGTGCAACCCCGCGATGGACGGCTATACGTTTTCATGCCGCCTGTCACCTCGCTTGAGGGATATTTGGACCTGGTCAGCTGCATAGAAGCAACCGCTAAAAAGACGAAACTGCCAGTAGTCCTTGAAGGATATGCACCTCCCCAGGACTACCGTCTGGAGAGTTTGAAAGTAACTCCGGATCCAGGTGTTATAGAGGTCAACATTCAACCCATGCACAGCTGGCGGGAGATGGTTGCCTGTACCACTACACTCTATGATCTGGCACGGGAGACCCGACTCGGTACCGAAAAATTTATGGTCGATGGTCGTCATACAGGCACAGGCGGCGGGAACCATATTGTCATTGGTGGCGCCACTCCGGCAGACAGCCCCTTTTTACGCAGGCCTGACCTGCTGCGCAGCTTTGTGACCTTCTGGAATAATCACCCTTCACTGTCATTTTTGTTTTCCGGTCTTTTTATCGGCCCAACCAGCCAGCAGCCACGTATAGATGAAGCGAGAAACGACAGCCTCTATGAGCTGGAGATAGCCTTTGCCGAGCAGGATAGACAAACAAATCCTGATTCTCCCTGTCCCCCGTGGCTGGTTGACAGACTGTATCGAAACTTTCTTGTGGACGTTTCCGGTAATACCCACAGAGCAGAATTTTGTATCGACAAGCTTTATTCACCGGACAGTTCGACAGGACGACTGGGTTTGCTTGAGTTTCGCGCCTTTGAAATGCCCCCCCATGCCCGGATGAGCCTTGCCCAGCAACTTCTGCTGCGAATTTTTGTCAGCTGGTTCTGGCAAACACCATATCGTCAGAATTTGGTCCGCTGGGGCACCCGATTGCACGATCGCTTTATGCTTCCGCAAATGATTCACGACGATTTTGCCGATGTTTTACAGATACTTAATCAGGCAGGATATCCAGTATCCATGGATTTTTTCCATCCACATTTTGAGTTCCGTTTTCCAATTTACGGCAGGGTAAACTACCAGGGGATGGACATCGAATTGCGCCAGGCTCTGGAGCCCTGGCATGTAATGGGTGAGGAGCAGGGAAGTGGTGGCACAGCGCGTTATGTTGACTCCTCTCTTGAACGGATCCAGATAAAAGTCTCCGGGATGACAGAGGAACGCTATATTGTTACCTGTAATGGCCGCCGCGTTCCATTGCAGCCGACGCAAACGACAGGGGTATTTGTCGGGGGAGTACGTTATCGAGCGTGGCAGCCACCGTCTTGTTATCACCCGACCATTGGCGTCCATGCCCCGCTTACCATTGATCTCTTTGATACGTGGACCGGGCGGGCAGTGGGTGGTTGTCAATATCATGTTGGCCATCCCGGCGGACGCAGTGCTGAAGATTTTCCGGTTAATTCCTATGAGGCTGAAGGACGACGAAATGCCCGATTCATTCCCCATGGTCATACACCTGGCAATTCAGGGACTGTGCCTTCTGAGGAAACCAATCACTATTTTCCTTATACTCTTGATTTGCGGACCCCAAAACGGTAAATACGCGACGGAAGCGGCAATTATGTCGCTCGTTATGTGGCCAAAACCGCAATGAGGCAGCAGTATTATGAGCAACACAGAGTTTAACGGTTCTTCCGGTCAAGAAGTCAGCCCAACACCTCTCTTTGACATGGAAGCCTTGCCAGAAAATGTCTACTGTGAAGCATTTTCTGGCAAGGCTCAGCCCCGCAGCCACTGGCAGCCGATTCTTAACGCATTGAACGGCAAAGATCTTGCGGAGCTCAGACAACACCATGAAAGAGTCAGGCACATGCGCCATGAAGATGGCGCTACGATAAACCCCTTCGATGACTCCACCAGACGGACCACCTCCTGGGCGCTTGATATGATTCCATTGCCCATTTCAGAGGAGGAATGGACAGGGATCGAGGGGGGGGTGATACAACGGGCCCTGTTACTCGAAAAAGTTCTGGCGGATACCTACGGGCCCCAGGCGTTGTTAAAAAATGGCAGTATTCCTTCTGAGCTGGTCTTTGCAAACCCCAACTTTCTGCATTCCTGCCATGGGATTCAGCCTTCTGGGAATCGTTTCCTGACCTTTTATGCCGTAGACCTCTATCGTGGTTTTGATGGTCGTTTTCGAGTACTGCGTGATTATGCTTCTAACCCTGCGGGTATTGGCTATGCCCTGGAAAACCGCATTGTCATGTCACGGGTGTTTTCCGAGCTCTACCATAAAACCCAGATTCGTCGGTTAGCACCTTTTTTCCAGACCTTTCACCGCGCCCTGATCCAACGAGCCTCTCTTCGGAAAGAAGACCCTGGTATTGTGCTGTTTTCTCCGGGCCCTGACAGCCGTATCTACTACGAACACGCCCTGCTCTCCCGCTATCTCGGATACCCACTGGTGGAAGGGCAGGATCTCACCGTCCGCAACGGGAAGGTCTTTTTAAAAAAACTGGCCGGACTTGAGCCTGTGGAGGCCATCTTCCGTCACATTCCCGATCTCAGCAGCGACCCCTTTGCCCTGCGAAGTGAAACGGCCAATGGAGTGGCCGGGCTCATCCAGGTATGTCGTGAACAAAACATCGATATCGTTAATCCCATCGGCAGCGGCTTTGTCGATACGCCAATATTAAAGACTTTCCTTCCTCTGCTTTGCCAGCAATTGCTTGGCACAGAGTTGCTGCTGGAAAACCACCCCGCCTGGTGGTGCGGCAACAGTGACGGACTCAATCAGGCCATAGCCCAATTGCACCAGTTGACCGTCGGTCCGGCCATGGATACATCAGCCGTAGTCGATCAATCAGCTGATTTGATGGCGAAAATAAGAACAAATCCATCAGGGTATATGATTTCCGCTCCCGTTATTCCCTCTCTGGCTCCAACATGGGATCTCGGGGGTGCCAGTCAGTGTTATAATGTTGTACGGGTTTTTGCCTGCGCAACGGAGAAGGGCTTCTCTGTTATGCCGGGAGGTCTGGCGATTACCGCAGGTGATGTTGAAACACTCAAAACAGGTTCTCCGGAACAACAGCAGAGTAAGGACATCTGGGTGTTGTCGGACAACCCGATCGAACCTTTTTCCATGATGAATGGATTCCATACCGTCGCCGAATTCAAGCGCAGTAATGATCTCCCCAGCCGGGTGGCCGACAACTTCCTCTGGCTGGGACGTTATCTTGAGCGTGCCGAAGGGCTGATACGCCTGTTACGCGCAGTATATTTAAGATTATCAGGTGAAGATCGACTTGAGGAAATTCCAGAGTTGCCGTTTTTGCTCAACATTCTTCGCACGAAAAATATCATTCCTAAAAATTCTGCGACGGAGAGCAAGCATCTCTTTTACAGGGAACTGGTGGAATATCTCCGTGATGCACTGTATCGAAAGGATCGTCCGGAAAGTGTTGTGTTTATTTTGCAACGTGTACAGGAAACGACGCGGAATGTGCGTGATCGACTCTCTACGGACTCTTCTCGGGCAATCAACCGATTGGAGGATTTTGGTAATAATCCATCCAGTGACCCTTTAGAGCTGTTAGATAAGACCTTATTCACCCTGAGTGCTTTTAGCGGACTGGCCATGGAAAGTATGACTCGAGGCCTGGGCTGGCGCTTCCTCGACATGGGCCGCAGGGTCGAGCGGGCCTTGAATCTGGCAATTCTTATCCGAATCGGTCTTCCTGAGATTTGCAGTAACAGCAGGAACACCTTGCAATCTCTGCTGGAAGTATCTGACAGTCTTATGACATATCGGGCCAGATACAAATCCACATTTCAATTGGCGCCGGTACTGGACCTTCTGCTGGCTGATGAAAGCAATCCCAAGTCGCTGGCGTTCCAGTTCAGCAAGCTTGCGAGTCATGTCGAACACCTGCCTCGGCAGAATAAGAGGCGATTTTTCTGTGCTGAGGAACGGATTGCCCTGAAAATGCTTACAACCGTTCGCCTGCTCGATCTGACAGAACTAGAGTGTGGTGAAAACAGCCCTCAAAATGAAATGCTGGCAACATTTCTTACTTCGATGGAAGCTCTTTTAAAAGATTTCACCATGGAAATCAGTGGACATTATCTCAGTCGTGTCCCTGCCACACCCCACTACGCAATGATCTCAGGTGAGCCTGCAGTATGAAATATCGCATTATTCATAACACCAGTTATAAGTATTCTGCACCAGCTTCACTTTCTCAGAATGAACTCTTACTGCATCCTCGGTCGACACCGTACCAGGAGGTTCTTGAATGTCAATTGTCGATCGTTCCCAAGCCCCAATATCTACATTGTCGAACCGATTATTTTGGCAATACGGTTCATGTGTTCATGGTCCAGCATCCGCATAATGAATTAGCAATGTCTGCCACCAGCATCGTCACGACGTCACGTCCACTCCTGTTGGTACCGGATGCAACTGTCCCTCACGAAAGAGTGGCACAGCGGCTGGCAGAACACAAACAACCGATCGAACTTGAGGCGTCGCAATTTGTCTTTGCCAGCCCGCTGGTCACCATCAATACTATGGCAACGGCTTACGCCAGGCTGTCTTTTCCCCCGGGGATGCCTGTGCTGAAAGGTGCCATCGATTTAATGCAGCGAATTTTCACGGAATTTGCCTACGACAAGACTGCAAGTACTGTCGACACGACTGTCGAGCAGGTGCTGATAAAGAGAAAGGGGGTCTGTCAGGACTTCGCTCATCTTGCTGTCAGCGGCCTGCGGGGTCTTGGCCTTGCGGCACGCTATGTGAGCGGTTATATGGAAACAATTCCTCCGCCTGGAAAGCCAAAACTGGTTGGTGCCGATGCCTCCCATGCCTGGTTTTCTGTTTTCGTACCCGATTTTGGCTGGGTGGATCTGGATCCTACCAACAATTTAATTGTCAATGAACGCTATATTACCGTTGCCTGGGGGCGAGATTACGGTGATGTTGCTCCGGTAAAAGGGGTCGTTATGGGGGGCGGGGCCCATATACTGTCTGTGATGGTTGATGTCGCAGCGCAAGAGAGCAGGCAACAACAACAACAACAACAACAGTGAAGGTTACCCGGGCTTTTTAGTTTTCGACAGTCTTCGTATTTTGTGAACTGCATTCTTGTGCTGCCCTGCCAGCTCCTTTACCAAAGGGTACCCCAAAGAGTTCAGGAAGTACGTTTGCCACGAAATGTTCCACTCCCTTTCCCCGGAGAGAGCACTCTCATTTTCAAATCAGGTATTCTGGCCTCCCGATAATCCCCCCACTGCACCTTACCAGCCTGCGGCTTCCTGCCAGTGACATCC
The DNA here is from genome assembly GCA_023231425.1 of Desulforhopalus sp. Classification (GTDB taxonomy): domain Bacteria; phylum Desulfobacterota; class Desulfobulbia; order Desulfobulbales; family Desulfocapsaceae; genus Desulforhopalus. Next base: position 8,320 of record JALNVI010000031.1, on the reverse strand, counting down.
TGCAGCGTTCGCCCCCGTTCCTGCGGTCCGTTCTTAAATTTCACCGTTTTCCCTGAATCTTAAAAAATTCGCACCTCAAAGCAGCACAAAGATATGGAGACCTGTAATGGCCGGATCAACTGATTCTCAACTGCAGCTCGGCGGCAGTTTCCGCAGCGCACTGCCATCCCTGCTCTTCCTCTCGTCGATCTTTTTCCTTATCTTCACTGCCCGGGTGATCATCTCACCCCTGATGCCGATTATTGAAAAGGAGATCAGCATCAGCCACAGCGCGGAAGGTTCACTCTTTTTTATCATCATGTTTGGCTATGTCGTCTCCATCCTCTTCGCCCCAAACCTCAGCTCAAGAATCGGCAATCGACGGACAATTGTCCTTTCCGGACTGCTGACGGGGCTGAGCCTGTTTCTCTTCTCCCTCTGCCACAACCTGTCCGCTTTCCTCGCCGCCGGTCTTTTCACAGGTCTGGCGTCCGGTCTTTACTTTCCGACGGCAATGGTGACCATTGCAGAAATCAGCCCGGCAGCCTGGCTCACCCGGGGAATGTCCATTCACGAGCTGGCTCCCAACCTCGGCTTTGTCCTTGCCCCGCTCATTGCCAGCCTGCTCGGCATTCTCATGGGATGGCGCCACGGCCTGCAGGCACTGGGAGTGCTGCTCCTTTTCTGGAATCTGCTCTATCTCAAACACGGATGCAACGCGAAACGTAAACAACCGCCGGTCAGCCTGCAGGTGGTGCGTTATTTCTTCACCAGTCCCCTCTTCTGGCGTATCACTGTCATGCTCTCCTTCGCGGCCGGTTCAACCATGGGGATCTACTCCATGCTGCCGCTGCTGCTGGTAAACGAGCATGGGATGAGTGTTGAACATGCAAATTCCATCGTGGCGTTTTCACGCATCGGCTCCATCGTTATGCCACTGATCGGGGGCTGGCTCGGGGATCACTTCGGAAACGGCCGGGTGATGGCGGGAGCACTGCTGCTGGCAGGGCTGCTGACCGTCCCCATCGGAATCTGCTCAGGAGGGCTGCTGCTGACGTTTATCTTCGTGCAGCCGCTGATCGCTGTCATCTTTTTCCCCTCCTGCTTTGCCTGCTACGCACGACTTGGTAAGGGGGCGTTCCGCGGCATGGGTCTATCAATCGGGGCTCCAATTGGTTTTCTCATGGGAGCCGGCTGCATCCCCATATTGATCGGTCTGGTGGGGGATCACGCTGGTCTGAAGACGGGATTTGCAGTCGCAGGAGTGCTGGCAATCATGGCGGCGCTGCTCGCTGGCAGCAGCCGCACATTTTTGCAGCGGGAGGAGAAGTAGAGGAGAAAATCTAAAAGGGCCTGGGACCGCAGTAAAGATCCCAGGAAAACAATACCTGATTATTCGCACTCAGCCCATTTTTTTGGTGAATTACCCCGTTCTCTCACAGGGTAAGGTCGATTTCGCTGCCAAGATTCCTTTCGCGGGCGCGGGTAAAGGCAAGTTGAGCCGTAACCAGATCCTCAAAAGAGAGCCCCACCGATTCAAACAGGGTAATATCATCGTCACTCACCCGCCCTGAGATATTGCCGAGGAGAAGATCACCGAGTTCTCCATGGATTTCTTCAGCGCTGTAGCTGCCGTTATTGATAGGAACAAGCAGGTCGCCCGTTTCCGCGAGGCAGGCTTCGAGGGAATCGACAACAACCCGGGCTGCCTTTATCAGATCACCACCAATTTCCTGCATCCTGGGTTTGAAGGCACCGACGGCGTTGATATGACAGCCCGGCCGAACGTCACTCAAGTCAAGAACAGGAGAGTTGGAAGAGGTCACGGTGGTGATGATATCGGCCTGCTGCCCGACTTCTTTGACTGAGGCAGCGACGTCTACCGGTATCCCCAGACGCAACGCAGCTTTTTCAGCAAACTGTACAGCCTTGTCCCGGTGGATATTGTAGACAATGAGGCGTTCACACGGACAGGCCGTTGCAATTGCAGCTGCCTGAAACATTGCCTGGGTGCCGGTACCAATGATTCCCTGCACCTTTGCGTCAGGCCGTGCGAGGTATTTGCTGGCCACAGCAGATGCCGCGGCGGTACGCATTCCAGTGAGACATCCACCGTCCATTATTGCCTGAAAGCTGCCGTCTTCGCCATCGCACAGGAGATACATTGAACTGATGGTGGGCTTGTTTTTCGCTGGATTGGCAGCGTAAAGAGAGAGAATTTTACTTCCGAAAGCTGATCCGGAATTGTGGAAGGAAGGCATCAACAGATATATTCCAGACGTCTTTTTCAGGTCAACGTGCATCCGTAACGGAGAGATCGTCTCCCCCTTTTGATGGGCGCGAAAACCACCTTCAACAGCGTCGATCACACTCTCTTCAGTCAGTATTTGTTGCAGTTCACTTCGGTTAAGTAGCAGCATGGATTTAATTGCTTGAGGTTGGAGGTTGGAAGTTGCAATGCCAGACGCATAAGCATTTCTTTAAAGATAAAAAATCAGGTCATACCCAAAATCATGTATTCTACCATGAAGCAGGGTCTTTTCGGCAAATTTTCACTTTTTTGCAGGCTAAAAAAAACCTCCCAACACGGATTATGATTCAGAAATACTTCAACATATTATAAGCAGCTGAATGATTCCTCGTTAAGGATACAGCCGCCCCATGGCTCCCTCTACATCTGCAATAAAAAAGTTTGACTGTGAAGAACCCTTGAAAACATCTTTCTCTGCAGAATATTATTATTTTGTATCCACTTGTATTCCCAACCCGTTGTAACAGTATCACAACGCACCACACCAACAGGAGACAGCGCCATGACCTGGTCACCGAAACTCAGCTCCGGATTTACCTTTGCCAGAAACAGAAGCTCCTTTATTTCCCCTCAATCCGGGATGTGCTCCTTCTGCACAGACGAGTGCGCGGGAACCTGTGAGATTGCCCAGGCGGCGGTATCAGGGGCGCAGACAGTCTACCCCATGACCACGGGAAACAATCAGATTGCCTCAGAGAAAGATTATCCAGTTGATTATTCGCACTTCAATATAAACGGCAGAGTCTTCGGAGCGCAGAAAGCCCCGGCAAACAGTGAAGAGTGTACGATTTTCAACGTAAACCTCGAATGCAGCTACGGCACACGTCATCCGGTCAGGATGGAGCGGCCTTTTATCCTTCCCGCACTGATCAAGCTGAACTGGCAGGACTATTTTGCCGGGGCAGCCATGGCGGGAGTAACCTGTGTGATTGGCGAGGATGCGAGAAACAACGATACCGCTCTGCGAATGGAAAAGGGACAGATAACAGAGTTTCCGCTTCTCGGGCAGGCCCTTGACTGTTTCCGCCGCTACAACCGTGGATATGGGCAGATTGTACTGCAGTGCAATATCGATGACGACCTCGCTGGAGTCCCGAGGATCGCCATTGAAAAATATGGGGCGGAGGCGATTGAGATAAAGTTCGGCCAGGCCGCCAAGGGAATCCAGCCGGTAAAGCAGGTGAAAGATCTTGAAACCGCGTTACGCAGAAAAGGACGTGGAGATATTGTTCATCCTGACCCGACAGATCCCGCCGTACAGAAGGCGTATCGCGAGAATGTCTGCCCCAATTTCTATACCTGTGGCCGTCTGCCCTTCTGGACAGAAGAAACGCTAAGCAGCCACATTGAAGACCTGCGGAATATGGGCGCCAGAAACATCTATTTCAAGATGGCCGGTTTTGATCCCGTCGATATTGAGCGGGTCCTGCGCATTGCCTGTACAGAAAATGTGGACATGATAACTTTTGACGGAGCCGGTGGCGGATCGGGGTACAGTCCCTCGAAGATGATGAATGAGTGGTCCCTGCCCACGGTCTGCCTGGAAGATGTTGTGGTCAGGCTGTGTTCCCGCCTGAAAAAAGAAGGCATGCCACTGCCCGCAATTGTCATGACCGGCGGTTTTGCCAGTGAAGATCAGGTGTACAAGGGACTGGCTTTCGGTAATGGCCACGTTTCCGGCATTGGACTCTGCCGCGCCTCAATGGCCGCAGCCATGACCGCCAGGAAGATCGGAGAACAGATTAAAGCGGGAGAGGTCCCGCCCATGTACAAAGAATACGGCAAGACCGTGGAAGAAATTTTTGCAGACCTTGCCGATCTGCGGGCTCTTTATGGGCCGAAGGCAAATGATTTTTCCACCGGTGCCATCGGCGTCTTCTCCTATCTCAACAAGATCGGTTTCGGCCTGAAGCACTTTGCCGCACTAAACCGCAAGTTTGACATCTCTCTTGTCGACAGAACAGACCTCATTGCTCTGACGGCCGAGGCGAGATCACTCCTGCAACGGGAATAAAACAGGATGATAAATTAATTTCACTGTAGAGACGCCCAAATTGGTCATCTCTACAAAGACCTTTTGCGTCTCCCTGCCTCCTGCTTCCCGTCCTTCCTGCCTTCCTCCGCGTTCTTCGCGGTAAAAAAATGCCTTACCGCCTTTTGCTTTTCCCTTTCTCCCATCTCCTGCCTCCCTTTTTTCCCCCTCTCTCTGCGAAAACTTCTCCGCCTACATCGTCATACGGTTCAGAATACAGCTATTGGGAGTCGTTTTCGCGCAGCGGTTGCAGGAAACACACTTGGGTCGATACCCCATATCCATCCCCCAGCGATTGATCAGGTCCGGCTCACTGAGCAGTGGCCGAGCCACTGAGAAGAAGCGAATCTCACTGGAATTGAGAATTTTAGTCATCACCTTGATACTGCGGTTTCCTCCCATCAGCGACACCGGAGTCTTTATCGCGGCGGCAATCTTTTCGGTGGCTTCACGGAAATAACTCTGATCATCTTCACGGATAATCTCTGTTCTTGCTGGCCCCATCCCCTTACCGGAACTCCCGTTGGAGCCACTCACCTCAATCAAAGCCAGCCCCATGGTATCGAGGCGTTTCATCACCTCAAGGGCGTCCTCAAACACCAGTCCCTCGCCCTCATCCATGAAATCGTCGTGGTTAATCTTGATCATCACCGGGAAATCGGGCCCCACCGCTTTGCCGACCTCCTCCACAACTTCATAGATAATCCGCGCGCGGTCGTGAATGGTCCCGTTGTATTCATCGGTACGGCGATTGTAATATGGAGTAAGGAACATGCTGAGGAAATAACCGTGGGCGGCGTGGAGCTGCACACCGTCAAACCCCGCCTTCTGCGCCCGCACTGCGGCGTCGGCAAACTGTTTTTTGATGGCAGCGAGATCCTCTTTTGTCGCCTCCTTCGGGGTAATTTCAGAGACACGGTTTTTCACCGCAGAGGGGCCGATCATCTTCATCTTCACCGCATCTGGATGGTCCGACTGCGAGCCACCGTAACAGATCTGCGCCGCGATTTTTCCGCCGTGCTGATGAATCTCATCAACAAAGGCCTTCAGTTCCGGAATAAAACTGTCATCACTGATCGCGACCATCCCCACGTTGGGCCTTTCATCCGGGCTGATATACATATACCCGCTGAGAATAAGGCCGACGCCGCCCACAGCAAGATCGTTATAGGTCTCCTGCAGTGCCGGAGTAATATGGCCCTCTTTCGCCCCCTTCATCCACAGGGAGGCACGGATGAATCGATTTCTCAGTATTATGTTCCCAATTTTCGCTTCTTCAAAGAGTTGCATAGATTTCTGTCCTGTTAAATTTTTTTGATCCGTTCCTGACCTGGACTGCAAGAATATTCACTTCCGTCTCTTCCATCAAGTTGCGCGAGTCAAACAAATGCTCATCCATCAACGCAAGGCCCTGCTGGAGATTCCTCAGTATTTGAGTAAATATGCAGCGTGTGTAACCATAACGCCAGCAACACGAATATTATCATATACCTGCGGTAAATTTCTTCCTGTGCCTCGAATATGGACGAAATACAGGATTCTTCAAAGTACCCTTATGGACCGATTTCGTTTATACCTGTATAGAGGCCCGTTATGGCAACTCCCCCTGCGCGTGACATACTGCTGCAAACCGTTTTGAAAACACTGTTTTCACTCAACCCTGGTTAATTGAACTTCCCAGAGATGTTCAATTAACCTGAATCTCCCACTTCAAGGGGTAAACTCCACATGAAGAGCAAACGTACGATATTAGTCGTCATCATTGCAGCGCTTATTACCATCTTCTTTGTGTTCGATTTACAGCAATATCTTACCCTTGAGAGTTTAAAGAACAATCAACAGGTACTCGCTGAATATATAAACAAGAACTGGTTCGTGGCATTTATTGGCTATCTGGTCATTTATACGATCGCCGCCGCCCTCAGCGTGCCAGGCGCAGTGGTTTTAACTCTGGGGGCAGGTGCATTATTTGGTTTTGGCTGGGGCTTATTACTTGTCTCCTTTGCCTCAAGTATCGGTGCGACACTGGCCTTCCTCGCTTCGCGCTTCCTGTTTCGTGACCGGATTAAGAGGACCTTCTCGAAAAAGCTCGAAGCCATCGATAAAGGGATCGAGAAAGATGGAGCCTTCTATTTACTCAGTCTGCGCCTTGTCCCTCTCTTCCCGTTCTTTATCATTAACCTGGTTATGGGTGTAACAGGCATTAAAACCTGGACCTACTACTGGGTCAGCCAGCTGGGCATGTTAATCGGCACAGCGGTTTATGTGAATGCCGGAACACAGCTGGTCGAAATAAAACAGTTGTCTGACATCCTCTCAGGCAGCTTGATTTTATCATTTGTGTTACTGGGTATTTTCCCCATTGCAGCCAAATTCATTTTGAACGCCCTGCAACAGCACCGTGTTTACAAAGGCTGGGAAAAACCAAAGAAATTCGACCGCAACCTGGTCGTTATCGGTGCAGGAGCTGCTGGCCTGGTAACAGCCTATATCGCGGCAGCAATTAAATCATCAGTAACTCTGGTTGAGCGTCACAAAATGGGTGGTGACTGTTTAAATACAGGTTGCGTACCATCTAAAAGTTTACTGCACGCCAGTAAACTGGCGCATATTTATCATACATCGCAAAATGCCGGAGTGACCTATGGGGCTCCAAAAATAGACTTTGAAGCCGTTATGAATAAAGTTCATAACGTCATTAAATCTATCGAGCCCCATGATTCGGTTGAGCGCTATGAATCACTGGGGGTTAAGGTTGTTCTCGGCAGTGCGACCATAGTGTCACCCTGGCAGGTCGACATTAAGACCGAAGATGGCGTGCAGTCACTCACCACACGCAATATTGTTATTGCCACAGGTGCCCGTGCATTTGTGCCAGACATTCCAGGCTTGAAAGACATCGATTATTTAACCGCAGACAACCTGTGGGAAATCCGCGAACAGCCTGAGCGTATGATCGTACTGGGGGGCGGACCTGTTGGTTGTGAGCTGTCTCAGGCATTTGGCCGTCTGGGCACCCACGTTACGCAAATTCAGCGCGGAAAGCAGATACTTAATAAAGAAGATCCAGATGCGGCAGAGTACCTGCAGATTCAACTGCAAAAAGACGGCATTGATTTACGCCTGAATACCATCGCCATGGCCGTGGAAAACACCAGCGAAGGCAATGTATTACTGGTTGAGTCTGAGGGGAAAGAAGAACGGATTCCCTTCGATAAAATTTTAGTAGCAGCAGGCCGCCAGGCCAACCTGACCGGTTTTGGTTTAGAGAAATTGGGTATTGAGACTGCCCGTACCATTATCACCAACGACTTTTTGCAAACCAAATATCCGAATATTCTGGCGGCCGGTGATGTAGCAGGTCCCTATCAGTTCACGCATACTGCAAGTCACCAGGCCTGGTATGCTGCGGTAAATGCCTTATTCAGACCGTTTAAAACCTTTAAGGTTGATTACCGCGTTATTCCCTGGGCGACCTTTACAGAACCAGAAATAGCCACTGTGGGTTTAAATGAGACCTCTGCCAGGAAGCAGGATATCGAAGTAGAAATAACCCGTTACGACATCGGCGGGCTGGACCGTGCTTTAGCTGACGATCACGCCCGTGGTTTTGTTAAAGTGCTTACCGCACCAGGTAAAGATAAAATTTTAGGTGCTACTATCGTAGGTGCGAATGCGGGTGAGCTGCTTGCCGAATTCGTCTTAGCCATGAAATATGGGCTGGGCCTCAACAAGTTACTGGGAACCATCCATATTTACCCTACGATGGCTGAAGCGAATAAAAACGTTGCTGGCAACTGGAAACGCGACCATGCACCGCAAAAACTGCTCGCTTTCATTGAGCGCTTCCACACGTGGCGCCGCAAGTAAGTACATTCCGAAGATTTCCCGGGGCGACAGCTTTAACTCTGCTTTTATGGGTACCTTGAATAATCGCCCATCTTCTTTATTACAGCCAGATTTATCCTCCGACAAAGCGAGGAACGAAACATCGAGGG
>JALNVI010000030.1 GCA_023231425.1 Desulforhopalus sp. | reverse complement strand
CTCAGATGCGACCATCCTCAGTTCGGCGGCCTCTGGTTGTGATAATTTCCGCCATGCCATTACGCAGATGCCGTACGGTTTTCTTGGTGCACTTATTACCGCAGGTCTTTTCCTGTTCACAGGATATTTTTAAGGAAATTAAAAGAGAAGAATTTTTGCAATTCCTCGTGAGCGACAGATCCTGGTTGTTCACTGTTTCCGGGAACAGATAAAGAATGCAGAAAGCCGGAGCCTCCCTGCGGAGACTCCGGCTTTCTGCATTTCTCTTTCTGGAAGAGCACTCTTTTTGAGTACTATCATTTACACTTTGTATTGGCGCATTCAAAGGTCGTGGAAGGGGAGCAGGAAGACGAAAAAAGTAAAAAGCGGTAAGACAATTTTTTTACCGCGAAGAACGCGAAGGAAAGCAAAGCATTTGAGAAAAAGATTTTTAAAATTAAAACGGGAAGGACGGCAAAGGGGAGGCAGGAGAAGGGAGACAGGAGAAAGGGAAAAGTAAAAGGAGGAAAGACAAAGACTAAATGGCCAAAAAAAATCTTTGTCTTTTCCCATAATTTTTTGAGAAGTTACCTTTTTTAGTCATAATGGCACCTTGAATAATCGTCCATCTTCTTCGTTACAGTCAAAAATTTATTCTCCGACAAAGCGAGGAACGAGACGTCGAGGTAAGCGCTGGACTCCGATCAAACATGGCTGTAGTAAATTCCCTCCTGTGCCTCGAAGATGAACGAAATACAAGCTGTTTCAAGGTCCCCTTTATTGCTCTTTTACCGCGATAGCGGTAATTTCCACGAGAACATCATGGGGCAGTCGGGAGACCTCGACGCAGGAGCGGGCGGGGCGGTGGGTACCCATGAATTCAGCATAAACTTCGTTGAAGTCACTGAAATCATCCATGTTGCTGAGATAGATGGTTGTCTGGGCAAGATCAGTTATCTGAAGTTTTCCTGCCTCAAGGATACTCTGGAGGTTGGTAAGGGCCTGCCTGCTTTGTTCCCGGATGTTTTTCCCGACCACTTCGCCGGTTTCGGGATGAAAGGGGACCTGGCCGGAAAAAAAGCAGAGGTTTCCCGCGCGGACAGCGGGGGCATAGGGGCCAATGGCAGCGGGGGCTTTGTCAGCGTTGATAAATTCCATGAAATGCTCCTTTTTCAGGTTGCAGGGGACATCGAATATGAACGAAATACAAGGTTCTTCCATGTGCCCACAATATTCTGTATCGATATATATATCAACGGGGTGAGCGGCAGAAGGGGTTCCATCAGGGGAAAAAGAAGGTAAAACAAATACTGGGTCTCTCGAATATAAACGAAAAACAAGCTGTTTCAAGGTCTTCTGATGAGTAATGGAGAAAGAATGAATGAAAAGATTCTACTGTGCATTGTCATATCTGCCGCCGGTCGTCGGCTGCAAAGCGGCGGGAGCCGAACAGCTTTTCCGAGGTTGCCATGAGTGGTCTTGAGAGGCGTCTCACTGCTCTTGTTGGCAGGGACCGGGTGACAACGGCAAAGACCGATCGTCTGCTCTATGGGTTCGACGCCGGGCGGGGGCGATTTCTGCCGGAAGCGGTGGTGTACGCCGAGAGCGCTGAGGAGGTGGCGGCGGTGATGCGTCTTGCCGGAGAGTTGAAGGTGCCGGTGGTGCCGCGGGGCGCAGGCAGTGGCCTCACCGGTGGTGCGCTGGCGGTGCACGGCGGCATCATCCTGTCGCTTGCACGCATGAACCGTATCCTGGAAATCGACACGGAAAATCTTCTTGCAGTGGTGCAGCCTGGAGTTGTTACTGCAGAGCTGCAGGCGCGGGTGGAAAAACTCGGCCTCTTTTATCCCCCGGATCCTGCTTCAAAAGAGTTTAGCACCCTTGGCGGGAATGTGGCGGAGTGCGCGGGCGGGCCCCGTTGCGTGAAATACGGTTCCACCCGTGACTATGTGCTTGGGCTTGAGGTGGTGACGCCCGCCGGCGAAATTATCCATACGGGCGGGCGCACCCTGAAAAACGTGGTTGGTTTCGACCTCACCCGTCTTTTTGTCGGCTGCGAGGGGACGCTGGGCATTGCCACGGAGATTACTCTGCGACTGCTGCCGAAACCGGAGGCAAAGAAGACCATGCTGCTCTTTTTCTCCTCCATCGACGGTGCGGCGGAGTCGGTCTCGGCGATCATCGGTGCGCGGATTATCCCTGCCACTCTTGAGTTCATGGACCGCGCGACTCTCGCCTGTCTTCGTGGCAGAACAGAGATTGATCTCCCCGAAGACTGTGGCGCAGCGCTGATTATCGAGGTGGACGGCCGCCGGGAGTGGCTCGACGGAGAGGTGGCGCGGGTGATGGCGGTGGTTGCCGGCAGGGATGTGATTGGCAGTGTCGTGGCGGAGACGGCGGAGGAATCCGAGCGGATCTGGCAGATGCGACGGGCAGTTTCTCCGGCCGTTCGCGCACAGGCTCCAGATCGTTTCAACGAGGATATTGTGGTGCCGCGGTCAAAGATTCCGCAGATGATCCGCCGTCTTGAGGCACTGTCGGCGGAGTCCGGCATCCCCATCGTCAATTTCGGACACGCCGGAGATGGCAATATCCACGTCTACATCCTTACCGACCTGTGCGAGGCCGGGATGGAAGCGCGGGTGGATGCGTTGATTGAACAGGTCTTTGCGGCGGCCGTTGAGTTGCGCGGTTCTATTTCTGGGGAGCACGGGGTGGGGCTCGCCAAGGCCCGTTATCTCGCCATGGAGCTCTCTCCGGAAACCATCGCGTACATGCGTACCCTCAAGCGGGCGCTGGATCCTGATGATATCCTCAATCCCGGGAAAATTTTTCTCAGAGGACCCGATGATGAGTGAGGCTGTTGTGCGGAAAACTCCCGGCAGGCATAAAGTTCTCGAAGATTTTGCCGATGCAATACAGAGATGCGTACGATGCGGTGCCTGCCAGGCATACTGTCCGGCGTGGTCTGCAGGACGGCGTGAGGGGAATGTGGCCCGGGGTAAAGTGGCCGTGGCTGCGGCAATGCTGGCGGGAGAACTTGGACGGGGGGCAGAGCTGGAACCGGCTGCGCGACAGGATATCAGTCTTTGTCTGATGTGTGGTTCCTGTACCCATGGCTGTCCCAATGATGTTCCCACCGCCGAGATTGTCGGCGCGATACGCAGGGAGGTGGCCGCAGAGACGGGGCTTTCCGCTGTGGGCGTTGGTGTTGCGGCTCTGCTCGGCAGCAAAACCCTGATGCGTGGTGTGGTTGCAGCGGGCGCGGCGCTGGCCCCGGTGATGATGGAGAAAGTCCCGGAGAGCAGTGGCCTGCGGCTGCGGTTTCCGCTGGACAGGCTGCCGGTTGTCGGTGAGAGAATTTTGCCCGCTCCGGCGGGGAAAAACCTTTTTGCCCGCCTGCCAGAACGGATTGAGGGGCAGCCGGGAAGGCCGAAAGTGGCCTTTTTCGCTGGTTGCGCCATTACCTGGCTCTATCCGCAGATCGGGGAAAAGATGGTGGAGGTTCTTGTCCGCCTCGGCTGCACCGTTTATTTGCCGAAGGGGCAGGGCTGCTGCGGGATGCCCGCACTCTCCTCGGGGGACGGTCCGCTGGTCAGCCGTCTTGCTTCGGCCAACGTGCGGGCCTTCATGCCCCTCGATGTCGATTATATAATTACCGCCTGTGCCTCCTGCGGCGGTGGAATCGGTGAATATTACCTCACCATGGGTGGTGATCCCGCCATCCTGGCGAAGAAAGTGGTGGATTTCACCGTCTTCCTCGAAGAGGAGGGTGTCTGCGAACGGCTGGCCGCCTTGCCGAGAGCGGTGAAACGGCAGAAGGTCTGTTGGCACGATCCCTGCCATTTGAAAAACCGGGGGATTCTCGCTCCGCCGCGGCATCTGCTTGCTGCTCTGCCGGGGGTGGACTTTGTGGAGATGGAAGGGGCGTCCCGTTGTTGCGGTCTCGGTGGCACCTTCTCCGTGCATCACAGTGAAGAGAGTGGTCTCATTGGAGAAAAAAAGGTGGAAGGGGTGCAGGCGTGCGGCGCAGAACTGGTCGCCACTGCCTGTCCTGGTTGCGTGATGCAGCTTGAGACTTCCCTGTGTCGGGCGGAATTGCCCGTGCGGGCAGTTCATCTGCTGGAGCTGTTTGGCGAGGCGGAAATGGCTGCGCTTGCTGACGACTGATACCATTTACACCTTGTATTGGCGAATTCAGAGGTCGTGGAAGGGAAGCAGGAGAACGGAAAAAGTAAAAAGCAAAGGGCGGTAAGACAATTTTTTTTACCGCGAAAAACGCTAAGGAACGCGAAGGAAAGCAGAAGCATTTGAGAAAAAGATTTTTAAAATTAAACAGGGATGGACGGAAGAAGGGAGGCAGGAGGCAGGAGGCAGGGAAAAGAAAAAAATCTTTAGCACAACATGTGTCTCATTCCACAACAGACGCCTCTGCAATGGAATCAATTTGTCATCCTGTTTGTCCATCCACGTTCTTTGTTCAGTAAAAAATGGAATTGGTATGAGAGGGAAGCTGGCCAGACGGGCAACCTTGAAAAGCAGGGAGCCCGGTTCCTGCCGCTGCCTGGCCCGAGTTTCACTGAACAGGCAGAAGATGCCCTCTCCCCCCCCTGTGCTGTGCCGTGGTACAGCAGAACTCGGTGGTGGCCCGTCGCGTTTATTCTTCCTCTTCCACTACGGTCTGAGATTTTTTCGCTCGGACAAAAAAGGCTGCTTCTGGCGTCTTCAGGGCAGCCTTCCTTCAGGGGATCTTGAAACAACTTGTCTTTTGTTCCTGCTTGTTTACAGGGAGTTGCGCTTGCCGACTATCAGATAGAGAAGGCAGGATGCGAGAATCATCGCTCCAAAGAGGTTGACGCTGCGGGTCTTGATCAGAAAGGTGATGATGATAATGAGTGCAGCACTCAGGCTGAAAAAGAGTGGTTTGGGGACATTTTTCAGAATGATCCGCCCGAAGTGGGCGAAGCGCAGATGGCTGACCATCAGGGCGGCGGAGATGAGAGCGGAGATCAGCAGGACGGTGGGAAGCTTGAACAGTGCTGCCCCGAGCACCAGCAGGGCACCGGCGGGGCTGGGGAGACCGTTGAAGATGCCGGGAGGCAGGTCAGTGCGTTTCTTGTCCACAGCCACGAAGCGGTAGAGACGGAAGGCGACCGCCCCGAGGAAGATTGTGGCCACCAGCCAGCCATACCATTGAGGGCAGATTTTCAAGATGATGTAGAATGGTGCGACGCCGAAGCTGATGAAGTCAGCAATGTCATCAAGGTAGGGACCGTATTGGGTGCCGCCGTGCAACTCCGCCATGCGGCCATCGAAGAGGTCGAAGAGCTGGCCCACGATAATTACACAGACAGCCAGGGCAAAATGTCCCTGAGAAGCGAAGTAGAGGCTGAAAACGCCGCAGAAAAAGTTGAGGGTGGAGAGGATGTCGGCATAGAGTCGGTTGGGAACAAATTTGAAAACAATGGAGGCACTTGCCAGCACCAGGCAGGCCACCAGAATTTCATCGCCCACGTTGATTATCTCCGGATTGGCGGAGCGCAGGGCACAGAAGATGACCAGACCGAAACAGATCATCGCTTTAATTTTACCGAAGTTGTTGGCGGCACCGGAGGTCTTGAGCAGCATCAGCATCGGCCGGGCGCCAAACTGGCCGAGCATCTCTATGACAACCAGTGTCCCCACAAGGGGCATGGAGAGCTGATCGCGGTATGCGAAGGCGAGCAGCGCCGGCAGGTAGGTAAGTTTGTCACACAGCGGATCAAGGGATTCACCCAGGGGGGTGACCAGGTTGCAGTTGCGTGCCACCACTCCGTCCACTCCGTCGAGCACTGCGGCGAAGGTGAAGATCATGATCCCGAGGTTCTCAAAGCCGAGAGGAAAATAGACTGGCAGGGCGATGAGGGCGAGCGCGGTGCGTCCGTAGCAAATGGAATTGGGATGGCAGAACCAGAGATGCTTCATGACATACTCTTTTGCTCCTGGACGGTGAAAGACCTGCGTTGTCCAGTAGAGAAAACCAACACCGATAGCAACGGAGAGACAGATAACGAGAATACGTTCCATGGGAACTCCTTCAAAAAAATAATTTAGCCGTAAGTTTATGGGAAAACGATGCGGTCGTCAATCCCTGAGAAAGGGTTTGTTCATCAATTTTATTTTTATCATCAGGTGGTTGTGGGATACTCTGTCCCGCTTATAATAGTAAGGAACGTAACGGCGGCGAAATTTCACCGCCATGTTTTTCGAGTGAGTAAGAAATTATTTCCTATACAGGAGGGGAAAATGGCAGGATTTGCAGAGATTCTTGGTTCTCTCGTTCAGTCAGGTGTGGCTGGCAGCGGTAAAAATCGTCTCACCAGTGTTCTCGGCAGTTTCCTGGGCGGTACTGGCGGGAGTGGCGGGAGTGGCGGGAGTGGGAATGGAGGTGCCGATTTGATGGGCAGCCTCGGCGGCATGCTTAACCAGAGCGGCGGTGGCGGCCTTGGTGATATGCTTGGCAGTGTCCTCAGCGGGCTTTCCGGCGGCCAGAATGGGCAGGGATCTCAGGGAGGGCTGGCTGGCATGCTCGGTGATGTCCTCGGTAATCTCGGTAATAACAAATCTGCCCTCGGCGGTCTCGGTGCCCTCGGCGGTGCTCTTCTCGGTGGCGGCAAAGGAGCGGCAAAGGGGGCAATTGGCGGCGGAGCCCTTGCCCTGCTTGCCTCTCTCGCTGTCTCCGCGCTGAAGCGGGGCGGACAGACTCCGGCGCAGACCCCGGCAGCACTCTATGAAGAGCCGCAGCAGGCCGATCTCGACAGCGAGGCAGAGATTCTTGTGCGGGCGATGATTAATGCTGCCAAGGCCGACGGCAAACTGGATGAGACAGAGGTGCAGCGTATCATCGGGAAACTTGACGATGATGGTCTCACCGACGAGGAAAAGCAGTTTTTCACCCGGGAGGCACAGACTCCGCATGATCTCGACGGGGTGATTGCTTCTGCTGGTGGACGTCCGGAACTCGCGGCACAGATCTATGCGGCTTCCCTGCTCACCATCGAGGTGGATACCGCTGCCGAGCAGCAATACATGCAGCGGCTCGCCGATGGACTTGCTCTTGCCCCTGAAACGGTTGCCTATATTGAGCAGTCACTGGTAAAATAAGGTAGTATCGCATTATGCGGAGCCTGTCTGGAAGGCTGCCCGAATCTGCCCGGAACCGCACTGTGGTTCCGGGCATTTTTTATGGGGATTTTGAAGAATTGATCTCTGTCCTGTCTCTTCGGTGCAATCGAAAATTTGTCCTCGGCAGAGGCTTTATCTCTGGCGGTGGTAAAGGTTCTCCCGTGCCCTGAATCAGATTGATATCTCTCCTTTTTCAAGGCCCCCTTCTTGCTGGAGGATGTGATGGCTGTGAAAAATGGTGACGGGGTCGAAATTCACTATACTGGCAGACTTGAGGACGGCGTGGTTTTTGATACCAGCCGTTGTCGCGACCCGCTGCAGTTTCGTGTTGGTACGAAACAGGTCATTCCCGGTATTGACGGGGCGGTGATCGGGATGGAAGTCGGCGAGAAAAAGTCAGTGCATATTCCGGCGGCAGAGGCTTACGGCCCTTTTCGGCCGGAGAGAATCTTTCGCCTGGCCCGTGAGGAAATTCCTGAGGGGCTTGAGCCAGAGCCGGGAGAGCAGCTTGAGATGCCCGGTCCTTACGGCGGCGCAGTTCTTGTAAAGGTGGTGGCGCTGGAGGCGGAAGGAATTATTCTTGATCCCAACCCCCCGCTTGCAGGGCAGGATCTCTATTTTGATATTGAGCTGGTTGATGTGGAGGAGGTGCCGGAGTAGTCTCCTGCAGCCAAGAGAAAGCAAGCCGTTAAGGTACGTTAGTTCAATTTGTATTTCTCACGTTTTTTCAGTGGGTTGCATTATTTTCATCCTTCGCAGTAAGACTGGCGGTTCTTTCGCTGGCGTTGCCCCGTGTATCCCGGGACAGCTTGCCGCCGCCAGGCGTGAGAGAACATAAGGGTCCTTCTATCGGAATGTCAGATCTTTTGCAGGGCTTCAATCAGGGAATCGAAACCGATTCTTTCTTGTTCCAGGCGGACCCGGTCGGCCCATTTGTTTTGGCACAGTGCCGTGTACAGAGCCTTTTCTGAGGAAGTCAGATGCAGGAGATCTGCAGTTTCCTGACTGGGTTCGAAACCCCAGAGGGCGTGATGGGTGTGCAGCGTCTCGTGATCCATTAACAAGGATGTCGCCCTGGGAAAGAATTTTCGCAGCTGGTTGAGAATGGCGAAGCCGTGGGTGTCGATGTCTCCCCAATAATAGATTTTTCGTTCCTGCAGCCAGGAGGCCGTGGCCAGGTTGTCAAACCCATACCCGGCACCGAAAATGACCATGGCGTCAGGAACCTGGGGAAAGGCCAGAAAGTTGATCTCATTCTCGGTGATGAATACCCTGGTAACAGGCACGTTCAGCTCGGTAAAAATCGCCTGGGTTACTGTGATATCCTGGTCGGTATGCGTCGAAAGCAGGGTCGATTCCGGATCAAGGATGCGGAACCTGATCTGTAGGGGTTTATTCTTAAAGCCGTAGCGGTTGCAGAATCCTTCGACGCCCCTGGCTGCCTGGTCAATAGCCTCCGGCGGCAGGGTCAGGTCGAACAGTGCCCCCAGGACGCCCCGGTGCGTTTCAATGAATTTGCTGTGCACCCCCGGGATAATAATCTGCCGCAGATAGATTCCCGGCCGGGGGTGATTCTGCAGCCAGGTTACAATCTCCAGCAGACGAAACCAGTCGTCAGCCAGTTTCAGAGCCTTCAAAGAATGCGTTGCAAGCCATGGAAGCACATCCGGCTGCTTCTCCCGGGTGAGGGTGATCAATCCGTCAAAGGTTTCGGCTTCCTGCCGTTTGCCGAGCACTGCCAGGGCATCCTCCAGCGAGTCTATCCACACCTGTGCAGGAATTTCATTGGTCCCCAGGACGCGATGGTTGATGCAGCGCCATGTAAGCCGGTAGTGGCTGCCTGCGCTTTTCAGATGCGTGATCCAGTCACGCACTTCGTCGAAACGCTCACTGAGTTCTTTGGAATCGGGTCCTTTCAGAGTCAGTCGGCGTGGGAAAATTGTTTCGCCGCCTGTCAGCTCGGCCAGGAGGTCTCCCTTCTCCCAGAATTTTTGCACCTGAAGCCGCAGATCGGCCTGGGTTGTCCACTTCACACCTGCATCCTCTCTTTTTCTGCGCGGTATTCTTTGATGCTCAAATTGCGCAGCACCGAGTTGCGTCCCTCTTCATTGTGAACAAAACCGACTCCTGAGACAAAGGGCTCAATGATGTGGATTTTTTGCAGGGGGGTGACGATGAGCAGTTGCAGATTGAGCTGTGCAAAGAGTTGCAGTCCGTATTGGGCCGATTCATCGGAACCGCGCCCGAAGGCTTCATCGATCACCACGAAACGGAAGGAACGCGACCGCACCTCTCCCCATTCCAGACCGAACTGATAGGCAAGACTGGCCGCAAGCACAGTATATGCGAGTTTTTCTTTCTGTCCTCCGGATTTCCCCCCGGAATCGGCATAATGTTCATGTTCGCTGTTGTCCTCCCGCCAGCGTTCGCTGGCAGCAAAAACAAACCAGTTGCGCACATCGGTGACCCTG
Organism: Desulforhopalus sp.; assembly: GCA_023231425.1. Classification (GTDB taxonomy): domain Bacteria; phylum Desulfobacterota; class Desulfobulbia; order Desulfobulbales; family Desulfocapsaceae; genus Desulforhopalus. Next base: position 21,604 of record JALNVI010000030.1, on the reverse strand, counting down.
GCTGTCCAGCGTTGATCCAGATCCGAGGAGTCTGTCCGGCCGCGGAATCGGTCGATGATTTGCTGCACCTGTAGAAATTTGGCTTCAGAATACTGGGTGTCCTCTGATCCGGTCAACGTACCCTCGGTGCAGGCGCGCAGCTCCGCCTGGAATGCACGGATGTCGGCATCGGGGTTCATTTGTGCTTCAAGGCTGATGTATCGGCCCGGATTGTAATCTATCCGGGTGAGGGATTCATTGATATGAGCGATGCGCTCCTTGATGGTTTCCCTCTCGCGGGCCAGCTGCGAGTGGAAATTGGCCACTTCGCGGATAGTATTTTCGTTGAGCAGTTCTTTGAAGCGTTTTTCAAAGCGGGGCAGATCGTCGGCCTGCAGCTGTTCAAGCATGGTCCGGTACTCAAACCCGGCTTCAATACTCTGGTCCACCTCCCGGGTTTCCATCGGCCATTTCTGCCTGTACTCAGTCATCGCCTTGATGATTTTGTCTCTCAGTCGGTTGAGTTTTTTGTCTTCGCTGTCGATTTGTGTCTGCAGCCAGTCGCGCATGATTCTCTCACGATTGTCGCAGGATTCAACTGTCAGGACATGGCTGCCAGGAGCTTCGTTACGCATGGCTTCAAGGAGTTCGAATTGTTGCGACAGATCTGTTTCGGCTTCAGACAGCAGCGTGTTGCTCTCCTGTTGCAGTTGTTCGGCATTTTTTATTTTCAGCTCTGTCTGGGAACGCTTGTGTTTAGAGCTGTCAAGCCGATCTTCGGTTTCCTTCAGCTCTTTTCCCAACTCTTCAAGTTGGCCAGCCAGAGTTTTCAGGAGATTTGAGGCTGTTTCAAGAGTCTTTTTTTCTGCTTCCAATGTGGCGATGTCTACGGCCAGTGGTTGCCAGTCGAGATCGCGAAAGTCTGCATGTTCGTCAATTTTGGAGAGGGTGGTGAGCTGCTTTTTGAGCGCCACCTGTTCCTTTTGCAAAGCACTGATACGAGTGCCCAGCCCGGCAAGGTGTGTCTCCTGCACCTGTCCTTTTTCTTCCAGGGCTGCTATCTTTACCGTATTGCTCCACCCCAGCACATAGCGGCTGCGGTCGTCCAGGCGGTGGCGGTCGTCTTTTTCATGACGTCCTCCCGGGACCTTTATCTGTCCGGCCAGGGTGATGGCTTTTTTTTCCTGCAGGAATGTTTTCTGACTGGTGCAGCATACCAGATCAAAACGACGTCCGACTTCGTATTCCATCCATGCAAAATATTTAGAATCATTTTTAATGGTCAGCTTACGCGCCAGTGAATCCGGGTGATCCGAAGATTGGTCCTGACGCACCTGGTTTCGTATATGAAAATAGACCAGTCGTCCTTTCAAATGGGTGCAGTCCACCCAGGCCGCCACCTGGGCGTAGTGATGGTCCGGCACCAGCAGGGAAAGACTGAAGTTGTGCAACAGCCGTTCAATGGCCCCTTCCCAGTCCCGCTCGTTCTCACGCACCTGGAGCAGCTCGCCTGCAAAGGGCATGTCGTCTTCCGGCAATGTGAGTGCTTTGCACAGGGAACGACGCATGGCGACCTGCTTTTCGCTGATATTGCTTCGCCGGGCTTTCAACCCTTTGATTTCAGCTATGAGCTGTTCATATTCATGCGTCTCCTGGGCAAAAAGCACCCCGGTTTCGTTGAGATCGTTCTGTACCCGGACTTCATCCACCTCAGCCACTTCACGCAGATGTTGATGTTCAGCGCGCTGGCAGAGAAAATCTGCTAACGTTGTTGCAGGGGCTTCTCCGAGGTCGTGCGCCAATTTTTCATAACGCACGGCTTTCTTTTTGCGTCCTTCGAGGTCTTGTTGTTTCTGTCGGATTTCTGCATTGATACTCTCGATCCGATCGCCGCCATTTTTGGCGATGGAGCGTCGCAGTTCGCGTTCACGTTCCTGCTGCGCACCGCGTTGTTCTTCCAGCCGTTTTATGGTGGCGTGCTGCCGGGTGTGTTCATCGTGCAGGGAGAGAAGACGCTTTTCAAGCAGTTCAAGCTTGAGGGTTGCAAACCAGGGGCGCAGTGTGTCACGACTGGTCCGCAGGTTTTCCGTGGTCTGTTTCAGCTCCTGGTGATGAGCGCAGTCGTTTACCAGGGGGGTCAGCATCTCCACCTGATGTTTGGCCTTGCGAACGGCCTTGTGAGCCTGGTCGAGATTTTCAAAATGCTGGATAAGGGCGGAAATACGTGGGGCGACATCAAAGGGCTTGAGCATGTGGGTGCGCACAAAATCGGTCAGATTGCCGACCGATTTGAGCGATACGGTCTGGTGGAACAGGTCCAGTGCCTGTTCATTGTCGATCCCGAATCGCCGACGAAACCAGGCTCCGTAGGGAGGAAAGGTGTCAAACAGCTCGACGCCAGCTTTGCGCAGCCGTTTGCGCAGGCTTGAAACCTCCGTGCCAAAACCGGAAAAATCAGCAGCGATGGAAAGATCCCGTTCACAGACCGTGTACAGTCGGGCGGGCTGACTGACGTTGTCCTTCATCCAGAAGACCTGGGCCAGGGTTACGGTTTTATTGTATCCGGTGTTGTGGAATACACCGAGAACCACGGAATAGCTGTTGGATGTGCGCAGGGCAACAGGTTTGGCGCTGCCGAGGGTGTCCTGCCGTTCGGATTTGAAATAGCCCAGCACGTATGAGCGCAGCGAGCGTTCCTTGCTGCCGGCTCCAGCCGCCTTGTTGTAGGCAATGCGCTGGTTCGGCACCAGCAATGTGGTCACGGCATCGACCAGTGTTGATTTTCCCGAACCGATATCTCCTGTGAGAAGTTCATTTTTTCCTCCCAGGCGCAAGGTCCATATCTGTCCGTCGAAGGTTCCCCAGTTGAAGACTTCAAGACGCTGCAGACGGAAGCCGGCCAGGCTGTCATCACAACTGAAATCCAGATCAAGCTGATCAGCCATCTGTTTTCTCCTGTGCTGGCTCAAGGTGCTGCCGGTATTCGGCCAGTCGTTGATCAAAATCGGCCAGCCACTGGGCGTCGATAAATGCCTTGATGATCCGTCGGACTTCAATCATCTGTTGCTGGTCACGCAAACGACGGATAAAACCGAGATCTGCAATCTTGTTCAGCGTGGCATCGATCTGGTCGATCAATTTGACCTCGTTGCTTCCGGCCGGAAGAAAAATCCGGATCAGTTCCACCACTTCATCCCGGGAAAGAATCATCCGTGTGTCTGTGCCGCTGGCGTCGAATTCGGCGAGCTTCTTGCGCAGCAGCGCGAGGAGAAGGCTGACCGGATAGGAGAGCTGCCTCCGTGCCACCAGCCGTGGAACAGCGGTGGTGATGTCTTCATCGGCTTCGACCTGGGAACGCAAAAAAGCGTATCCTTCGGAGTCGTCAAGGGTGAGTTCCAATCCCAGCACCAGCACATAGTCCCGAACAGCGGCCTGCAGATTGAGCAGGGAATTCCACAGGGCCGGGTTTTCCTCCCGGTAGATAACGCCTTTCAAAAGGGGCACCACCACGGATGAAAGTTCCTGCACCGGATACATCAGCCCGGTTTCATCTGTATTTGCATGATCTATCATCCGTTCCTCACTAAAATAATGCGCGGCAGGGTCGCCTGCCTGATCGTCCCTGTTTCGGTCTGCCAGAGGACCTGTTCCTGCTCTTTTTCATCCACTGCCGTTTGTGGCCATTTCCCGGCCAGTTGCATATAGGCAAGCAGTTCGGCCAGACCGTTGCGCAGGGGGTGGCGTGAAATCACCTCTCCGAGGCTGATCTGATTGCGCTCCTGCAGTTCCTGACTGAGGTTGCGTGCAAGTTCGGCTTTGTCGACCACCACCTGTGCGTAGAGAGCTGTCGTATCGATCTCGGCGTCCCCGTCATCCAGGGCGAGGTCGGTGATTAATGCCTTGATTGAGGGGCTGTACAGAGGTCTTTCCATCGGCAGGTCCATGCTGGCGGAGGTTGCGGCCAGGGGCATGAATGCCTCGGCGGGGGAGTCTTCGCGCAGTGCCAGGGCATGGGCTTCGACACCGTGCAGAATATCCATGATGCGACGGTTTTCCAACCATGCCTGATCATCGAGAAATCTGCGCAGCTGTTCAGAGAGCCGGGCCACCGTCCTCTGGGTGTGTTCTCCTGCCTCCAGCCAGTCGTAGTGAACGCGGCGCAGGCGCGGGTCTGGCTGCATTCCCACGATTGGCGGCAGTTCCAGCACCTGGTCCAGCAGCCGGCTCAACTCTTCCTGACGAGATTGTGACATGAGAAAATCCCAGAAGGCCCGGAAGCTTTTTCCCTGATCTGAATCGGCTATGGTATCCCGTTCCCCCATAATTTTCTGGAGCAGAGCCCCTTTGGTTCCTTCCCAGAGGGCTATCCGTTCGCGTACCCGGCGATCCAGATTCCTGAAGTTATGCTCCACTTCACGAAAATCTGTCAGCAGTTCACGGGCCAGTTGCAGAAATTGCTGGAAACGATCCTTGAGTGCCGTGTCATCCAGAAGCGGGATGTTTCCGTCAAGGATTTGTCCAATTTCAATGTCGATTTCGTCACGGCGTTTCTGCAGTTCGGCAACCCGAACCCCGGGATCGGTCTGGCTTCCCTCGTTCATCTGACGCAGAAGTTCAAACAGGGTAAGAAGACGAGACTCCGTTCCCACAAAGGCCCGTTCGGTCAATCCTTCCAGCCAGGCCAGTGCTTTTTCTGTAGAAGGGGTCAGGTCAAAATGGGGTTCATCCGTCCCGGGGGGATAAAATTTGCGCAGCCATCCTTTGTCGTTTTCCGCCCATTCGTTGAGGTACTTTTGTGCGGACTCGGGAAACGTTTCCGGCCCCAGCTGTTCGCGCAGGGCAAAAAGTTCATCCTCCAATGCCTCGGCCAGATCGGCCTGAGAGACGCTCCGGACATTGGGAATAATAAAAATACGATGCAGAAAACTGGCCACCAGCGGCGCATGCTGGGCGCAGAGCAACCGCCAGGCGGGGTGGTTCTGGCGGAGCAGATCGAGGGTTGTATAATCGAGGGCCATGTCTTGCGTTATCCCTCCAGGGCCATTTCTGTCCGGTCGCGTCCATTCTGTTTGGCTCTGTACATGGCCTTGTCCGCCCGGGAGGTGATGGACTGTCTGGTTTCCATATCCCGGTAGCCTGCCACGCCAAGGCTTATGGTCACATTGATTGTCCGGTCTTCAAACTGGAAGGGGGTTGCCTTGATTTTTTCGCGGATCATTTCAGCTGTAGCGCAGGCCTCGGCAGGCGGGCATTCCTTGAGCAGCAGCAGGAATTCTTCTCCGCCCCAGCGGAAAATGACATCGGACTGGCGTATGGTCTGCTGTATGGTCTGGACAAGGGTTTTTAACACCTCATCCCCTGCCGGATGGCCGAAGGTATCGTTGATTTCTTTGAAATGGTCCAGATCGAGAAGGACAACTGAAAAAACGGGCCCGCCTTTTCGTTTCCAGTCCTTCACGGTTTCATCAAAAATGATTTCAAGGGGCGTGCGGTTATAGGCACCGGTCAGGGAATCCGTGGCGGCCATCTTTTCGATCTTCTTCTGGTAGGCGGTCAGGACAGTATACGTGAGCGTCAGCACAATGAGGGTGATGAGGCTGCAGGCAAGGAGATTGACGGCCAGAGCCCGGTTTATTTCCTTGATGGCTGCATCTTCCGGTTGTTCTACAAGAAGATACCACTTGAATTCCGGTATGAACCGGGTGTTCAGATGGATGGTTTGATCTCCCCGGGTATAGGTGCGCGATGTTTCAGGGGATGCGAGAATTTGTGAGGCAAAGGATTGTATGCCGGGCATGGAGAAAATGGAATCCCGGGGCCCGGGCAGATCGGAACTGTCCAGGGTGACTTTGCCCTGTTTGTCGACAAAATAAATTGTTCGGTTGTAGCGCTGTTTATAGGTATTGATCAGTTCCTGGACGGCATAGGCCCTGAGTCCTACGCCGGTGGCGCCGATGTACTTCCCCTGGTAATCAAGCATCTTATAGTTGATGAAGATGGTCATGGCATCGTTGTTGGCCATGTCGATATCTATGTTTATTTCATACTTTGTATCCGCGTCGAGATTCTTAAGTCTGAAGTACCAGACATCCCGGGTTGCCTGTTTGTTGACAGTCTTGAGCATGCCCTTTGACTGGTAATAGATTTTTGTTTTGTCAGATACGAAGAAGCTGGTGAAGGTGTCGTATTTTTTCTGAATTTCCTTGAGATATCTGGTGACGGTATCCGGGTTTTTTTCACCGTCCAGAACCCAGTCGCGCAGAAAGGTGTCATTGGCCATGAGAGATGCGATGAAAATGGGCCGCAGCAGATCCCGCTGGATTTCGGAATAGATGGTGTCACTTGTAAGAGGGAGTTCGTTCTGTCTGATTTCTGCCCGCAGGGACGCCCGCGAGGTATAATAGCTCACCAGACTGGTGAGCAGGAATCCGGCAATTAAAATGATGCTGAAGACCAGCATAACCTTTTTTTTGTCTGGGAGTATCAAATGGTCTCCTTGGAAAAGTAGTGTAACGTTCTTTTTGTAAATTCTGTTCTGGCCCTACTGAAAGCTGGCCATCGATTAACCGTTCGGGGCCATTATTAACCTCTAACCCGAAAGGAAAAAACAATGACCTGCGTACAGAGAATAACCATTTTGACCTGGTAATGGAACTTTTGATTGAGAATGGATTTGATGGAGTTGCAGGTGCCATTTCATTGCCTGTGGGGTACCGGCATGTAAAGAGAATACGGCGGTGATTCCCGCAATGTTGTGTGTTGAAACAAGGCATGCCTCTACGGTGGTGGCAAACGTTACCGAAGACGAAACAATGATAATCCGCTCAATCCCGAAACCGATAAACTGTGTTAAGGGTCCCTTGAAACAGCTTGTATTTTGTTCATATCCGAGGCAGGAGGAAATTTACCGCAGCCATGTTTGATCTCGGAGTTTAGCGCTGATTATTCAAGGGACCCATTACTCCGAAATGTGATCTCAATTTTTCTGCAGGATGCCAAGGTGAGTTCACATTTTCATGTTTGCGGGGTATACTGATGCAGCTTTTTATTCCCCCTCCTTTTTCCAACGGCACAATATCATGCGAACGACCTTTCTCCCTTTTTCCAGACCCGCCATCTCTGAGAATGAGATAGCCGCGGTGGCGGATGTGTTACGCTCCGGCTGGATTACTACCGGTAAGAAATCCGTAGAATTTGAAGAAAAATTTGCCGCCCGCTGCAGGGCCGAGGCGGCCGTGGCGCTCTCCTCCGCCACCGGAGGCATGCACCTGCTGCTGAAGGCGCTGGACATTGGGCCTGGTGATGAGGTGATCACTCCGTCGATGACCTGGGTCTCAACCATCAACCTGATCAAGCTGGCCGGGGCCACGCCGGTTTTCGCTGATGTGGACCGCGACAGCCTGATGGTCACCGCGGAGACCGTGGAACCAAAGATTACCGCCTTCACCCGTCTCATTATTCCGGTTCACTTTGCGGGAGCCGCCCTGGATCTCGATTCGCTGAATCTCCTTGGCCAAAAGCATGGGATCTCCCTTGTTGAGGACGCAGCCCACGCCATCGGCACCGAGTATCGGGGTGAACCCGTGGGTACCCGTGGTACCGCCGTCTTCTCCTTTCATCCCATCAAAAATATAACCACCGGTGAGGGGGGCATGATCTGCAGCGATAATGCCGAACTGATCGAACATATCCGCCGCCTGAAGTTTCATGGCCTCGGGGTGGATGCCTGGGATCGCAGCCAGCAGGGACGCTCCCCCCAGGCGGAGGTGCTGGAGCCGGGATTCAAGTATAATCTTACCGACATCTGTGCCACCCTTGGCCTCGGGCAGCTCGCAAGACTGGATGAATTTAATGCCGCCCGCACGCGCCTTGCTGAACGCTATCATGAGCTGCTGGCCGGTATTGACGAGATTTCCCCTCTGCGCCGGCCAGAGGAGTTCGGCTATGCCATGCGCCACGCCTGGCATCTTTTCATCGTTCGCCTTGATACCGACCGGGCAGGCATGAGCCGTGAGGACTTCATGGCCCGACTGAAAGAAAAAAAGATTGGCACCGGACTGCATTTCCGCGCCGCCCATACCCAGCATTACTACCGTGAGAGCATGCCCGGGGTTGCCGGGACATTGCCCAATACCGAATGGAACTCCGATCGCATCCTCTCGCTGCCGCTTTTCCCGGACATGACAGAGGACGATCAGGACGATGTCATTACCGCCATCAAAGAGGTGCTGAAGTGACGCTCTCGGTTGTTATTCCAGTTTTTAATGAGGAAGGAAACCTGCCGGAGCTGCTCCGGCGGACCCTTACTGCCTGCCGGGGAATCGGTTGTCCTTTCGAGCTGATCCTTGTGGATGATGGCAGCCGTGACAGCTCTCCGCACTTGCTGGAGAGTGCGGCGGCAGTCGAGGCGGAGGTCGTGGCGGTACTGCTCAACCGCAACTACGGGCAGCACGCGGCAGTCATCGCCGGTATGGCGCAAAGTGCGGGGAGGGTGGTTGTCACCCTCGACGCTGACCTGCAGAACCCGCCAGAAGAGATTCCCCGTCTGTTCGCGGAGATGGCTGGCGGGGTGGATGTGGTTGGTACCGTGCGCCAGCACCGGCAGGACAGTCTCTTCCGCCGCGCTGCCTCTGCCTTCGTCAACCGGATGGTGCAAAAGAGCACCGGGGTGATGATGCATGACTACGGCTGCATGCTGCGCGCCTACCGCAGGCCCATTGTCGATGCTGTTTTGCAGTGCAGCGAGCGTTCCACCTTCATCCCTATCCTGGCCAACAGCTTTGCCGCCACCACCCGTGAGATTGAGGTGGCCCACCACTGTCGCGAGCATGGCGACTCCAAATACAGTGTTCTCAAGCTGGTCGCCCTGCAGTTTGATCTGCTCACCTCGATGTCTACTTTTCCTCTGCGTATGCTCTCTTTGCTCGGCATTGTCATCTCCGTGCTTGGTATTGGTTTTGGCACCCTGCTTGGGATCCTCCGACTCTGCTACGGACCGGAGTGGGGGGAGGGCGGGGTCTTCACTCTCTTTGCCGTACTCTTTGTCTTTATCGGCTTTCAGTTCATGGGAATGGGACTGCTCGGGGAGTATCTCGGCAGGGTTTATCACGATGTGCGTGGACGGCCGCGGTATTTTGTGGAAAAGACGCTGGGGAGGGGGATCTTCCCGCCCTCTGACGATTCCAGAGAGAAATTTTCGTCTTGAGGGTGAAGAGATGGATGCAGGGCCCTGTAATGATCCCGTACAGGACTTTTCATTCTCTTCAAGGAACCCTTCAATCTCTCCTTTTGTCTGGTGTTTTCTACGGCGGGCTGCCGGGAAAAGCAAAAGACGGTAAAACAGTTTTTTTCACCGCGAAGAACGCTAAAGAACGCAAAGGAAGGCAAAAGCATTTGAGAAGTTCCCGATAAGTTTTCTCCTGTGCCTCGAATATGAACGAAATACAAGGTCCTCTGACGTCTCCTCCTGACAGCGGACATATCAGTGAAAAGGTCACTTTTTAAGGAGCTTTTCACGGCTCCCTTCATCTTCAAACTACAAAACACTATGAAAGCAGTAGTTCTCGCCTACAACCAGACAGGCTGTATCGGTCTTCAGTCCCTTCTTGACCACGGCTTTGATGTTGCCGCAGTCTTCACCCATAAAGACATCCCCGGAGAGAACATCTGGTTTGACTCCGTGGCCGAGCTTGCCGCTGCACACAATATCCCCGTGTATGCGCCGGAGGATATTAACCATCCGCTCTGGGTGGAGCGTATTCGGGAAATGGCGCCGGAGATCATCTTCTCCTTCTACTACCGCCACCTCATCAGCGGGGAGCTGCTCGCTCTTGCTCCACTGGGCGGGCTGAACCTCCACGGTTCGCTTCTGCCGAAGTATCGCGGCCGCTGTCCGGTAAACTGGGTGCTGGTGAACGGGGAGACGGAGACCGGTGTGACCCTGCATCAGATGACGTCAAAAGCAGATGATGGACCAATCCTTGGTCAGCGCAGGGTAGCCATTGAGGCCAGCGACACCGCTCTCACTCTGCAGCGGGCCCTTGGCGTGGCGACGGGCGAACTGCTCGCCGAACTGCTGCCGAAGATTAAGGCTGGCATCGTTTCTGCTACTCCGCAGAACGAAAAAGAGGCAAGTTATTTCGGCGGGCGTACCCCGGCGGACGGTGAGATTGACTGGTCTCGCCCAGCTGGCGAAATTCATAACCTTATCCGCGCGGTTACCCGTCCCTGGCCGGGGGCTTTTTCCTGGCTCGGCAACAGAAAGATCTTTTTCTGGAAGGTGCGTGAGGTGGCTGGACAGGAACCGGAGATCGCTGCCCCCGGCACAGTGTTGAATAACGCCCCGCTGACCATTGCCTGTGGCAAAGGGGCTCTGGAAGTGGATTTTGGCGAGGGGGAAGGGGGACTTTATACCACTGGGCATCAACTCGCTGCCGAGTTTAACATCGTCCCCGGTATGATTTTCAGCAGAGCACCGAAACGGCGATCGGCGGGGCGCAAAACCCAGGTGCTTATCCTCGGTGTCAACGGCTTTATCGGCAATCACCTTAGCGAACGTCTACTGGCCAGCGGCCGTTACGAGGTGCATGGTATGGATTTGCGGAACAATACCCTCACCCGGTTGCTCAACAATCCCGATTTCCATTTTACCGAGGGAGACATCTCCATCCAGCGGGAGTGGATTGAGTATCACGTGCGCAAATGCGACGTTGTCCTGCCGCTGGTTGCCATTGCCACCCCTATTGAATATGTGCGTAATCCGTTGAAGGTTTTTGAACTCGACTTTGAGGAGAACCTGCGCATTGTCCGCTACTGTGCCAAATACGGCAAGCGACTGCTTTTTCCCTCCACTTCGGAGGTGTATGGCATGTGCGATGATGATGAGTTTGATGAACGGAAATCAAATTTTGTCCTCGGGCCCATCCACAAGCAGCGCTGGATCTACTCCTGTTCTAAACAGATGCTTGATCGGGTGATCTGGGCCTACGGTGCTACGCGGGGATTGCGGTTTACCCTTTTCCGCCCCTTCAACTGGGTGGGCCCGCGGCTGGATTCGCTGGAGTCGGCACGGATCGGCAGTTCGAGGGTAATCACTCAGTTCATCCTCAACCTTGTTGAGGGAACACCCATTCGCCTGGTGGATGGCGGGGCGCAGAAGCGCTGCTTCACCGATGTGAAGGATGGTGTGGAGTGTCTCTTCCGTATTATTGAAAACGAGGGCGAGCGCTGCAACGGTCAGATCTTCAACATCGGTAATCCTGACAATGAGTTCAGCATGGCCGAACTGGCTGAGATACTGCGCGGCAAATTTGCCACGCATCCCCATCGCAGTGAGTTTCCGCCCGATGCGGGATTGCAGAATATTGAGGCGCTTGCATTCTATGGAAAGGGCTATCAGGATGTGCAGCACCGCCGCCCCTCTATTCGCAACGCGCATAAACTGCTGGGCTGGGAACCGAAGGTGCCCTTTGAACAGAGTGTGGAGGAGACTCTCGACTATTTCCTTGATGGTGCTCTGGCCACTCTGCGGAGCAGGAAGTGACTCTGGTCGGTCTGCGAATTGATGTTGATACCTTGCGGGGAACACGGCGGGGCGTACCACGTCTCGTCTCTCTCCTGGGTGAGCGGAAGATCCGCGCCGGGTTCTTCTTTTCGGTGGGACCGGACAACATGGGTCGTCACCTCTGGCGGTTGTTGCGGCCAGCCTTTCTGCTCAAGATGCTGCGCAGCGGTGCCCCGGGACTCTATGGCCTGGATATTCTCTTCAAAGGGACATTCTGGCCGGGGCCGTTGATTGGGCCGCGTTCTGAGGAGGCTCTCCGTGCAGTGGCGCTGGCAGGACATGAGATCGGCCTCCATGCGTGGGATCACCAGGGCTGGCAGCGCCGCATTGCGAAGATGGATGAGGCGGAAGTGGCATCTCTTGTTGGACGTGGTGTTGCTGAGCTGACGCGTATTCTCGGGCAGGCACCGGAGTGTTTCGCTGCCCCTGCCTGGCGGGTGAGTGCAGCGGCGCTGCAGGCGCTGGAGCCCCTGCCTTTTCGCTATCGCTCCGATTGTCGCGGGAACTCTCCTTTTTATCCTTTGCTGCGGGGGGGCAGTGTTTCTAAAATTCCCCAGATACCAGCTACGCTGCCCACCTACGACGAGATGGTGGGGCGAATCTGTAACCGGGATAACTACAATGAGACCCTTCTCGGCTTGATAAAAACGGATGCCTTCAATGTTTTAACCATCCATGCGGAGGCGGAGGGGATTTCCTGTGCGGAGATGTTTGCGGAGTTTCTGGACATGGCGGCGGAGCGGGAGATCTTCTTCTGCCCGCCAGGGGAACTGCTGGAAGGGAGGGTTTTGCCTGTCTGCCGGCTTGAGGAGAGTATGGTGGACGGACGCGAGGGGCTGCTCTCGGTGCAGGGAAAACCGGAGGCTTGGCCACAGGCGTCAGTCACCTGATTTTCCGGCAGAGGGAGGTTTTCAAATGCCTCCAGGGCAATCGGTCTGCCGGGGAGAAATTCCTGGGGATGGTCACCCCTGACAGGCAGGTTGAAGAAGAAAGGCAATAAAGGCTGCCACTTGCAGAGTTGTATTGCCATAAAAGAAAGAGATGGCGATACAGACCGAAGAAAAGGCATATATGAGCAATACTGTAGTCATATCAGCCGGTGACGGTTATGGATCTCTTTTTTCAGGATGAAGGTAAAAACAGGCTGCTCTCTGCTGTAATACTGTTAAGCTTATTTTATAAATTCTAAAAATAAGCTTAACAGGAGCTTGAGTAAATTTTCCCAGATACAGGAGAGCTCCCCTGTTACGACTCTTTGCTTGAAAATTGTGACTCTGGCGGGTAGTTTTTGCGAATACTCCCGACAAATCCTCCACCCGCAGGATGCGACCATGCGAAAACTTCTCTATTTTCTCTTGCCGATTATTTTTTTCGGTACTGTTTACATCCTTCCCCTCGGCGAGCGCAACCTGATTCGTCCCGATGAGATGCGTTATGCCGAGATTCCCCGGGAGATGCTTGTTTCGGGACAGTGGATCGTGCCGAAACTTGCCGGGGCAGTCTATTTCGAAAAGCCGCCTCTCGGCTACTGGCTTGGCGCATATTCAGAAAAATATTTCGGAGAAAATAATTTTGCTGTGCGTCTGCCTTCGGCCGCAGCCACGGGCGGCACCGCTGTGCTGCTCTTCTTTCTCGTCTGGCGCGCATTGTTCCGCAGCCGTGAAAAAGTACCCCGGGTGAAGATGAAGCGCAAAGAGCGTCGGGCGGCGAAGCTGGCAGTAAAGCAGGAGGTGCTGGCAGTGAAGGAATCCGGGGGGGAGATTCTCTCTCCTCCTTCACCTCTGCTCACCGGCAGCCTCGCGGTACTGATCTACCTCTCCTGTGCGGAGGTGTTTGCGATTGGCACGACGGCACTGCTTGATGCCGTCTTTACCTTTTTTCTCACCGGCTGTATCGTCTCTTTTTTTGCTGCCACTGAGGCCCGGCGCGGCTCTCTCCGTGAGTGGATACTGCTTATATTCGCCGGCCTTTTCTGTGCCGCTGCTTTTCTCACCAAGGGATTTCTTGGTATCGCCCTGCCTGTTCTGGTTCTGGTCCCGTGGCTGATATGGCAGCGGCGTTTTGTCGATCTCTTCCGCATGGGCTGGCTGCCGTTGCTGCTGGCATTTTTTGTAACGTTGCCGTGGGTCCTGCAGATCAACTGGTGGGCAAAGGATTTCTGGCACTACTTTATATTTAATGAGCATCTCCGCCGTTTCATGGGAGAAAATGCTCAGCATGGACAGCCGTTCTGGTACTTTTTCCCCGGCGGGGCAATGATGTCTTTCCCCTGGGTGCTGATGATCCCGGCCGCTGCGGCCGGGTTCCTTCAGCGGGGTCTGTTTGATCCGCAGCCGGGGACACCGCTGAATCTGGAGCGTCGCCTGTTGCGTTTCTCTATCCTGTGGTTTCTCCTCCTCCTGCTCTTCTTTTCTGCCTCCCACGGCAAATTGATGAGTTATATTCTGCCCTGCTTTGTGCCCTTTGCAGTGCTTATGGCGCAAGGGTTGAGTCGCCTCTTCTCCAACCGGGAGGGACGTGAACTTTTTCAGGGCGGAGTCGTTGTTGTCAGCCTGATTGGTTTTGTTGCGCTGGGGTTGCTGCTCTATGTGCAGATCTTTGGCATGGAAGGGCTGACGCACTTCACCGGCGAACCAGGGGGAACGCCGCTTTTCGCGGATTCAGGCAAGGCCGGGCTGGTGGGAGCGGGACTGGCGGCGATGCTGCTCCTGCTGTCTGCAGCCCGCCACGGCAGGGGAATTGGCAAGGTCTTCGCCTTCGGTATTGCTCCGCTGCTGCTCTTTAGCGTGATGCCGTGGACGGTTCCCGATCGCATGGAGGTGTCACGTATGCCGGGCCCGCTGCTGGAGAGTTTTGCCCATCGCATCAGCCCGGACGACATCATTATATCAGGGGACAGCAGTTTGCGGGCGGTATGCTGGTACTGGAAGCGCAGCGATGTTTTTGCCGTTGAGTGGGCGGGCGAGCTGGACTACGGCTTTACCCGGAAGGATGCACGGTTGAAAGGGGAAAAGAGAATTCTTACCCTTACTGATATCCGGCGGCTGGTAAAAGAGTATCCCAACCGCATTGTCCTCGTTATCCGCTCTGTTTACACCCATGAGTGGGAAAGCCGTCTGCCGAAACCTCTTTATCAAAAGAGCAGTGGGCCGGAAGGTTTCACCATCATGCGTCTTTAAGGTTCCCCCCGCAGTCATCTTGCGGAAAGCCTTGAGGGAATCTTGAATTAATGGGTAGCTTGAAGAGCCAGTCTTTCGGCCATCTTCTTTGTTACAGCCAAAAATTTATCCTCCGACAAAGCGAGGAACGAGACGTCGAGGTCCGCGCTAAACTCCGAGATCAAACATGGCTGCGGTAAATTTTTTCCTGTGCCTTGAAGATGAACGAAATACAAGCTGTTTCAAGGTCCCCTGATGAGGAGCACATAATGTCTCGACTTTTTCTTTTGTTCTTTGCGGTATCGCTCAGTGGATGCGCGCAACATCCACTCTACGCCTGGGGGCCCTTTGATGATGTTATCAGCCGGGCATTGCAGGGCGGGCGCAATGTGAACGGGGAAATTCTGCGCATGGAACAATTTGCACGGAGCGCGGCGATGCTGGGGCAGAAGCTGCCTCCGGGCTACCACGCACAGCTCGGTCTGCTTTACGCCGAGGCCGGGAATGAAGACCACATGGAGGCGGAGTATATGCAGGAGAAGTCTCTCTATCCGGTCTCTGGTATCTTCATGGATTTTCTGCTCTCTGGCAGGGAGGCAGGTTATGAGAAGTAGAATGAGAAGGGTGGTTTTGCTCGTTATCCTCGGCATGTTTTCTTCTTCCGGCTGCACTTTTATCGGTGCGAACAACTCTACACCCCGTTTTAACCAGAGTTTTCCCGGGGTCTTGCTGCTGGTGCCACCGGTTAATCGTATTCCGGGTTCTTCCGCTGGAGAGAACCTGCTGGCCTGGTCGGTGGTGATACTCTCCGAGGCGGGCTATTATGTGCTGCCTCCAGCGCTGACCAGCGAGGTTTTTGCCCGTCATGGGTTTAAAAGGCAGGAGCAGATTCGTAACATTGCTCCGGAGAAACTGCGGCGGATCTTTGGCGCGGAGGGCGTTGTTTATCTCACCGTGGACGGCACCGGTATCAACCACCGGGTGTCTGGCATCCGTGCGGGGGTGCATGCCTCAGGAGAACTGGTGGATCTGCGCAGCGGTCGCACCCGCTGGAAGGGCAGAGGTGAGAGTGAGGGCGGCGGTCGCACTGCCTCTAAACTGCTGCCCGAACCGATGCAGATGATGATCTCGGGTGAACTTCGGATGAAGGTGTCGGAAAGCGCGGCCGGACAGGCGGCAATGAACCTCTTTCTCAACGGGGATTCTCCGTTGCCTCAGGGGCCGTATCGACGGGATTGAGGAGTGAGGTCCTCTCAGCGGTTGAGGGAAAAGATGGAAAAAGGCCCTGAACGTGCAGGTGCTTCTGGAAATCTTAAGTTGTCTGCATATTATATAGACAAGGGAATATTCGGGAACCAGTCTTTCCCCCTGTCTTCTTCGTTACAGTCAAAATCTACCTTCGGAGCTAAGCGCCAGGCTCCGATATTGAAGTTATGGCTGTGGTAAATTTCCTTCTGTGCCTCGAGTATGAATGAAAGACAAGGATATTCAAGGTCCCCATAAATTGAACGCGGCCTGTAAGCAGCAGGTTGTCCTTTCCCTCTGGAATTCATCTCGGAATCTGCTCTTCCGTTATCCTCTTTTTCTCAGTGTATTGTACAAAATCATGAAAAAACTCTTTTTTCTTCCTCTCCTTTTTTCTCTCTTTTTTGCTGCAACGCCCGTGCTGGCAATGAAACCCGTACTCTTCGTCTCCATTGTGCCGCAGCAATATTTTCTGCAGCAGCTTGTCGGCAACAGCGTGGACATCATGGTCATGGTGCCGCCCGGTGCCAGCCCCCATACCTACGAGCCGAAACCTTCGCAGATGGCGGCGCTGGCACGGGCGAAGGCCTGGTTCACCATCGGCGTCCCCTTCGAGGATTCCTGGCTGCCGCGAATGAAATCGAGTAATCCGAATCTGGAGTTTATTCCTACGGACAAGGGCATCGTACGCCAGCCCATTGAATTCCACCGGCATACTGAAGAGGCACATGGGGCAGTTGGGAAGCAGAATGCTCACGGGCTTGATCCGCATATCTGGCTTTCGCCTCCACTGGTGAAAAAGCAGGTCGCCACCTCGGCGGCAGCCCTCCGGCGTCTCTTTCCGCAGGAAGCGGAGAACATCAGCAGAAACGAGGCGGTCTTTACGGCCCGCATTGATGCCCTTAACGAAGAACTGCATCAGCTTTTTGATGCCCGTCCGGGACTTACCTTTATGGTTTTTCACCCCTCATGGGGTTATTTTTCTCGGGAGTACGGATTGCACCAGGAGGCGGTGGAGCTTGAGGGCAAGGAGCCAAAACCTGTTCAGCTCGCGGGCCTGATTGCCAGGGCGAAGAAAGAGGGGATTCACACCCTTTTTATCCAGCCGCAGTTTTCGAAGAAGGCTGCGAAATTGATTGCCGCAGAGATTGGCGGAGTGGTCGAGGTGGCAGATCCGCTTGCCGGGGATTGGGAAGCAAATCTGCGCAGTGTGGCTGCAAGTATCGCCGGGGAGAAAAAATGAGTAAAACGGGTGAACCTCTCGTGGTGATGAACGGTGTCTGCTACGCCTACGATTCGGAGATGGTTCTGCGCAATGTTCATCTCCAGATTAACAAAGGCGATTTTCTCGCGGTTATTGGCCCCAACGGTGGCGGCAAGACCACCCTCGTCAAATTGATTCTCGGCCTGCTCACCCCCACTCGGGGTACTGTGCTGGTGGGAGGACGGCCTCCCGGTGGAAAAAACGGTTTCGTCGGCTATGTTCCCCAGCAGACTGGTCAAAATCAGAGCTTTCCGGCCACCGTGCTGGAGGTGGTCTGCATGGGGCTTTTCGATCCCAAAAAGCGCAGCTTTTTCCCGCATCACCGGGAAAATCACCGTCTCGCCAGGGCAGTTCTTGAGCAGCTCGGCCTTGCCGATCTCGCCGGGAGGCGCATCAGTGATCTCTCCGGCGGGCAACTCCAGCGGGTGCTGATTGCCCGGGCACTGGTCTCTGAGCCGGAACTGCTGATCTTCGATGAACCCACCGCCAGCCTTGATACCCAGGCCCAGACTGAGTTTTTCGAACTGCTTTCCAAACTGAACGCCGACCGCACTATCCTTGTGGTAAGCCATGACCTTCTTGCCATTGCCTCCTATGCACGCTCGGTGGCCTGTGTCAACCACACGCTGCACAGTCATGCCCGTGTCGGCTCGGCGGGAGAACTGGTCGATGCCTTCTATTCTGCCGCCCGGGATAATCCAATCTGTCCAGTGGAACAATTCCGCAGGCTGCCCGTGCAAAAGGAGATTCACCCCCATGTTTGAACTGCTTCACTTTGAATTTATGCAGAATGCCCTCATGGCGGGTCTGCTCACCGCAGTTATCTGCGGCATCATCGGCACCCTCGTGGTGGTCAACCGCCTTGTTTTTCTCTCCGGCGGAATTGCTCACAGCGCCTACGGTGGTATTGGACTCAGCTATTACATGGGCTGGCCGTGGCTGCCGGGGGCGATTGGTTTCGCCCTCTGCTCGGCGATGGTGATGGCGGCGGTCTCTCTGCGTTCGCGGACCCACGCCGATACCATCATCGGGGTTATGTGGGCGCTGGGCATGGCCAGCGGGATCCTGCTGCTCGACTTGACCCCCGGCTACAATGTGGACCTGATGAGTTACCTCTTTGGCTCCATCCTCAGTGTTCCCGTCTCCGAGCTGTGGCTCATGGGCGTGGTGGCAGTGGTGCTGATCATTGGAACTACCTGGCTCTTCCGCGATCTGGTGCTGATGTCCTGTGATGAGGAATTTGCCCGTACGCGGGGGGTCCCGGTAACGCAGCTCTATTTCCTGCTGGTGGGCTGCGTGGCCGTTACAGTCGTGCTGGTGGTACAGGTTGTAGGTCTGATCCTTGTCATTGCGCTGCTCACCATTCCCCCTGCCATTGCCAGTCATTACAGCCATTCGCTCTCGGGGATGATGGTGCTTGCCTGCCTGCTCGGTGTTGTCTTCACGAGTGGCGGATTGTGGCTCTCTGCCGCCTTTGACCTTACCTCGGGACCGGCGATCATTTTTCTTGCGGCGATCTTCTTTTTTCTTCAGCAGGGGATCGATTATCTCCGGCGGCGAATGCGGCGGCTGGTGTGACAATCATTACAGATGAGAACGGGAAAAACGGAAAAAAAGAGGCAGGGAAAGAGAAAGGCGGTAAAATTCTTTGTCCCTGCCCTTTTATGCAATCAACACAAACACCCTGCAAAGAAAGGAACATCATGCGTGAAAAAATTGCCCGACTGCGAACGATTCGCAGATTTAAAGAGGATAAAAAACTGAGCCGGGAATTTCTCACCGGTCTCCTTGACCTGGCCCGTCTCAGTGGCTCAAGCCGCAACTGTCAGCCCTGGCAGTATCAGATCGTTGATACCCCCGAGCTGTGTGCGGAGCTCTTCCCCAATCTCGCCTGGGCGGGTTATCTGCCGCAGTGGAAGGGGCCCGGGCCAGGACAGCGTCCTTCAGCTTATATCCTCTGTCTGCTTAACAGCACATGGCAGAAGGGACCGGAAACGGAAGCGTATTTCGATCTTGGTTCAGCCACCCAGAATATTATTATCGGGGCCATGGAGGAGGGGGTCGGTGTCTGTCGCATTGGCTCTTTTGGCACAGGGGCTGCCAACCTCTTCAAGATACCGGAACACCTCAGCCTCCGCCTTGTGCTGGCTCTTGGCGAAGTGGATGAGAAGGTGGTCCTGGAGACCGCACGGGATGAGGAGGACATTCGCTACTGGCATGACGAGGCGGGGGTTCACCATGTGCCCAAGCGGGCGTTGAAGGACGTGATTGTCGATCTTGAACGGCAGTGACCGAGCTGCTTAATACCTTCAGCCATCATTGCCGCAGCCGTTACGGAGAGGCGGTGGGCAAGCTGCCGGTGGATCTCGGGATTCCCTGCCCCAACCGTCTGCGCGGCGGCTGCACCTTCTGCCGCGCGGAAGGATTCACTGCGGGGTTTCTCACTGCGGAGGATTCCCTCTCTGTACAGATTGAGAAGGGGAAACGAATTTTACTCAAGGGACGTTTCCACCGCTACTTTGCTTACTTTCAACAGGAGAGCTGCACTGCTCTCGCCCCGTCGCTTCTGCTCGAACACTGCGGGCGTCTTCTTGATGACGACGCCTGTGTCGGACTGCTCCTTTCCACCCGCCCTGACCTGGTTCCTGATTCCCTGCTTGACTCGCTCGCCGAACTTGTCCGTTGCCGCAGCAAAAGCTGTCTGCTTGAGCTGGGGCTGCAGTCTACCCTTCAGCGCAGTCTTGATACCCTCAACCGGAATCACACGGTGGAAGATTTTTTTTCTGCCCTTATCCGTATCCACCGTCATCCGCCGCTGGAGTGCGGGGCGCATCTCATCTTCGGTATTCCAGGGGAGAGCGAGGCGGAAATGATTGGCGGAGTCGAGACGGTCTGCGCTGCCGGAGTGGATGCCCTCAAGCTTCATCACCTGCAGGTGGTGAAAGGGTCGCCCCTCGCCCGGCAGTATGCCTGCCAGCCCTTTCCGCTCTTTACCCGTGAAGGCTATGTTGATTTCCTGCTGCGTCTGCTGCCGCGCATCCCGCGGCGGGTGGTTCTGCACCGCCTCTTCTCCACCACCCATCCGCATCTGCTTATTGCGCCACGCTGGAATATCCTTGCCGCTGAGCTGAGCAGAGAAGTGACAGAGGGATTGCGCCGCGCCGGGCGGGCGCAGGGTGATATGACTGTTGGGAAAGAATAAAAAAATGGTAATTCTGCCGTGACGTGATATGCTCAAAAGTTTGTCATACTTGTAGAAATTCGGCAGGTTATGGTCTGAAATTTTAAAAATCCCAGAGAGAGTAATACTATGGATAGGACTTTTGAAGTGCGTTGCGCCGAGCGAATGAATCAGCTTCCGCCTTATCTTTTCGGAATGATTAACAAGATGAAGATGGAGAAGCGCTGGGCGGGTGATGATGTTATTGACCTTGGCATGGGAAATCCGATGGATCCCACGCCGCCGATGGTCACCGAAAAGCTGATTGAGGTGGCCTCTGACCCCAAAACTCACCGCTATCCGGTTGCGGGGGGGATGAAAAATCTCAAACGGGAAATTGCTCTTTACTACAAGCGTATCTACGACGTCGATCTCAACGGGGAAGACGATGTTATCTGTACCATCGGCTCGAAAGAGGGTATTTCTCACCTTTGTCTTGCGTTGCTGGGACCAGGAGATACGGTGATCACTCCGGCACCGGCTTTTCCTATCCATGTCTATGCCGCGGTTATTGCAGGGGCTAACGTGCTGCGTGTCCCAATCACACAAGATGAGGATGTCTTTCTCTCCCAGATCAGCACAATGTGTACCGCGCTCTATCCACCTCCCAAACTGCTGATGCTCAACTTTCCTCACAACCCCACCGGGACGATGGTCAGCCGGAAGTTCTTTGAGGAGGTGGTCAAGCTGGCTAAAAAATATAACCTGATGGTCATTAACGATTTCGCCTATTCCCGGATCGTTTTTGATGGAGAGAAGGCCCCGAGTTTTCTCGAGGTTAACGGCGCGAAGGACGTGGGCGTGGAATTCGGCTCTTTCTCCAAGTCGTACAACATGGCTGGATGGCGGCTGGGATATTGTGTCGGCAACGAACAGATGATTGGCGGTCTGGCGAAGATTAAAGGGTATTATGATTATGGCATTTTCTCTGCCATTCAGGTCGCGGGTATTGTCGCCATGCGTGACGGTGAACCTCAGCTCGCCGAGCAGGTCGAGATTTACCAGAAACGAAGAGATTTCTTCTGTGACGCTCTGCAGAAGATGGGCTGGGACGTTGAGCCGCCTCGGGCGGGCATGTTCCTGTGGGTTAAAATTCCCGAGCCGTACGCACAAATGGGTTCCATCCGTTTCTCTCTTGAGATGATGGATCGCGCCAACGTTGCCCTTTCACCGGG
>JALNVI010000029.1 GCA_023231425.1 Desulforhopalus sp. | reverse complement strand
GTTTTTGTAATCAAAGCGGGAAGGACGGAAAAGGGGAAGAGAGGAGAAAGGAAAAAACGAAAGGCGGTAAGACAAAGACTGGATGGCCAGCGGAACACATTAAAAACACGAAAATTTCTCTACCTAAAATGCTCTTTTTCGTATGTTTAGAGTATCTTTTCGTTGGCAAAAAATCCTTTCGTTGTTCCGTCTTTTACAAGGATACCTTGAAACAGTCTTATCCCACAACGGACGTCATCGGGTTTTGTTGCCCTGTTTTCTCCTGCCTCCTTTCTCCCTTTTTGTCTTTTTTTATAATTTTTTGAGAAGTTTCCTTTCATGGTCCCTTGAGTGAGAATTGTCACAGGAACCTCTGCCGTAAGGCGGGGGTTTTGCTGTTTGCAGGGGGAAAGCCTTCCTGCAGAGAGAATGCGGCTCTACAGCCCTCGCAGCGACTCGGATTTCAGCGACGTTTCACCCCGGAGGGCGGCACGGATTTCGGAGAGTGCACGCTCGCGGTCGCGGGGCAGGCGGGCACGCAGGGGCAGGTAGTTTGAGGCGTGGTTGGCATGGAAGAGACCCCCGGAGAGGGTGGTTGTTTCAAACATGATCTCCAGTTCACGTAATACGCCACGGGCACCAGGGAGGTGGAAACGTCCGGCTTCGGCATCGGCAAAAAGCGGGGTGCCTGGAGTGAGCATAAGGGTGAGTGCGCCGATGAATTTCGGGTCAATGGCGGTCAGCACCCGCCCTGTCTCCCGGGCATGGATCTCGGAACGGGCAATCCCGGCGATACCGAGCAGTACAGTGAGGGAGAGTTTGAAGCCGGCACGGTGCAGCCGGGTACACTGGGCGATCGCCTGTGCGCTGTCGTTCCCCTTGTTGATAGCTGTAAGGGTGACATCGTCGCCGGATTCCAGCCCGACGCAGGCCATGGTCAGCCCGAGTTCGACCAGTTCGGCAAGTTCCTCATCGCTCTTGAAACGTATGGATTTTACATTGGCGTAGGTGGCAACGCGGGCAAGTCCAGGCAGGTGCTGGCGGATGGCGCGAAGGATCTCCACCAGCTTCGCCTGTGGCACCACGAGGGCGTCGCCGTCGCAGAGAAAGAGCTTGCGGTGATGCGGGAAATGGGCAGCGGCGAAGTTGATATCCGCCATGATGGTGGCCATCTCTTTGACGGTAAAGCGTTTATCACGATACATCTCGCAGAAAGTGCAGCGGTTGTGAGAGCAGCCGGTGGTGATCTGCAGAAGGATGGAGTTCGCCTCACTCGGCGGGCGGTAGATGGTCCCTTCGTAATGCATGATTTCAACCTTTTCCAGTGGAAAGTTTTTTGATGCCGGCGAGGTGGAGCAGGGCCATGTTGGCGATGGTCAGGCCGAAAATCCCCGGGATGGTCGGCAGACTGCCAAGAATATTGCGCCCCCGTCCCTTGTCAGTAAACTCCTCCTGTTCGCCGAGGCCTCCCCCACAAGGTTCAGTGGAGTAGACGGAGGCGATGCCGCTGTCGATCCCGCGCCGGCGCAGTCGCTGTCGGACATGGCGCGCCAGCGGACAGCCGGTGGAGGAAAAAAGATCACCGTTGCGGATCGCGGCGGGGTCGGTGCGCAGGGCCGCGCCCATGGAGCTGATGACGGGGATATGTCGGCGGGAGGCGGCTTCGAGCAGGTCGGTCTTGGGATTGAGGGAATCAATGGCGTCGATCAACAGGTCCGGCGGCGGGGTGAGAATTATCTCAAGGGTTTCATTGCGGCAGAAGATTTCATCCGTCTGTACCTTGCAGGCCGGATTGATTGTGGCAATCCGCGCTGCGGCGAGGCTCACCTTGGTGGCACCGAGGGTCGTTTCGAGGGCGAGGAGCTGGCGGTTGATATTGCTCGCAGTGATGCGATCAAAATCAACCAGTCGCAGGCTGCCGACGCCAGCGCGGGCGAGGGCTTCAACGGTATAACCGCCCACTGCGCCGATGCCGACTATGGTAACGCGACTTTCGCACAGACGGCTGAAGGCCTCTTCGCCGAGGAGCAGGCGGGTGCGGGCGAAACGGTCTGTATTTGTCTCAGTCATGCAGATACCCTTCAATAGAAATCATGGAAATTTCCGCTAATCTATCAGCTGTAACGAGGGACGGCAATGAAAACCAGTCTTGATGACCTCTCCACCTGGACCAAATACCGCAACCGTCTCTGCCGCAGCTGTGTGGCCAACTGCTGCCGCCTTGCCGTGGAGGTTCGCGCGGGGGATTTGATTCGCCTTGGCCTGATGGAGGAGGTGGAGCTGGAAGAGGACCTGAAATATGTCGCCCGCAGGCTGATGAAGTCTGGAGAGGTGGAACATTTCCACAGCCGGAGCGGTGTCTTCACCCTGAGCCGTTGTGCCAGTGGTGACTGCTTTTTTCTCGATGAAACCACACGTAGATGCACGGTTTATGAGAGGCGGCCGGAGACCTGCCGTAACCATCCGCAGGTCGGGCCGCGTCCCGGCTGGTGCGCCTACGACAAGAGGATAGATCAGGACTGACGCCTCTTCGGCGCAAGATAAAAGCGGTAATACCCGATTAAATTTGAGCAGAAAAAGACGCTCTCGACCACCACTGCTCCCGGGGATCCGACGAGAATATTGTGGCTCAGCCAGCAGAGGGTGCCGGGGAACATGAACAGCCGCAGCCGCTTATCCTCACGCTGGAAGGTGCCGAGGTTGCAGATGGTCGAGCCTGCTGCGGCAAGCAGTGACAGCGGGCCTTCCCAGGTGAAGGCGGTAATTACTGCGATCACCGCGACAAAAAGCCAGGCGAGCCGCATGTTCACGGTGTAAAAGCCGATGGCGAAACGGGCCGCGGCAAAGAGTGCGAGGGCTGCGGCCGTCCAGTGGCCGAGCAGAGCGAAGTGCAGGGCGAGGGTGCTGCTGGAGAAGATGAAGCAAAGGAGGATATGCCTTCTTTGCTTCATTTGAAAAGAGGTTATATCAGAGCAGAGTGTCAGTCCGGTGAGGATTTGTGAGAAAAAGAAGGGCGACATGGCGGCTCCGCAGAACGATATTGGGGAAGAGAAAGGGCGTTGTGCCCAGCATTCTCTTTGACATTTTTGTGGAGAATTGGGTATATCTGTGAAGGCAATATCTTCACACTTAACGAAAAAGAGAGAAATGACAATTGATTATGCCCTTTCCGTGGAAGGGGTGCACAAGAGTTTTGGACGTAACGAGGTGCTGAAGGGGATTGATCTCTCCGCCAGCCGTGGTGAGGTAATCTCTGTCCTCGGCTCATCCGGCTCGGGGAAATCTACCCTGCTGCGCTGTATCAACCTGCTTGATATCCCGGATCGCGGGATTATTCGCGTCGGCGGGGAACAGGTGCAGATGAAAACTCTGCGGCATGGCAGTGTCCCGGCTGATATGCGTCAGGTTGAACGGATTCGCTCGAAACTGGCGATGGTCTTCCAGCAGTTTAACCTCTGGTCGCACATGACCATCCTTGAAAATGTCATGGAGGCGCCGGTGCATGTTCTCAAACGCGACCGGGGAGAGGTGCGTAAAATGGCGATCCATTACCTCGATAAGGTGGGTATCGGTGACAAGCTGCACGTCTATCCGATTCACCTCTCCGGCGGGCAGCAGCAACGGGCGGCTATCGCCCGGGCCCTCTGCATGGAGCCGGAGGTAATCCTCTTTGACGAACCTACTTCGGCGCTCGATCCGGAGCTGGTGGGGGAGGTACTGCAGGTCATGCGTGACCTTGCTCTTGAGGGGCGAACGATGATCGTTGTTACCCATGAACTTGGCTTTGCCCGGGAGGTCAGCTCCCGTGTTATTTTTCTCGAAAAGGGACTGATTATGGAAGACGGTACCCCCGAAGATGTTTTTGAACGGCCGGTGACGGATCGTTTCCGGAATTTTGTCGCAGCAATGATGTAGGACTTGTACGGGGAAGTATTGGGCTTCACCCCATTCCTGCAGAATATATGACAACCAGAACTCAGGAGATTCCAATGAAAAAAATTGCTGTATTTCTCTGTTGTTTCTTTCTCGCCCTCAGTTTTACCACGGCCTCTTTCGCCAAAGAGTGGAAGACGGTGCGGGTTGCCGTGGAGGGTGCCTATCCGCCATTCAGCTATATCCAGCCCGATGGCAGCATTGAGGGCTTTGATATTGACATAGCCCACGCCCTCGGCCAGGCCATGGGGGTTGAGATTGTCCTCGTGCAGCAGAACTGGGATGGCATGATTCCCGGCCTGCTCGCCCGCAAATATGATGCCATTATCGCCTCAATGTCAATCACCGAAGAGCGCCGCAAGAAGGTGGGGTTCACTGATAAATACTACCAGACTCCGGTAAAATTCATAGCGAAGAAGGGGGCATATACCAATTTCACTGAGGCTGTTCTCAAGGGGAAAACCATCGGCGTGCAGCGGGAGACTATCCACGATAAATATCTCACCGCCCAATATGGCAAAGATGTGAAGATCAAACGCTACGGCAATCTCGATGAAGCCTACCTTGATATCACTGCCGGTCGTCTTGACCTGATTATCGCTGACAGCGCGGCGCTCTATACAGGTTTCCTTACCAAAGAGAATGGCAGCGATTATGAATTTGTCGGTCCCGATATGATGGATGAGAAGTGGTTTGGTGAAGGTGTGGGGATTGAAGTGCGGAAGCAAAATACGAAACTCGCCGAGATGTTCAACAAGGCGATTCAGACCATCCGCGCCAACGGGGAGTATAAAAAGATTCAGGATAAATACTTCAACTTCGATGTCTATGGGAAATGAGACGGTGAAATTCCGTCGTTGCGCTGCCGCCTGGTCACAGGGCTCTGGCGGCAGTTCCTCTCCCCGCAGGCTGGCCTGCGGGAAGTATTCCCTTTGCTTTCCATTCTCCCCCTGACCATGTTTACACTCTATGGCTACGGCCACACCATCCTTGTCGGCGCGCTGCTCACCCTTGAGGTCTGCTTCGCGTCCCTTGCCGTAGCTGTGCTGCTCGGCATGCTTGGCGCGCTCTCAAAGCTTTCGCCGCGGCTTCTTCTTTCGCTGCCGGCAAAGCTTTATACCACTGTAGTACGTGGTATTCCCGACCTCGTGCTGATGCTCATTGTCTTTTATGGCGGGCAGATGGCAGTGAACGCCATTGCCGAGAAGATTGGCCATGAGGAGTATATCGACGTTAATCCTTTCATCGCCGGGGTGCTTACCATCGGTTTTATCTTCGGGGCCTATATGACTGAGACCTTCCGAGGGGCCATCCTGGCCGTCAACCCCGGTCAGCTGGAGGCGGGCCGTGCCTACGGGATGACCGGCCTGCAGATTTTTTCCCGTATCCTCCTGCCGCAGATGATGCGTCACGCCCTGCCGGGCTTTGGCAACAACTGGCTGGTGCTGACCAAGGCGACGGCCCTGGTCTCCATCATCGGACTCAACGATATGGTGCAACGTGCGTCGCTCGCTGCGGGGGCGACCCACAAGCCCTTTGTTCTCTACGGGGCGGTGGCGGTCAACTACCTGCTGCTTACGACCGTCTCTATTATCCTGCTGAAATATTTTGAGAAGAGATATTCTGCCGGATTCAGCAGGGAGATGTGAATGGATTTTTCGATTATTCAGGAAAGCTGGCCGATCTACTTTGACGGCCTGGTTACCACCGTCTGGCTTACCGTCGCTGCCCTCGTTATCGGCCTGCTGCTCGCTGTCCCTCTGGCGGTGGTACGGGTACAGGGCGGTGCGCTGGCTCAGGCCCCGATCCGTGCTTTTGTCTACTTCTTCCGCGGCACTCCCCTGTTGATTCAGATGTTTCTTATCTACTATGGCCTCGGGCAGTTTCAGTGGATGCAGCAGAGTGTGCTCTGGTCGCTTTTCAGCGAGGCATGGTTCTGCGCCCTGCTGGCCTTTGCACTCAACACCTGTGCCTACTCCGTGGAAATTATCCGCGGTGCAATTGTTGCCACCTCCCCCGGAGAAATCGAGGCGGCCCGGGCCTGCGGCATGTCGCGCATGCTGATGCTGTGGCGTATCATTTTGCCGAGTGCCTTTCGCCGGGCTCTCCCGGCCTACTCCAACGAGATGATCTTCATGCTCCACGGAACGGCTCTCGCCAGTACGGTTACTATCGTCGATATTACTGGTGCGGCACGGATTATTCAATCACGTTACTATAGCCCGTGGGAGGCTTTCCTCACTGCGGCACTGCTCTATATGTGTCTCACCTTTACCATCGTCTTTTTCGTCCGCAGACTGGAAAAACACTGGCAGGGACACCTCCTTCCTGCACGGGTTTCGGATTTTGAATGAGGTTGAGAGATGTTTCCCCTGAAAAAATTTTCGAGGGTTGAGGCAAATCCTGCATTTCATGGTATAAATAAAAGGACCTTGAAATAAGGCAAGCTTGAAACATCTTGTATGTCGTTCATATTCGAAAAACAGGAAAAAATTTACCACAGCATAACTTTGATATCGGAGTCTATTGCTTACCTCGACGTCTCGTTCCTCGCTTTGTCGGAGGATAATTTTTTGATTGTAGCGAAGAATATGAGCGAAAGACTGGCTATCCGATGTTCCCATAATTCTGGAACAAGGGATTCTGACCCGCAAATTTTACATGGAGAGCTCCCATGGCAATTATAACCATTTCCCAGGGCACCTTCAGCCGGGGCCGTTATGTGGCAAAAAAACTGGCCAGACGCCTCGACTATCAATATCTCTCCCGTAACCTCCTGTTGGAGACGAGTGAGGAATTTTCGGTGCCGATGAAGCGCCTGCAACGGGCTATTCATGACGCGCCCTCCATGCTGGAACGTTTCAGCAGTGAAAAAGATCACTATCTCAGTCTGTTCCGAGCTGTCTTCCTGCGCCACATGGTCAGCGACAACATTGTGTACTGCGGCATGGCCGGTCACTTCCTCGTGCCGAATATCCGTCATGTCTGCAAGGTCCGGGTTATCGCTGATCTTGAAAGCCGGATACACAAGAAGATGGAGGCTGAAGGCGTGACCGATGAGCAGGCTCGCTATCTGATTCATAAAGATGACGATTCCCGCCGGCGCTGGAGTCTTGCCATTTTCAGCAAGGATACCTGGGACAGCACCCTCTATGATGTCGTCATCAATATTGATACCATCACCATCGACGATGCTGTGGAGATGCTTGCCGAGCTTATTGAGAGCGGTGCGTTTGACGGCAGTGAGCAGTCGCGGGAGAAGGTGAAGAAACACTCCATCCTTGCTTCGGTTCTTGCCGATCTGATTGCCGCTGCACCGAAGGTTTCTGCTTTCATTGACGATGATGTGCTGGTGCTGCAGCATCTCGAAGGCTCTCCCATGGGCAAAAATGACCGCCGGGCAGAGCTGAGGACAAAGTATCTGGAGCTCTACCCCGATTTGAAGGATGTTGAGTTCAGGGGAGAATCTCATGACAATCGGGAGCATGGCAATGCCATCTATACCCTTGATCTCTGAGCAGGTGGAAAACAGGGGATAAAGAAGATGGGCGATTTCTTCGATGTTCCCATATAACTAAAGGGGCACTCCAGACTTTTCGTCCGGGGGCCCCTTTTTTATTGCGGAAAACATGTTCAGTTCTACTCAATTGCCTCCCCCCGGGAGGTGAAGGAGATCCCGAGCATGGACTGAGTACCGATCATCACACTCTCGACAATCGGCGGGTTTATCGGTTTGGATGCACTCCACTTGACGATGAAGTTGGCACCGGAACCGCCGGTATTGTCATCCTGTGCGACGACGTAACGGGCAGACCCGAGCGGGCCGAGCTGTACCGGATCTTTGACAAATTGACGCAGCAGCTCTCCCTCGGTGCGATAATAGGCGACGCTGGTGATGGCCATCTCCGATGCCGGGTCTATATTGCGGATGGAGAGGGTGACGGAGAGGGCTAAAGGGCGTTCCTGGTTGCCGAAATAGATGTGTGAATAGGCAGGGACGTAGATTGTCTGCCCGGTACTCTTCTCCGCAGAGGCGGGAAGCACTGCAGAGAGCAGCAGCGAAAGGAATGCCAGCAGAGACAGCAGTGGATGACTCACTGGGTTCCTCCAATATCGTGGCGCATCTTATCGAGGATTGTGATATGTCCCTCTTCTTCAATGACGATTTTCTGTAGATCCGCCTTCACATCGTTGTCTTCAACGAGGGAGGAGATGAATTGGTAGAGATCGATGGTCTCTTTCTCCTGGAGTATGGCAAAGTTCACCGCATCAATGGGGTCGGTGATCTCCTCCAGTTCTTTTTCTTCGACGGGAAAGTGACTCTCACGAATAATTTTCTGCAGCATCTCCCGACCCATTTTATTGAGTTCCTGCTGGCTCTTGCTCTGCTCAGGCTTTTCCAGCATGATTCGGGCGAACCAGTCAGCATGGAGGCCTTCCTGCTCTGCCATCCAGGTGTAGAGCTCTCTGAGTTCGGGAAGAGAGCTCTTGAGTGCGGCCTTTTTGTATTCTCTTTCGCCGTTTTTTTCTATCTGGATGGCAATGTTATAAATGTCTGCGATGGTGAACATGGTGACGCCCTCAGTGTCGCGGAACCTTGCAGGGTGGACCTCTTCAGTTTTGTGGCGGGTGAAATTTAAACCCGCACGGCATCTCTGACTGGAATCCGGGGGGACTGCAATGAATCCTTGATTAGTGCTGATAACCGGAGTGCCCGCAGTTGACTTGAATAATTTCCAGGGATAAAGGAATATAACTGCAGGACTTCCGATAATTTTGTGGCCAAAGTGCCACATACCTGAATGCAGTATAAGAGAGGGGAAAATTTTTTTCTATGTAATCTTTTTTTCATAAGGATACCTTGAATAATCAGTCTTTCGCCCATCTTCTTCGTTACAGTAAAAAAATATCCTCCGACAAAGCGAGGAACGAGACGTCGAGGTAAGCGCTATACTCCGCTATCAAACATGGCTGTGGTAAATATTCTCCTGTGCCGCGAATATGGATGAAATACAAGCTGTTTCAAGGTACCCATAAAAAGAGATCATTTCCCGCGCTTAAAATTAAAGGATGGAGCTGACATGCCGGCACTGGGTTTTCTGGTTTTTCTCTCTCTTTTTTTCTTTACATCACCGCTTTTAGCCTCCTCTACCGGGATGTACGGGGTGGACAGGAGTGTGTCTGAGCTGGAACAATACGGGGTGGAACGGGTGTGGATGACACCTGATCATCAGCGGATTGCCACCGAGACGGCACTGGACCGGCAGGTTTTTCTTACTCTCAATATTTTCGGTGGCAGTGGCGGCTGGCAGAAGTTTCCCGATGCCGTGCCCGTGCTGGCCGATGGGACTCTGATGCCGGCAAGATTTGGCGGCATGTGTCCGAGCCACGAGGGGTGGCGGCGGCAGCGCCTTGAGCTGCTCCACAGATGGGTGGAAGAATATGGTGGCAGGGGCGGGATCTCCGGGATCTGGCTCGACTTCATCCGCTATCCCGGGCACTGGGAGGAGAGAGAGCCGCAGCTCTTTGATACCTGCTGGTGTGACCGCTGCCTCACGCGATTCCAGAAGGAGAGCGGGGTGACACTGCCTGCGAAGCTGCAGGGAACAGCGGCAAAATCAGCCTGGATAAAGGCCAACGCTGCCACACAGTGGTACGCCTGGAAGCAGGGATTGATCCTCTCTTTTGTTACAGAGGCGAAGCAAATTCTTCACTCAGGCAGCAAGCCGCTGAAGCTCGGTCTTTTTCTTGTCCCGTGGCGCAAGTCTGATTTCAACGGTGCAGTTATTACCCTCCTTGGGCAGAATGCCGCTCAACTCGCTGCGGAGGCCGATGTTATCTCGCCGATGACCTATCACCGCATGTGTGGCAGAAGTGAGCCCTGGATCGGTGAAGTTACCAGCTATTTCAAAGAAATTGCCGCCGATGCGGGCGCGGAGCTGTGGCCGATTCTGCAGGCGGAGGAGATGATGCCCGGTGGCTTCAGTGATGCGGTTTCCGAGGCGGAGCGAGGTGGAGCTGACGGCTTGATGATCTATTCTCTGCACACCATGCAGCCCTGGCAGTGGCCGATATTTGCGGGCTTTTCCCCGCAGAAGAATCTCCTTGGAGAGTTGCATTCGGGAGAGGGGCAGGTCACCCTGCAGGGCAACCTGGAGCAGTGTCGTCCCGGGACGAAATTCCTTTTTGCTGCTGACTTTTTCCGCGCCAGCCGCAACGATTCGACCGCCTATCCGGAGGTGGAACTGTGGGGAAAACGGTATCGTCTCAACACCCACCGTCTTGCGGGTGAATGGCAGCGGATCAAGGTGCAGGTCTCCTGTCCAGAGGAGAGCCACGGCTCTTCTTTCAAATTCCTCAACCGTTACCCATCCACGCCTTTTTCCATGCGTCGGGCGACGCTGAAGCTGTGGGTGGAGGGGAAATCGCCGCTGCTGCGTTCTGCGGCTGCCAGCTTCTTTCCGCTCGGAAGTTACGGGGGCAGTGTGCAGAATCTTGCGGCCATGCAGAAACTGGGACTGAATACCGCCATGGTGGGGCTTAGTCACGCCAGTGTGGAGAAGTGTCTTCAGCTCAAGATGAGCTGCACCTTCAATGTGCCTCACGACCCTCAGCAGCTCATCTCTGTTCTCAACGAGAATGAAGAGTTGCTCAAGCAGGGACATTTCTCCTTTTATGTCAATGATGAGCCTTCTCTGCGCGGTGTTCCTTCGTGGAAAACGGAGGATATTCAGCGTCTTCTCAAGTCTCGATTTCCTGATTTTCCGACCATGATGGCGGTGGTGCGACCGCAGACCGTACCCTTCTACAATGACGGTGCTGACTATTTTATGCTGGATCAGTATCCAGTGCCGGATATGCCGATGACCTGGCTGCCGGACTCCATGGATATTGCTGCCGCGCATGTCGGGCGCAGTCGTCTGATGGCGGTGATTCAGGCTTTTGGGGGTGGTGACAATGCTGTTTCGGGCTGGTCGCGCCTGCCCACGGCTGCAGAGATGTATGACCTCGCCATGCTCTCTGTCATTCACGGCAGCCGGGGGATCTGGTTCTATACCTGGGATCAGATCAACAGAACTCTGGAGGGAAAGAGGGATTTTGCCTGGGTGGTGCAGAGGCTGGCGGTGTTGAAGCCCTGGCTGCAGGCGGCAGAGAATACGCGTCCGGAGGTGTATATGACCTCCCCCTACTCAAAAGACGCGGCGGGAAATCCTGCGGTGCATTGCGCGCTGAAAGGGGGCGGGGAGGGGCGGATGTTGATCTGTGCCAATACCCTGCGCTATGGAGTCCGCGCGAATGTTGTTGTAGATGGCACGTGGGGGGAGCTTTTTTCAAAGGAAAAGTTCAGCGCCGGAGAGGGGCAGCTTGATCTCCCCTTTGCTGCTTTTGAGGTTCGGACGTTAGTGGAAAAGAGATGAGAAAACATCGAATATGAACGAAATACAAGCTGTTGCAAGGCAGCCATGAGGGAACTTTTCAAAAAGTTATGGAAAAAGACAAAGACAAAAAGGGAGAAGGAAGAAGGGGGGCAGGAGGCAGGAGGCAGGAAAAAGCAGGGCAACAAAACTCGATGACGTCCGTTGTGGGATGAGACTGTTTCCAGGTGCCCTCGTGAAAGGCGGAACAGCGAAAAGATTTTTTTTGCCAGTTAACTACGCGAAAAAAGCATTTTATATAAAGAAATATTTTCGAGTCTGTAAGGTATTTTGTGTAACTGCTCTTTTTACTCAGGGAACTGTCTTTGATACTCCATCAGGAACCTGTTCATCGCTGGCGTCCAGTTCCTGATGGGTCTCGTCCATTTCTCAAATGCTTTTGCCTTCTTTCGCGTTCCTTGGCGTTCTTCGCGGTAAAAAATTGTCTTACCGCTTTCGGCTTTTTCCTGTTTTTATTTCGATAAACTCTTTGTTCTTAAATGTTTTTTTGTGTTCCACGGATTTTTGAGAAGTTACGCCATGAGGCTGAAAAGGTGTCTGGTGTGGTCAGCGGCTCTGCTGCTGTTTGAGCAGGGAGGTGAAGTAAATCTCCACATACTTTCCTGAAATCACTGCGTCGCGATCGGCGAGAGGCAGCTCGCCGTTCAGCTCCATCTCCAGGAGGGTGGTGAACAGTTTCCGGGAAAGCTGCTGCAGCTCTCTGTCAATTTCTTCCAGCTCCTTCAGTCCTTCCACCCCGCGACAGTGCAGGGGGCGGAAGTTGTGCAGCATGCAGTGCTCTTCCTGCCACAGCGGGCAGAGGTCGGAAGCTTTACTGGTGCGGGTGGCCACTGCCCGCCGCTGCATCGCCGTCAGACTGATATTAATACGCTCGTTGAAATAGATGGCCTCCATCGGCGTGAGCATGAACGGTGTGGTGCAGTCCGGCGAAAAATTTCCGGCCAGCTTTTCCACCCGTTGCTGCAGATCTTCATACTGCTGGTAGCAGCCACTCACATCTCTCGCCCGGCGATTTTCTGCGCTGGGTTCTCCGTATTTCAGTTTTCCCTCTTTCCTGCCGAATTTACGCAGCATTCCCCATTGGGAGAAGTTAGTTGGATTCGCCCGTGAACGGGTTTTCTTCAACCGCTTCTCCGCCTGACGCATGGTAAACCCCCGGCGCAGCAAATAGGCCATGAGAAAGGTCCCGGTGCGGCCGACGCCGTGTTTACAGTGGACAAGCACCTTCTTGCCCAGGTAGATCGCCTCATCCATCCACTCCAGCGCGTCATCGAGTTTTTCCATGTCCGGGGGAGTATCGTCGGTGGTCGGGAGATAAAAGACTTCGAAGCCGGCCTCGGTCTCCAGTTCGTGCAGGTCGCTGAATTCCTCGCAGAGATTGACGATGGCGCGTATTCCCTGTGCATGGATTTCATCGAACTCCGCCCAGGACATTGGCGCGTGTCCGGCTCCCAGCGCCGGGGTGATCCAGGTAATGACATAACTGCGGTCGTCTTTCTTTTTTCGGTGGAAACATTTAAACATGGCAGCTTTCCTCTTCACGGGTGAAGGAGTAACGGCCGGCGAAAAATTGTTCCACACAGTCGGCCGCCATCTGTTCGCTTTGTAAAACGAGGTCCATGAGCTTGCTGGCGCCGAGGAGGCGGCCGAGCATATCCAGTCTGGGCAGCATCTCCTCCTGTGCCAGACTGGTGAGACGCGCCTCCAGGTAGTCGCCGTGGCGCTCCACGACAAAGCCAAGTCGCACCAGCACTTCGGAGAGAAAATTCACCCGCAGGGTGAGGTGACGTGAATCTCCTCCGCCCCCGGCGAAGCGGAGCATGCAGTAGTTGGTGGCTGCGTCCCCGCTGCAGAGGGTATCGATGATGGCGAAGTGGTAACCGAAGCGCAGGTGGAAGTGCAGATACTCCGGGGCAACGGCGGCGTAGCTGGCGAAGACGATGCTGTCTTTTCGCGGCGGGGTGGCGCCGGTTTTCGCGAGGCGGTACCATGCCTCCCAGTCGAAGGGCTTGTCCTTCCACTCCACGCCTTTGCGGGTCAGTCCGGCCCAGATGGCAGTGAAGGGGGCGGAGTGAACCGCCTTGAGCGGTACGCGGCGTCCAGCACGGTGACGGATGCCGCCTCCGGCGTCGAAGAGATAGACATCAAGCGGAATGGTGGATGCAAGTCGCAGTGCATCGCGGCCGCTGGCGGGAGTTCCAGTGTTGAAAATTGCGGCCAGCCCCTTTTCATGACAGAAGCGGATGATATCGTGCAGAGAGTAGCATCCCTCGGGGCGGAAATTTCCTGCATCCGGATCGGAGAGTGCCAGCGGGGTGATATAGGAGAGGGCCTTTTCGTAGCGGGGGATTCGTGGCGGTTTGGCTTCTGCTGTGGGCGCGGGCGCGTTGTCGGTGCTGCGGTAAAGGGCGCCGGTGGTGCCGTCGACGGTGAGCACTTCCCCGGGAAGCAATGCTGCAAGGCTTCCCGCAGGGACGCGGAGCACTGGAATACTCATTTCACGGGCGACAATGGCGAGGTGGGAGATGCGGCTGCCCTGTTCACAGACAATGGCCGCACAGCGACTGAGCAGCGGGGCAAGTTGTGGGTGTAGAGTGCGGCTGAGAATGACTGCACCCTGAGGTGGTCGTTGCCCGGTGGCTTCTTCCCGGAGCAGGAAGACGGGGCCGCGGGCAATTCCACCGGCCACCGGTTCGCCTCGCAGAAAGGGTGTCCCCGACGGAGTTTGTTCGTCATTTTGGTGTTGCGCTTCGTGCCATTCCCGTGCCTGCAGGAGGAAGAGGCGGCCGTTGGTGTCCACTGCCCATTCTATCTCCATTGGTGTCTGGTGGTGGGTGTATATCCCATTGAGAATACGTGTTACCTTCCGGGCTTCAATCTCACTGAGCGGGCTGTCGGCGGGGTGTTGTAATTTCCCGTTCCGCAGGATACTGACTGCCGGAGTTTGTTCTCCGCTGACCAGCTGGTTGCCGAGGCCGGCCACGGCGTGGACTTCGCACCCCTTCGCCGTAGCAGTGGCGACACCTGCTGCCCGCGCTGGAACCATCGACTGCACCACTACCGCCATGGCACACTCATTGTCATCAAGTCCCCGGCTGATTCGGTAGCTGATGGCCTCGGGGCTGTATTTCGAGGCGACCACCTCCAGCCAGGCGTGTGCCACATCTGCCGCTTTGACATCAAGCAGACTGAGATATTGTCCGGCAAAACTGTTTTCACCATCCTCAAGCAATGCCGAACTGCGGACGGCCAGCGGGCCTTTCATTCCTGCGGTGGCGGTGTCAATTTCTCTGGCCAGGCCCTCCGGCAGGGGCTGGGAGATGACCAGTGCCTGCAGCTTTCGGGAGGCGTCTTCTACACTCTGCGGACGACGGAGGTCTATGGAGCGAAGAAGGCTGTTACGCT
Organism: Desulforhopalus sp.; assembly: GCA_023231425.1. Classification (GTDB taxonomy): domain Bacteria; phylum Desulfobacterota; class Desulfobulbia; order Desulfobulbales; family Desulfocapsaceae; genus Desulforhopalus. Next base: position 16,785 of record JALNVI010000029.1, on the reverse strand, counting down.
GGTTCTGAGTTTCCTGGTTGAACAGGCGGTGGCAGGCTGTGGTGGTGATGACGCAGCCTGGGGGGACGGGAAGTCCCTGTTGCAGCAGATGTGCAAGTTCGTTTCCCTTGCCCCCGGCGAGTTGCGCGTTGTCCGCCTGGCTCAGAGGCAGAACCAGAGACTTACCCGTCGGTGCTGATGGTTCGGCGAGGATGTAGCGGGTGTAGAAGTCAAACTTTTTGTGATAGCTCCGCATGGCACCCCATTTTCCCGGCTGCAGGGTATTGAGGGCGGCTGTCATGCCGCGGACGTGTTTGGAGAAGTGGTCGAAACGCTGGCGGATTGAGGTGATATCTTCGACTGGAACGAGCAGGTTCTCCTGCAGCCCCGCCATCTCCCTGTGGCAGGCGGCATCATGGTCGAGCAGGGTGCGCAGCGCCTTGTGTTTCTCTCGAAAGAGCGCCCTCGGAGCGATGAATCGCCATGACCAGTCTTTGATGCGGGAATCAACCATTATCTATACGGATGTTGAATTTTCTTTTACTCGGCAGATTTTTCTTCGCTTTATCCAGCGGGCCATGAAAAACCAGAGCAAAAAAGAGAGAATAACAACAATAATATACCAGAAAACAGCGCCGACCAGAAATGCTTCTCCGGTGGTGGAGGGCAAGGCGAAAAGGAATGTACGACCGAAGATGGCCTCCATTTTCAACGGATTGTAGAATTCGTTGATGAAACCGAAACCGAGGAGCAGGGGAAATCCCCGGCGGGCGATACCGAGCAGCACCCCCTCAAAAAAATAGTCATAGTAGGCACGGTTGAGCTCTGCCTGGTCGATGTTGCGCGCCATGCGGCTGCCGGTCTCTCGATCGTTCCAGCTGCCTGTTTCATCACGGATGGATTTCCAGTGGAAGAACTTTTCTTCCAGCTCCGTGTATCGCCTGGTTGTAATGACTTTATCAAGCAGTTTTGTCACGACCACGACGGTAAAGGAAAAAGCAGCAATGGTTGCGGTTGGACCAGAGGGGTGAAGGAGGCTGGTCAGGGAGAAGACAAATTGGCCCGCTGTACTGAAGAGGGCGAGTATTATCAGCCAGAGATTGTCTAAAAAGGAGTCTATCATAGGGGCTCTGTAAAAAGAGCGACCTCCGCCCGGCAGGGCGAAGGTCGCTGGAATTCCTGCTTCCCTGTGGATTAGATCCACACCTCAATCTTGAAGAAGCGAAAGAAGAGGAAGAAGAGGGTGAAGGCGAGCACAACCTTGAGCTGCATCTCGCTGAAGAGTTTTTGTGCACGGCTGCCGAGCATGCCGCCGGCAAAACCGCCGACAATAATTGAACAGGCGATAACCCAGTCCGGCCAGTAGCCGATCATGACATAGCCGAGGAAGGAACCAATGGAAGAGAAGCAGGTTCCGATCAGGGAGATGGGTACCGCAACATACATCGGCAGAGCCCCGAGGGTGGTCATGGCGGGAACAAGCATGAAGCCGCCACCAACCCCAAAGGCACGACTGACGATCCCAATGACGATACCGACGATGGCGAAGAGCAGCGGGTTGATCTTGAACTCTTCACCCCAGAATTTAAAGCGGTAGTCAGTGAGGCCGGTCCTGACCGGTTCAATGGAACCCATGCGCATGGACTCCCCGCTCTCTTTGGCTTCCTTGACGGCGGCGTTGAATTTCTGCGTCATCGCCTTGATGTTCTTCCGCTTATTCATTGCTTTCGGGGTCATCTCCAACAGGGTTTTGATACCCATCAGCAGAACGAGTACGCCGAGCCATTCTTTATACTGTTGCATCGGCAGCAGAGCGGAGACATACTTCCCGAGCCAGATGGAGCCGATGAAAATTCCGACACCGAAGGAGAGTCCCACAGGCCAGGCAACACGTTTTTCAACTATGGCAAAACGGTAGAAGGATCCGAGGGGAGAGAAAAGGGTGAGTGCCATGTTGGAAGGCTTGAGGACGTTTGCGGCGTTGATACCTACCGGTCCTGCGGTTCTGTACTGCAAGAATCTGGAAGGCGGACATCAGCAGGCCGCCTGCTGCACCGATCATGGAGAAGTAGGTCCCGACGGCAATTGCACCGAGAACGATCCACAGCGGGTTCATGTAGCGGTAGCCTTTAGTCAGCCAGAAGCCATTTTTAGAGATGGAGAAGTTCCCCTCTTTTGTTCCGTTGACATAGACATCAAAGACTGTCTCCGGAGGTGTGTCCCGGTAGCTTTTGAAGGTGGCGGTATATTTCCCGGTGGTTTTATCGAGATTGACGACGGTATCCTTATCCCAGTAGTTGCCGGAGGATTCGCTGCTGATTACGGAGCGGGAGAAGATGACCACCGCGCCGACCCGATTCCCTTCTTTAACAACGGTGTCAATACCGTAGCCGTTCTCGTGAGCCCAGCGCATCATATTCCATTCATCAGCCGTCTGGATCGGACCGAGAGATTCTCTGGCCTCCGGGGCAATGGCATTAAAGTCCTTTTTCAACGAGAACATGGTGGTGGCATAGAGTCCATCTCCCCTGGGGAAAAGGAAAGAGGGCCCCCCATAACGAATATCCTTCTCTGTTCCAAAGGCCTCAGGTTTACTGGTAATGACGTAAAAGAGGGGTGGAATCTGAGTCTCTTCAGTGAACCCTTCTGTCTTTACCAGGGAGGCAAATTTACTTTTTTCATGGGGCAGGGTTGAGTCAGACGGTTTGAACTCGGTCTGATCGGCAATGGTAATGTAAAGGTCACTGCCCGGGGTGATCTGGCCCTCAAAATTTACGGTATCGCCAGCCTTGCCGAGGGTTGTGATTTTTGTTGCCGCTGCAACTGCACCGCTGCCTGCAAAAAGCAGGATGAGAGTTGCTGCGAGAATACGCATTTTCATGTTTTCTCCTCTATTTTTTTCAGATGGAAATGAAATGTGGAGGCGGGATAATTATCCCGCCAGTCAACAAGCCCGGAAATGTTGTTTCCGGGGTCGGTGTATTATGTTTATAAAAGCTCAGGATTTCTCAATTTTTGAAAAGGGAAAGTTGATCTTGAGGGTACCCTTCAGGGGTTCTGTTCCTGTTCAGGTCTCTTTAACTCGGAACTGCGTTGTGCCACCCAGTATCCACAGCCAAAGCCGGCCAGGGCAGCGAGAAGACCCAGCACGAGGGAATCCGTCAGCATCTCACGCCATTCCGGCGCGAAAATCTGTTTGCAGAAAAGGCGCAGGGCGAGTTCACCGCCGAGGGTAAAGAGACTGGCGAGCAGCAGTGTCAGCCAGCGGGACGGTCGTCTGGTCGGTCCGGCTTTACTTCGGACTGCAAGGTTCCAGCCGCCCACAGCTCCGTTGAAGCCGGTAAAGAGCGGCAACAGCGCTGGCAGTCCAGTCTCAGCGGTAAAGATGGAAAAAAAACCGAGCAACAGCACTATCCCGGTCATCCCGGTGGCAAAAACGTAAAGTGCCGCCTTCATTTCTCCTCCGAGTGCAGTTTCACAATATGAGTTCCGCCCACATATTCCCGCTCTTCATAGCCGGTGACTTTGGTCATCTTACGGGTGAGGGCTCCGATTTCACGCATGTTGCGGATGATCATCTCAAGATCATCAATAATCTGCGGCTCCCGTTCTTTTTCTACAAGGTCTTCATGGAGAAGTTCTGCTGTGCCGAGGGCCGCAAAAAGAGGGCTGTTGAGTTCATGGGCTGCGGTGCCCGCCATCTGCACAATCCCCTCCAGTTTCATCCGCCGCAGTTCTTCCTTTTCAAGACGGCGCTGATCGGTGATGTCCCGCACCGTTTCAATAACGAATTCAACGTCTCCTTCACTGTCAATCAGCGGGGTGAGATCACGTTGGAACCAGCGGGTTTTCTCTCCCTCGCCGAGGGAGTCGAGAAGACTGACAGGTTCCCTGCGGGAGAAGGCGAGAAGCATGAGATTATTGTCTCCGTCCCCTTCGGACCATGGTGTAACCTGATGATACTGTTGTCCCACAGACTCTTTTTCCGAGATATTTCTCGACTCAAGGAAAATTTTGTTGACCAGAACGACTTTTCCGCTGCGTCCCACCACGAGGACCTGCATCCAGAGTGAATCCAGCACTGTCTGCAGGAAGCGGTCGTGACGCTGGATCTGACGGAACATGCGGGCGGAGACAATGGCCAGTCCGATCTGTTCGGCCAGCGACATGGCAAACCCCAGCTCGGAGTCAGTGAAATTCTGATGATGCCGGTTGAGCAGTCGCAGGATACCGATGACCTCACCCTTATGCAGGATGGGCAGCGACATCGTCCCCTTCAGCCCTTCGAGTTGCTGGGCACGGTGTTCTTCATCTCCGGCAATCAGATTCATTGCCGTTGGTTTTCCGGCCTGCAGGGCGTCCATTACCGTTTTGGTGTCAATCACCGGGCGGGTGAGATACTTCTGTGACAGGCCATGAGATGCCTTCAGTTCAAAACGACCGGTGAGAGAATCCCTCAGGCGGATGGTTGCACCATCCACCTTCATCAGTCGGGGAAGGCGCTTTACCACAAGATCCATTACCTCCTGAGGTTCGTGGACGCCGGAGATGAGGCGGGTTATTTCCTGAAAGACGTCGAGATAGCTCTGCTGTTGGCTGATGTTCATGGTCTGTCTGTTATTCTGCTTCAAGGCGTACCAGTTTCAGCGCATGGGTGGTACACGTACTGACGCAGGCTGGTTTCAGTCCTGCGTCGATACGATCGTAACAGAGATCGCATTTCACGGCTTTACCGGTCAGCAAATTCTTGATGGGAATCTCCCAGGGGCAGGCACGAGTGCAGGCCATGCAGCCAATGCACGTGTTACTGTCAATGTAAACAATGCCATCCTTGCGCTTGATCATTGCCCCCGTGGGGCAGACATCAACGCAGAGCGGTTCTTCGCAGTGACGGCAGGTATCAAAGGTGAAATTTGATTTAGGGACACCACCGCACATGAACATCGGTGTGGTGTTTAATTCACAGAGGAGTATGCCCGGAGGCAGTTCTTTGTTGATTTTACAATGTACCTCGCAGCCATGGCAGGCGATGCAGCGGGCACTGTCAAGGTGAAGACTGTATTTGTTCATATCATTGTTTCGGCATGCAGCCGCTCAGATGGCAATTTTTTTAATGTTGTTGCGCATGCTTTTCTCAATTCGAATAAAGTTTTCACAGAGAGAGAGGCAACCGCCAGCTTTGTCCCAGCGGGTGAGACCGTTACTCATCAGCTTTTGATCGGAGGCACCGGAATGAAGACTGCGTTTCTGTCGCGGAATGTCCTTGCCAAAGCCGTGGGTCATATAGACTGCTTCGGGGTGGATAAAATCAGTGACGCGGGCTGGCAGGCTGGCATTGTAATTCTCATCAGCGGAGAATACGTCGACAATATCTCCTTCGCTGATGTTGAGTTTTTGTGCCACTTTGGTATTAATCCACAGGCAGTTGACAGGCATCAACTCAATCAGCAGCGGGTTGTTGATCGTGTGGCCCTGGGTGTGTAACGGGGTCTTGCCGTATATCAGTCTGAAGGTTCCCGCAGCGGGAGCAACTGGTGCTTCATAAGGTTTGAGCGAAGGGAGATCGCAGTCGGTGAGTTTTTTACTGACAAACTCTATTTTTCCGGACGGGGTTTTGAACTTGCCATCCAGTTTTTCAGGGTCAAAGATGACTGGTTCATCAACCAGATCAATGAAGCCTTTTTCGTCGAACTCATCAAGAGTGTGACCTGTGGGTTCAATCTGCCACTGCCAGAATTCCTCCATGGTATCGAAGGGGATGAAGTCTTTCAGCTTGAGCAGGCGGGCAAGATCTCGAAAAATCTCCCAGCTGGCGCGGGTGTCGTATTTCGGTGGCATGACCTGTTCCCTGCGGACAAGGCGCGGCTTGAGTCCTTTCTGCTGAACAATAAAGTTGTCACGCTCAAGATAGGTGGATTCCGGCAGGATAACGTCACTGTACCAGCCGAACTCACTGTAGTTGGTATCAATGGAGACCAGCAGGTCAAGCTTATCAAGAAGGCGCTTTTGCGCTTCGGGATCCGGCATGCAGGAGAGCGGGTCGTGGCGCATGGCTATCCAGCCTTTTACCGGGTAGGGTTCACCACTGCGAACAGCATCATAAAGAAGATGGAGAATGCCCGGCCCTTTATCAAATTGCGGATATTTCCAGCCGACTCCGTCGGCCCGTTTGATATCGGGTTTAGAGATGTCAATACTGCGAATTCCTTTGACTCCGCAGTCTCCGGCACCTTTTGAAAAGAGAAGGCCTCCTTTCTTTTCCATATTGCCCATGAGCACATTGAGGATGTGCAGGGCCCTGCTGGCGTAGAAGGAATCACTGTAGCGGGCAAGGTTCCAGCCCGGGTGGAAAATAACGTTTGGACGGTCTTCGCCGATTTCTTCGATGAAGGCCTTGATGTCTTTTTCCTTCACGTCACATGCTTTTGCCGTCCAGGCCGGAGTGTATTGTTCAATAAAGGCAGAAAGCTCATCAAAGCCACTGGTATATTTTGCGATGAATTCCTGGTCGTAATACCCCTTCTTGATTACTCCGTGAATGATACCGAGGGCGAGAGCGTAGTCGGTACCGGGGCGGACCTGGAAAAAGCGGGTGGCTTTGATTCCGGTTCTGGTCTGTCGGACATCAATATAGGTAAGGCGGCCACCTTTTTCGAGCATGTCAATGGTTTTAATATTTTCTGCAATACGCAGCGATGAAAACATGTCCCGGCCGAAAAGAACCAGATGCTTTGCGTTTTCAATATCGTAGACAAAATCCGTTCGTCCCACACCATTAAGGGAGAGGCTGGCGTGGTGTGTGTTGCGACCGCAGACAGCATCATGATTGGTATAATTGGGGGAGCCGAAGGCATGGATAAAGCTCTTGTAGAGCGCCTGCCACGGGCCTCCACGGCTGGAGAGAGTGACTGCTTCCGGACCATAGTCCCGGCGGATGCCATCAAGTTTGCCGGCCACATACTTCAGTGCTTCCTCCCAGCTTGCCTCCCGCCATTGGCCCTGCCCCCGGGCACCAACACGAATGAGGGGCGTCTGTGGACGTTGATCATCTTCGCGAAGTGCGACGCCGGCAAGACCCCGGGCACAGAGGGCACCACCAAGCAGGGTGGGATTCCCTTCAATCCATGTTATTTTTTCGTCGTCACTCTCCACTCTGATCGGGCAGCGGACGGTACACATCCCGCATACTGAGTATGAAATCTTTTTCATCAATTTTCTCTGTTCCATTACTTTTGCTGGTGAGTCTTCGGTTCTTCAATTGGCAAGAAGCGAAGCAACTTTCTCCTCCAGCTCTTTTTTGTCTATTGGTTTCACGCAATATTCTGCTGCGCCGAGTTCAAGTGCTTCACGTGCTGACTCGATGGTGGGATAGCCGGTGAGCATGAGTGCCTTCATCTGCGGCTGCAGTTTTTTCAACTCCCGCAACACCTGCATGCCATCCAGCTTTTTCAATTTGATGTCGAGGACGGCCAGATCCACCTTCTTTTTGGCAGCATGGGTAATCGCTTCATCTTCGTCGCAGAAACAACTTACATTGTGTCCCTTGCGGGTGAGAATTCGCTGAATGAGTACGGCGGCATCTTCAATATCGTCAAGAACCAGGATCTCAGCCATTTTTCTTCTCCCGAGGAATTCCCGGCAGCCAGATGTGAAAGGCTGCTCCGTGTCCGTCTGTAAACGGGCTTTCCAGTGTCAGCTGGCCGCCGTTTTTTTCAATGATTTCACGACTTATGGAGAGGCCAAGGCCGGTTCCTTTTCCCTTGCTGCGGGTCGTGAAAAAGGGTTCGAAAATCTTTTCCTGCAAATCAGAAGGTACTCCGGGACCGTTGTCCTCCACCGAGAGGCGGATACCTTTGCCATCAAGAGAACTTCGAACATGAAGCACCCCCCCCCTGTCCATGGCATGGGCGGCATTGTTGATCAGATTGATGATCACCTGTTGAATCTGTTCTGTATTGATATGTACCTTCGGCAGGTCGATGGTGAAGTGTCTTTTCAGCTCAATTCCGTTGACAGCAAGGTCGTGCTCCATTACCGCCAGGACATCCATGGCAGCCTCACTGACGTCCATATCTTCAACCCTGCTGGGAGGACGACGGGAAAATTTAAGAAGGTCAGCAACGATACGCTGGCAGTTGCGGGCCTGTTTCTCGATAATTTTGAGATTCTCTTTTGCGGGAGAATCATCCGGAGTATCTTCACTCAGAAGCTGGCTGTAGCCGAGGATAATACCCAGAGGAGTGTTGATCTCGTGGACGATGCTGGCGGAGAGTCTGCCGATGGAGGCCATCTTTTCCGTGCGAATAATTTGTTCGGTGAGTTTCTCTACCCGGTTAGAATCAGCTGGAGGGGAATATTCAGAAAAAGGTAAGGTATGATTCCAATGCCGGAGAAGAAAAAGAAAAAGTGCCGAGGCAAGACAGACGAAGGCAGCGAAAATTCTGAAAGGGGATCCTGCACCATTTGAAGAAGGGAGAAGCAAGCTGAGGAGTGCGGTGAGAAGCAGTGAAAAAAAGAGGGCTGTTCCGGTCCGTATAAATAATGTGTTATGACGCATGATGTCAGATCAGTGTTGCCTTGTACGGGTGGCAGCGTTCCGCCGGGGTAAAAACTCTTGCGGCGGACCGCAGGACAGCTGCGATAAAGAGGCTGGTGTCGTACAGGTATCCTGCTGCCTGTACGACACCTTTTATGCCCGAAGGGATTGGTAATTACTCCTTTCAGGCTTAATACTCAAGGTTTTACTTGAATTCCAAGGGTGCTGAGAAGTTCTGCGGGGTTGTTGCCGAGTTGTATAAGCTGGCCGACGGAAACTGGCTGTTTCGGTCTGATCAGGATGGTGATGCGCTGCGGATTTTTTATGAAAGTCTGCACAGCAGCGGTAATCTCCTTGACCTGGGGGGAATCACCCAGCATGGCCATATTCTGTGCAGCGGTATCATTGAGTCGTTTTTTCAGATCCTCAAGGGGGATTCCCTGTCTTTTTGCCTCGGCATCGAAGAGGCGGGCCATTAGCCCATCATCAATAAAGGTGCAGGAGGCCTGCTTCACGGTGATTGCCATGCTGCCGAGGAGGAGGGCCCCGGAATTCACGTTCTCTTTGTCCAAAACCAGATTGTCAAGCTGTGCCTTGAGCACATAGCTGCCGATTCCTTCCATCTTCACACCGAACTCTTTGACATCAAGGGTCCTTTTCTGGTGGTTGCAGGTGTATGAACCCGTTACATCTGCCAGCGGCAATTTTTCGTAACCGAGTTCTTTTAATCTCTCGTTCAGCTCTGCATTGTCTCCGCTTGTTTTAACGCCGATGAGTTTCAGTGTGGCATGGGCCGGGATCTCATTTTCACGGTCAAAATTGGTGAGAAAGGCTTTCTCAACAGTGATGGTCTGATTTTTGGGATCGGTCAGGGTTATATCAAAAAGGGCGCCACTGCCGGAGAGGGGGTTGACATCTACAGATTTGTAGGTTGCTTTCACACCTGTCTGTTCCTGTATGCTGATGATGGCAGAGTCTACTTCTTTTGCGGCATTTGAATTAACCCATGCCTTGCCACCAAACCAGGCGGCTGCTATAATCACGATACCTGCTATTGCTGCTGTCTTTTTGTTCATTGCCTTCCTCATCAAATATGAAATTTAAAGTGGGATATTCAATATAGCCCTTTTGAAAAAATACAAATATTTCCTGCTGATTTCTACTTTTTTCGATATTTTTTCGAAACGTGAATTCTTCACTGGATTCGTACAATAAGTGCAACACAGACATAAGGGAACCTTAAATAATCAGTTTTTCATCCATCTTCTTCGTTACAGGCAAAAATTTGTCCTCGGAGGTAAGTTCCAGAAGTCTGTCGGATAATAAGTTTTTTTTATATTAAGGCGTTTTTAGAAAATCGAGTACACGCATCTTGCTGATATTACGGTTATTTGTTATTTGAAAATAACGCCAATATGGGGAAAAAGTCTAAATCTGACAGACTCCTGGACTCCGATATCAAACAGATGCCTGTGGTAACGTCCCTCCCGAGCCTCTAATATGAACGAAATACAAGATGTTTCAAGGTACCCATAAGGGTATCTTGAAAAAAGCCATGAAGTATTGCAGACGGTGCGAAAGTGGCTTCGACATGGATGGTCACCTGAATCTGTACGTTGTTGATTTTCTGTCGAATTACCTCTGCAAAAAAAACGGTAAACACAAGCGGGCCGTGGTCGTTTTTATTCCTGATTGTGCAGGCATTGCAGAACGTTTTCCGACAGTGATGACTGAGAGGACGCGAAGGGGGACTGGAAAGGATTGTTTGCAGCCAGAATGCGTCCTTTGTTACCCTTGAGGAAGGGACCAGTCCTTTTACGCTTTGTAAACGAACGCAGAGGAAGAGCAAAGATGATGCCAGCTTGGTGATAAGTAGTTTTTTTGACACAATTACGGGTTGTAAGGAGATATTGGCGCTGGACAATGGCAGGCTCAAAAAGAGCCTGGTCTCAAAAAATGATATGGCAACACGTTAGAAAAAGGAAAGAGACAACGGATTTCTGTCATCAGGGTCCCTTGAAACAGCTTGTATTTCCCCCTGTGCCTCGAATATGAACGAAATACAAAAGTATTCAAAGTACCCTGTAACGAAAAAGATGGGCAAAAGGCTGGTTATTTAAGGTACCCATTAAACTTGACGCCAGGAAAGGTCTTAAAAGGGCTGTTACGGTTGGAAGTCTTCACTGACAAACTACGCTGTTGCGGCGTTTCAGTGGGTGTTCGGGAATTACTGGTATGAACCCCTGGGTGTATTGGCCTGTATAATAATGTGGTTGTCTCGTTATTTTGGATGGGCATTGTCACAACCGGTGGATATGAATAATAGAAAAAAAGCATGTAAAATAAAGGAGATGGCTTTGCATGTCATTCTGAATATTGTTATGATATCGGAAATATGGTATAAAAAAGCGCATTTTATATAAGGGGACTTTGGAGCAGCTTTTATTTCGTTCAGATTCGAGGATCGGGAGGAAATTTATTACAGCCATGAATGATATCGGAGTTCAGGCTTACCTCCGAAAATAAATTTTTGCCTGTAATGAAGAAGATGAGCGATTATTCAATGTCTTTATAAAATGATTTATCCGATCAACCTCCAAAAGTTGTTAAATGATTTCACCCGATTGTGTATCATGAAAAAAAAAGAATATCTTAACGCCGAAGAATTCAACGCAATTTTTTTGAAAGCTTGCGAAGATCATCAGAACCAAAGATACGAAGCTGCCAGATCCGGGTACAAAAAACTGCTCTATCATTTTGCTGATGCTCCCATTTTACATTATAATTTTGGACTGCTTCTTTATGAGTCTCAGGATTTCGGCGAGGCCCGAAAATCCTTTGAATGTGCTGCGGAGTTACAACCTTCAGATAATGATATTATTTTTAATCTTGCTCTTTGCTGTAAGCAGACAGGTGACATTGAAACAGCCCTTAAATATTATAAAGAGGTCTTGAAAAGTGAGCCGGAAAGTATTGACGCACTCTACAATGCCGCGGGTTGTTACAGGGACCTTAAATATCTTGATGAGTCCGAACATCTCTACCTGAGAGTCTTAGAACTTTCTCCGGATCATTTTTCTGCTAATAATAATATTGCCTATGTCTATCATTTGTCAGGTGATATAAAAAAGGCTGTCTTTTATTTTAAGAGAGTCCTGGAATTGCGGCCGGAACACAAGATGGCCGAATATATGCTTGCAGCACTCACCGGGGCTGAAGTCGTCGCTTCTCCAAAGGTTTATGTTAAAGAAGTTTTTGATAACTATTCTAACTTCTATGAAAAAAGTCTGGTTGAAGAGCTTCAGTATACTGTTCCTGAGAGTATTCGAGAGGTTGTGGAAAAAGGGAGCTCCTGGAAAAAATCATTTGACTGTGGTCTTGATCTCGGTTGTGGCACCGGGTTGAGTGGTGAGTCTTTTGCGGATTTAATCAGGCAGTTGTCAGGGGTAGATCTTTCTCCCAGGATGATTGATATTGCCCGGGAGAAGGGAATTTATCATTTTCTAACAGAATGCGATGTTAATGAGTTTCTGGCCCGGGATACGAGGATGTATGACTTTATTCTGGCAGCAGACGTCTTTATATACCTGGGTGAGCTGAAAGAGACGTTTCGACTGCTGCGTCAGCGTGCAGCTGCGGATGTCCTTTTTTGTTTTTCAACAGAAAGTGAAACTGGAGAAGGGTTCTCTTTACGGTTGACGGGTCGATTTGCCCACAGTTCTCATTATATTGAAAGAGTCGCCTGCGCAACAGGCTGGCAAATCCTTGAAAAACATACGAGTGCCATTCGAAGGGAAAAAGATGCCTGGATTAAAGGTGATCTCTGGTTTATGAAAATCAAAGAGGATTGAACACCTGTCGCACAGGTCTGAATGAGGGGCCTCCTCCTGATATTTCCCATGGCTGTGCTTTTTTTCGCTGAGGTTAGCGTAAAATGCCGGTGGAAGTGGAAATGTATCCTCTGGCTTTTAGTTTATTGGGAACATCGAATAATCGCCCCTCTTCTTCGTTACAGTCAAAAAATTATCCTCGGAGCCAGGCCTGGACTCCGATATCAAATATCCCTCCGGTAAACTTCCTCCTGTGCCTCGAATATGAACGAAATACAGGCTGTCTCAAGGCCCCCTGTAATGCTTTTCCTGGAATTGAATACTCCGATGTTTTGAGTTCCCGGTTTTTTTGTGTCGCCGTTGGAGCAAAAATGATGGGGATGGCAGCGTGTCTTTCCCGTCTGTTTCAGGCTCTATGGCAATCTCTTCAGCGTGTAACCCGCCCATCGGGGAGTGGCAGGGCTTCCATGCATTTTTCTGCCGTGATAATGTTGATTTTTGCAGGGGATTAAGGGAAAAGAGATTCTCTCTCTTTATTTTTACGGTGTTATTGGTCTGGACACAGACCACCCTCATCGTTTGGTGTCGCCTGCTGTGCTTGTATTTTCATGTATGCAGCGGTATATTTGCGAATTTCCATGTGAAAACAGGAATTCCGCAGGGGAATCCCCGTATTATAGTAAATCAGGAGAGCGTAGTATGGCAAATACACTTTATGTTACTGCGACTGAACGCCGCATTGGTAAATCTGCAGTAATTCTCGGGTTGATGGAGCTCCTCACCCGGAATATCAAGAGAGTTGCTTTCTTTCGTCCGCTGGTGGATGCCGATTACAACCGGCACGTGTACGACAACACCATCGAACTTATCCGCAGCCACTACGGCCTTACATTTGAGTATGATGAAATGTATGCCTTTACCGCCGATGAGGCCAACACTCTGATCTCTCTGGGGCGGGATGATGAGTTGCACGAAAAGATCCTCAACAAATTCAACGCCCTTGCCGCGAGATCTGATTTTATCCTCATTGACGGGCTTGAGATGACCGGTGCCACCTCCTCCTTTGATTTTGATCTCAACACTGATATTGCCAACAACCTTGCAGCTCCGATACTGCTGGTCACAGATGGCCGCCACATGCAGGCTGATGATATCCGGCGCTCAGTGAAGGTTTATTATGAGTCGCTGGCGGAGAAGAGCAGCAGTGTGGTGGGTGTTATTGTCAACCGCGTTGATCCCACTTCCCTTGAGAAGATAAAAGCAGCTCTTGAGAGTGATCCGCTGGTGGGGAAACAGAGTGTCTACGTTATTTCCCATGATGAAAACCTTGGCAACCCTTCGGTGGGTGAAGTTGCAAGACTGGTCAACGCGGAAGTCCTCTACGGCGCGGATAAACTGACCCGGCATGTACGCGGTTTCACCATAGCCTCCATGCAGCTGCGGAACTTTCTTGAGCGCATCGAATACGGCAATCTGATCATTACCGCCGGTGACCGCTCAGACATTATTCTCGGTTCCCTTGCCGCAGTGGAGTCCAAGAGCATGCCTAATATCTCAGGTATTATGCTCACCGGTGGACTGGTTCCGGAACATTCCGTACAAAAGGTCATCGAGGGCTTTCCGGACCTCGTCCCAATTATTTCCGTAGCGGAAAATACGTACCAGGCGGCAATTCGGGTAGACTCCATTCACGCATGCATTACTCCAGACAACAGCCGCAAGATCAACGAGGCGCTGGCCCTGTTTGAACGCCATGTGGATATGGTTGAATTGCGGGATAAGATCATCACCCGCAAGACGACTACTGTAACTCCGAAGATGTTTGAATCCCGTCTTCTGCTGCGAGCCCAGTCGGACAAACAGCATATTGTTCTCCCTGAAGGTGAGGACGATCGTATCCTTCAGGCTGCGGAAATTCTTCTGCGCCGGGATGTCGCCAACCTTACCATCCTCGGTGATGAAGTAAAAATTGCCGAGCGGGTGAGAAGTCTCGGCCTGCACCTTGACGGCGCGGAGATGGTCAATCCGATTAAATCGCCGCACTTCGATGAATACGTAGATGCTTACTATGAGCTGCGCAAGCACAAGGGTATCTCACGGGAGTTTGCCAGTGATACCATCGGCGACTTAAACTACTTCGCCACCATGATGATCTATAAGGGACACGCCGACGGCATGGTTTCCGGGGCCGCACACACCACCGCCAATACCATCCGTCCCGCGTTTCAGATCATTAAAACCGTGCCGGACTGCTCCGTCGTCTCCTCTGTTTTCTTTATGTGTCTCAATGACCGGGTGCTGGCTTACGGTGACTGTGCTGTTAACCCCAATCCCAATGCTGCTGAACTCGCTGAAATTGCCACAAGTTCTGCACTGACTGCGAAACTCTTCGGTATTGAGCCGCGGGTGGCCATGCTCTCCTACTCCTCTGGAACCTCCGGAAAAGGTGAGCAGGTGGACAAGGTTCGTGAGGCCACAGAACTGGCCCGTAAACGGGCAGAGCGTCTCTATCCAGGTCTGCCCATTGAAGGGCCGATTCAGTATGATGCAGCCATTGACCCCTATGTCGGGGCCTCCAAAATGCCGGGCAGTAAAGTCGCTGGACGGGCTACCGTCTTCATCTTCCCGGATCTCAATACCGGCAATAACACCTACAAGGCGGTACAGCGCTCCTCTGGAGCGGTTGCCATCGGCCCGCTGCTGCAGGGATTGCGCAAACCGGTGAATGATCTCAGCCGCGGCTGTCTTGTGACTGACATTGTCAATACCGTTGCCATGACGGCGGTACAGGCTCAGGCGCTGAAATAAGGAGATCGTCTCAGGGAATCCCACATTCGATGTTCCCGTATGTAATTTCAGCATGTTTCGCGTTCTTCGCGGTGGGAAAAAACTGTTTTACCCTCTTTTGCTTTCTCCACGGCGTATCTCAAGATGCGCCCCTGTTTAATGAGCTGTTCAACGGCCTTGTTCAATTTACGGGCGGCATGTACACTTCATGCCGCCCGTTTTTTATTCTCTCAATTCGGAGCCGCGCCGATGAAAATACTCCATACCTCTGACTGGCATCTTGGCCGTCGCCTTTACGGTCGCACCCGGTATCCCGAATTTACTGCCTTTCTCGACTGGCTTGCGCAGACCATTGAGGCACAGCAGGTCGACGCCCTTGTCGTCTCCGGCGATATTTTCGACACTGGCACGCCGGGCAATCTTGCGCAGAATCTTTACTACAACTTCCTCTGTCGGGTGGCGGCGCTGCCCACTTGCCGCAATATTGTGGTGGTGGCCGGCAACCACGATTCCCCCTCCTTTGTTGAGGCGCCGAAGCAGGTGCTGCAACATCTGCATATCCATGTCATTGGCAGCATGCGGGAGAATCCTGAGGAGGAACTGCTGCTGCTTGAGGAGAGTGACGGGCAGCCGGGGCTGCTTCTCGCTGCGGTTCCCTATCTGCGGGATCGCGACGTGCGCGCAGCCGAGGCGGGGGAGAACGGCGGTGAGAAGACGATGCGGCTGGTTGAGGGGATTGAGGCGCACTATCGAGAGATGGGTGCCCTGGCCGAAGCACAGCGCTACAGGTTGAATCTGCCCGGGTTGCCTCTCGCTGCCACCGGACATCTTTTTACCGCCGGCGGTCGCACTGCCGAAGGTGACGGGGTGCGTGATCTCTACGTTGGCAACCTGGCCCTTGTCAGTACTTTCCCGGAGTGTTTTGACTATCTTGCCCTCGGCCACCTGCATGTGCCGCAGAGGGTGGGGGGTGTCGAGCATATCCGTTACAGCGGTTCGCCGATTCCGATGGGCTTCGGTGAGGCGCGCCAGCAGAAGGAGGTTCTGCTGGTGGAGTTTTCTAAAACAGAGGAGGGCTGCCGCATTACTCCCCTTAACGTGCCGCGATTTCAACGTCTTGAGCGTGTGACGGGAGATCTTGCCGGGATTCTCACCGGCATTGAAGTGTTGAAAGAGGAAGGTGTGGAGTGCTGGCTTGAGGTGGTCTATACAGCGGCGGCCGCTCCGCAGAACCTGCGGCAGCAGATTGAGGAGGCGGTGGAGGGGAGCGGTCTTGAGGTGTTGCGGGTGAAAAACAGCGTACTCGCGGCGCAGATCCTGCAGATAGCCCGGGCGGGGGAAACCCTCGATGATCTCGACGAATTTGAGGTCTTTCAGCGTTGTCTCACGGCTGCACAGATTGGTGAAGAGGAACAGGGCAAACTTGTCGAGTGTTATGAAGAGATTGTACGGGATCTGCGGGAAGAGGACAGCAACCGGGAGTGAGCCGGAAAAAACGGGAATCCTGACGACTGACAACAAGGTATCCATAAGGGTCCCTTGAATAATCTTGTATTTCGTTCATATTCAAGGCACAGGAGAAAATTTACCGGAGCTATATATTCGATATTGCGAGGATAAATTTTTGACTGTAACGAAGAAGATGGGCGAAAG
>JALNVI010000028.1 GCA_023231425.1 Desulforhopalus sp. | reverse complement strand
TGAACAATGCCCACATCAACAATATGCTGCATAAGCCTTGGCTGAAACAGATCCATGGCAACTTCCAAAGCCATCAGAATGGGGCCCAGCATGGCCACTTTCCAATACGGCTTCATGAAGCCGGAAAATTTCACGAGTGAAGACATCATTTTTCCTGTTTAAATATTCAGGGGACACAACACCAATGCACTTCACCATTTTGGAAATTTAATGAAACAGGATCACTCCAACGACCAGAAACAGCAGCACTTTTAAACGTCTGGGGACCTTGAATAAGGGAAGGGATTTTCGGTTGTTCTGGAAATTTTATTATTACGGCAACGGTTACTCTTCCCATTGCTATTCCCGTTACGATTGCCGTCATCGTAGAGACCAGACATTGCGGGAACTACTGCCCTGCAAATTTTCCCCAAACGGTGATACCCTCACCGTTTGGGGAAAATCTCTTTTTACTCATTTGCCCTGGTATCAGGCGTTGTCTCCGGCAATTTTTCAGACCGCATCCATTGATGAAAGTCTTCGCCGAGCAGGTACAGACACGGGACCAGAATCAGGGTGATCACCGTGGCAAAAAGGATACCGAACCCCAGGGACAGAGCCATGGGAATCATGAACCTGGCCTGGCGGGAGTGTTCAAAAATCATCGGAGCCAGCCCTCCGAAGGTGGTCAGGGTTGTCAGGATAATGGGCCGGAAACGACGCAGACCGGCAAGGCGGATCGCCTCCACAGCCCCCGCGCCGTCACTTCGCTGCCGGTTGGCATAATCAATGAGCACCAGCGAGTCGTTGACCACCACCCCGGCCAGGGCGACGATTCCCATCATACTCATCAGGCTTAAGTTGTACCCCATCAGCAGATGCCCGAGTATTGCCCCGACAATGCCGAAGGGAATGGCAATCATGACGATCAGGGGCTGGCTGTAACTGCGAAAGGGAATCGCCAGCAGAAAGTAGATGGCCAGCATGGACAGGACAAATCCGCCGATCAGGCTCTGCATGCTCTCTTTCATGTCGGCCTGCCGCCCCTCGTAGCCATAGGACAGACCGGGGAACGTGCGGGCCAGTTGAGGCAGGAGAGTACTGTTGAGGGCGGCCTGAACCTGGCTGGTTTCGCCCATGGGTTCCACACTGGCACTCACCGTCACCGTGCGCCGGGCGTCCCGGCGACTTATGCTGGTGTAGGCCCGGCCCCGTTCAACCGTAGCGATCTCGGCCAGCGGCACAAAGAGTCCCGCCGGGGTGTGGATCATCAAATGCTCCACATTGTATTCGCTGGTGCGCTCATTTTCGGGCAGCCGCACGCGGACGGTCACCTCGTTTGGGCCCCGCTGCTGACTGAGGGCCTCGGCACCGGAGAAGGCGTTGCGTACCTGCCGGGCCACCTCGGCAGATGTCAGCCCCAGGCTCTGCCCTGCAAGCCTGATGGAGAAATCCAGCTGCTGTTTTCCCGGAGTGTAGCCATCGTCAATATCCTTGACGTTGGGAAACCCGGCCAGACCTTCGGCCAGGGCCGCACTGGCCTGGTCAAGCACATTGATATCGGAATGGGAAAGCTCAACAGTCAAGTCTGCCCCCGAGCCGGGCCCGCCCCCGTCCGACTCAAAGCGCAAAGATTCCAGGCCAACCAGCGGACCGAGTTTTTCCCGCCACAACCGGGTCACTTCGCCGGTGTTCAGCGGACGCACCCCGACATCGGTCAGGTAGGCGTTTACTTTCACCTGGTTCTCCTCAATCCTCGAGTAAATCCCCTCAAGCAGCTGGTCCCCCCCATTTTCAGCGGCCACTGCTGTCATCGCCGCAGCGAGCTTCTGCTGAACAGCCTCAACTTTTTTCATGGGACTGCCCACGGGGAGAACGGCAGTTACATCGGCATGGTCCGACTCGACCCGGGGCATGAGGATTATGCCCATGCGCCCACTGAGAGCGTAGCTGAGCACGACCACCAGCACGGTCAGACAGAAGGCCACAGTCAGGCCCCGCCAATGGATGCACAGATTCAAAAAGGGGCCATAAACCTCGTTGATGAATTGAGTCACCCTCCCTGTAAAGGCCTGCTGCCAGCGTTGCAGTCGGGAAGGAGAGCCAGCCCGGCGACGCTTGAGATGTGCCAGATGGCCCGGCAGGATCAGCAGGGATTCAGCCCAGGAGATAAGAAAAACCGTGATAACCACGAGGGGAACAACCTTCCATATTTTTCCCATGGTCCCGGGAATAAAGCAGAGGGGCAAAAAAGCCACCACATTCGTCAAGATGGAAAACGCGATGGGCATGGCTACATCCCGGGCACCAAGGACTGCAGCCCGGGCAAACTCCATGCCCTGCTGCTGGTACTCGTAGATATTTTCGCCAGCAACGATGGCGTCATCGACCACGATCCCGAGAGCCACGATAAAGGCGAATAAGGAGATCATGTTAATGGACACCCCCATAACCGGCAGAAAAAGCAGGCTGCCGAGAAAGGCGGTGGGAATCCCCATGGTGACCCAGAAGGCCAGCCTGAATTCCAGAAACAACCCGAGAAGGACTAATACCAGCAACAATCCCATGAAGGCGTTTTTCAGCAACAGTTCCAGACGCTGCTGGTAAACTTCGGCCTGGTCGCGGCTTATGGCCCAGTGGATGCTGGCGGGCAGATCCCGTTCGATTTCACCCATAGTCGTGCGCACGGCCCCGGCGACCCCGATTGGGGTCTGGGCGCCGACCCGATAAATGTCGATATTGATGCAACGGCTCCCATTGTAAACAGCAGACTGGTCGCTGTCCTTAAAACCCTCACGCACCGTTGCAATGTCTTCCAGATACACCACGCTCCCATCTGCCGTTGTCACAACCGGAATCCGGGCGAACTCACTCGCCCAGTCACGGCGATCTTTTATCCGCAGCAGGATATCCCCGCTGGCCGTATCCACCGAACCACCGGGAATCTCGACAGAGGCATTGTCAATAGCCTGGGAGACCTCCTCCAGGGTCAGACCGTAGGCCCGCAGCCGATTCTGGGGCACTTCGACCTGTATTTCATAGTCCCGAACCCCGTGCAGTTCGACCTGGGTGATGTCAGGACTCTGCAGTAAGCGATCGCGCACAGTATCAGCTGTCTCGCGCAGGGCCATTTCCGACACATCACCGTAGAGGTTGAGGGCAATCACCTCCCGAAGGTGGGTGGCAAGAGAGACCTCAGGCTCATCAGCATCTTCAGGAAACGTGGTGATTCGGTCGATCTCCTGTTTGATCTCCTGGTAAATTTTCTGCTGGTCCACTCCTTCCTCCAGCTCGGCAGTCACCGTTCCGTTACCCTCGGCAGCGGTGGCCGTCAGATCTTTAACCCCGACGATGGCACGGATGGCCTCTTCCACAGCGAGAATAATCCCCTGCTCGACCTCCTCGGGGCTGGCTCCGGAGTAGTCAACACTCACCGTTACCATGTCCAGGTCGTACGCGGGAAAGACCTCCTGCTTGATGCGGGAGGTCATAAACAGACCACCCAGTAATAAAAAGATCATCAACAGGTTGGGTGTGACCCGGTTATGAACCATCCAGAAGATTGGGCCGCGCCCCTCTGGCACAGAGTTGTCGCTCATGACCGGTCTCCCTGACCAACCGGTACTTTTGTCGTCATCTGGCTGGCGTTGTCGTCCACCGCTTGCAGGGACATCCCTGCAACGGGGGCGGCAATGTCTGTAATGATCAGTTGTTCCCCTGCTGCTATTCCACCGGTGATGAGCAGCCGATCGGTTCCCTTGAAGGCAATCTCCACAGGGCGGATTGCAAGATTCCCGTCGCCGTCCATGATCCATACGCTGTTGCCGTTGCGGATGAATTCGCGATCAATGGCCGCAGCCGAAGCCATCCCCTGCCCCTGAATCTCCACACGCACGTATTCGCCGATGAGCATTCGGGGCTGTCCCGCACTCTCCGACTTCAGGCTCAGGGGATCTTCCACCTGGACCAGCAGTCTCGCCATCCGCCCCTGTTCTTCCAGACCTGCTTCCAGGCGAATCACCCGGCCCTGGCGAAAAACGCCGTCGCCCCAGGCTGCCGAGTCGTAAATCCGGACCAGAGCACCCCCATCGCTCTGCTTTTGCGGAATATTGATCCAGCGCAGCTGATCCACGGGTATGGACACTGCCACCCAGCAGGCATCGGTCCCCACCAGAGTGGCCAGCACGGTGGATTCGTTGGCCCGGGTACCAATGTCCACGGCACGTGACAAGACCACCGCATTAAACGGGGCCTTTATCCGGGTGCGAGCAAGGTCGACCCGGGCCTGTTCGAGCCGGGTCTGGGCCGATTCAAGGGTGGCGCGCAGGTTTTCCAACTGGGGCTGGCGCAGTATCAGTGCTTTCTCTACATCGCTCACTGTCTCATTCAACAGTTTGTACTCTTTTTGGGAGATCAGCTGGTTACCCTGCTCAAGCTGCAAATCCGACTCGGCTTTTGCCACATCTGTGGTTAACTGCTTCACGGTCAGATGGTAGTCCGCAGGATCAATTTTCAGAAGAGTCTCACCCTGCTGAAAATGGCCCCCGGGTATCAGGTTCCCGCTCAGTTCGGTGATATTACCGGTGACCTGTGGTTTGAGTTCCACAGTGCGTGCTGCCGCAACGGTCCCCATGCCAGTGATCACTGTCTGCTGGGGTCCGTACTTCACGGTCGTGTATTCCACCAGCGTCGTATTGCGCGCCCGGGATTGTGGTTTTACCTGGGGACCGGTTTCCATCAGCCAGAAAGCAGCGCCCGTGCCTGCCACGATAACGGTCAGAGGCAGCAGACCACGAAGCACAAGAGAGGCCCAGGTTCGCCGATGGCGTTTTTCCATCACAGTCTCAGATATTTTTTGTTTCAACAGCATGGGTTTCACCTTTTATTTTTCCGTCACGTGCAAGGTTGTTACTATCTCTTCTTCCGCAGGGTTCCCTGAAGCATGGGTAAATTCTGTTCCGACTGTTCCAACGCCCATCCCGAACCCAGGGCCAGGCACAGGTCAATTCGATCCTGTACCAGCTTTTGTCTGGCGGTCAAAAGGTTGCGCTGCAGCGTCTGCCGGGAGAGCTGTGCATCAAGCACCCGCTGATAATCCACCGTGCCCTGAAGGTATCTGTCCCGCACCCGTTCGGTAACCTGCCCGGCCAGGGCCAGCTGCCTGTCGAGGCTGGTAATGAATTCACGCTGGCGCTGTTCCTGTACCAGGGCATCTTCCACCTCTTTAAGGGCATCAAGAATAGTCTGCCCCCAGAGATGCAGGGCCTCGGAGGCAACAGCCCGGGTCCGGTCAACCTCAGCCCGAAGCGCGCCCCCATCAACGATGGGAGCCACCAGATTGGCGGCCAGTGTTACCAGCCAGTTGTTGAACAGGTCACGGGTATGCACACCCGAGGTCTCTACATCGGCGGTAAGACTCAACTGGGGAAAGCGGTTGGCAATGGCCGCCGCCAGATCGTTGTCGGCAGCCTGGACACTGAAATATGCGCTGCGGATATCCGGACGGCGGTTAATCAATGCTGCAGGCAGACCCGATTGCGGCATGGCCGGCAGATTTATCAGCGTTGTCACCCGCGGTGCCACCTTCTGCCCGGGAGGCTGCCCGAGCAGGATTGCCAGCTGGTGCTCCAGGACTCCGACCTGAGCCAGAACGCCTGCTTTTTCACCCTGGTTAGACTCCAGCAGCTGTTGCTGCTGGAGCATATCGGCAATGCCGACCTGACCGGTGCGGACTTGAAGTGTCACCAGTTCGAGCACCTGTTCATTGTTAAGGATCTGCGCGTTCAGTATCTCCAATTGCCCATACTGCTCAACCAGCTGATACCAGGTGCCGGCCACCTCGGACGAGAGGGTCAGAGCTGCAGCCTGCAGGTCCTGTTCGCTGGCTTGTGCGGCAAATGCAGCCGCATCGCGGCTGGACTGGATGCGGCCCCACAGGTCCACCTCGTAACTTGCAGCAAGGCCCAGGGAGTAGGTGTGGCCTTCAGTAGTCTCGCCGGAGTCGAACGACCAGTTTCGTGAGTCTTCGGCCTCAACATCAAGGGTCGGGAAAAGATCGGCTCCGGCACTTTTTGCCAGGGCCCGGACCTGGCTGAGGCGGTCCCATGCAGTTTTTAAACTGAAATTATTCGCCAGAGCCTGATCCATGAGCCCGTTGAGCACCGGATCCTCAAACGACAGCCACCATTGGTCCGGCAGGGGTGAATGGCCGGATTCGGAAAACCGGGCCGGAGCAGACAACGGCATTTTTATATCGTGATTGGCCACGCTGCAGCCTGAAATCAGGACCGCCAGCACCATGAACACCAGGGTCATCATCACTCTCGGACACAGACATCCTGTCTGCTGTGGAACCAGCTCGAACCGGTTCTTATTTTGCATGGTCATCTTGCCTCCCCATCACGCGGGCACCTGCATTATGCGCTTTGACAGCTGCAAAGAATCCTGCCATTGCTGCGCCGACAGCCAGGAGAGCTGTTTCATTTTCTGTATCAGTCATTTTATCCATATTACTTTCAGGGAACATCGAATAATCGCCCATTTTCTGCGTTACCGGCAGAAATTTATCCTCGAAATTTCAATCATATTCCTCGAATATGAACAAAATACAAGTGGTTTCAAGGTACCCTTTAAAGATATTGGGGTGAGACCCGCTCCCCGGTCCGGGGATAATCCCATGGTGGATTGCCAACACCCCTGCGACAGCACCTGCCAGGTATAATCGCACTGCCTTTTTTTGTGTTTTTAACATCCAGATTTTCGACAGAGGCAGAATTTTTCCCGTTGTCAGCAGAAAAATTAAATTTGACACAGCACGGTTAAGATGCCGGTCAGGGTCAACGCCGTGCCACAGGGCAACAGCAATCTCCGAAGGGGACCTTGAATCACACCATCCCGGTGATGCCCGGCGGGCCTCTTTCAACATGTCGGCCCTCTATTTTTTTTAGCAGGCTAATTATTATTTAGCTAACCGTCAAGGTTATTCCAGAACTTTGCTTAATTCCTCCGAGGAGAATCAGCCTGACCTGGCGGTTTAATGAGAAGCGGCCGCCTTTCTGTGGGGAAGTCTCACGCTGAAGGGATGTAGAGTATGTGGTTTGTCCAGGATGTGGCTTGTTTGTAAATTGGACTTCTTAACAAGAAAGGTCTTGAGGACGTGCTGGAACCTGTGCCTGGTAACCTCCGGTCAGGTTGTGGTGACGTAACCATCCCGGCAGCTCACTCGTTTTCATATCACGCTGTTGCCCTTATTGTACTCATCCAGCTATTCGTAATGATTAAGGCCTGTTATATCCAGCCTGCCATGCGTACCGAAAATGCTCAATAAATAAGGGTACCTTGAATAATCAGTCTTTCGCCCATCTTCTTCGTTACAGTCAAAAATTTATCCTCCGCTAAAGCGAGGAACGAGACATCGAGATATCAATTCTATACCTGTGGTAAATTTCCTCCTGTGCCTCGAAGATGAATGAAATACAAGATTATTCAATGTCCCCATAATTTTAATATTTTTTTCAGGCAACATTGCCAAAACGATTATCAATTAATATTTTTCTTTTCAGGTTATTTTTCTTCTTTCAGTTTATTGTTGATTATTGGCCCAAAAGGAAGAAATCTGGCCTGCCTTTTGACAATCTTGAACATCGAATAACCAGTCTTTCGCCCATCTTCTTCGTTACAGTCAAAAAATTATCCTCGGAGGGAAAAGATGCTCGCACGAAAAATAAAAGAAAATATTTACTGGATGGGTTCTGTGGATTGGGACAGTCGTCTTTTTGACGCACTGGTCCCTCTCCCCGACGGAACGAGCTACAACGCATATCTAATTAAAGGGAGTGAAAAAACCGTATTAGTGGATACGGATGAGCCCCATATGGCCAGGGAATTCATGGCACAGCTTGAGGGTGTTGCTAAAATTGACTACATCGTCTCCCAGCACGCCGAACAGGACCATTCTGGTATTATTATGCAGGTTCTTAACAAGTACCCTGAAGCAAAACTCATCTGCACTCCAAAAGCAAAGGGAATGCTTACAGACCTTTTACCGATTCCCGAAGAGTTTTTCATAACGGTCCAGGATGGAGAGAAACTTTCTCTCGGCGATAAAACGTTGACATTTATTTATACTCCCTGGGTTCATTGGCCCGAAACCATGGTAACGTATCTGGAGGAAGACAAGATCCTGTTCAGCTGTGATTTTTTTGGTTCACATATCGCCACAAGTGATCTTTTTGTGACAGACGAAGGACGTGTTTACGAGGCAGCTAAACGCTACTACGCCGAGATCATGATGCCTTTTAGAAAGGTGATCCAAAAGAATCTGGAAAAACTTGCTCCCTATGATATAAAAATGATCGCCCCTGGCCACGGACAAATATTTCCACGGCCAGAGTTCATCCTCAATGCCTATCATGAATGGACGGTGGGAGCTCCTAAAAACATTGTCGTCTTACCCCACGTATCCATGCACAAAAGCACACAATTGATGGTTGACCATCTGGTTACCGCACTTGTGGAGAGGGGTGTACGGGTTGAACCCTTTAACCTGGCCGTAACGGATATCGGCAAGCTGGCCATGTCTCTTGTTGATGCAGCAACCATCGTTGTCGCGACACCTACGGTTCTTGCCGGGCCCCATCCGTATGCTGCCTATGCCACATTTTTAGCCAACGCCCTGCGACCCAACGTCAAATTTTTGTCGATTATCGGCTCATACGGATGGGGTGGCAAGACAGTAGAAATGCTTGCCGGAATGGTCCCCAATCTCAAGGTAGAGATTATTGATCCCGTTCTCTGTAAAGGCGTGCCTGGTGAGGACACCTTCAACGCCCTGAATAACATGGCTGATATAATTGCAGAAAAACACAAAGAAAACGGTTTTGTTTAACACCTGTAAAGGCGCAATAAAAGAGTGCTTGATATTACCCGGGATTTAGTAAGGACTTTGACTTTTAAAAAGTCCTTAAAATGAAGAAACAGAGAACCCCAGAAAGGAGAGAAATCATGTTTTGTTTTCAATGTCAGGAAACTGCCAAAAATACCGGTTGTACAATAAAGGGCGTTTGCGGAAAGCCTGAGGAGACCGCCAACCTGCAGGACTTACTGATTTTTGTACTCAGAGGAATATCGGTTTACGGTGAAAAACTTAAAGAACTCGGAGTTTCTGATCGAGTAAATGATGATTTTGTCGCCCAGGGCCTGTTTGCCACTATTACCAATGCCAATTGGGATGATGCCCGTTTTACAGCCATGATCACTGACGGCCTCAAACGTCGAGACCTGGCAAGGGACCGTTTTCTGGCGGCATATAAGGAAAAGAAAGGAAAGGATTTTGATGAGGCTCTGCCTGACGCCGCAACCTGGGCCGCAACGGACCCGTCAGCATACGCCGAAAAAGCAAAAGAAGTTGGCGTTTTGTCCACTGAAAATGAGGATGCCCGTTCACTGCGCGAATTGTTGATTATAGGCCTGAAAGGCGTGGCCGCTTATGCTGACCATGCAGCCATCCTGGGATTTCACAAAGATGATATCAATGATTTCTTTATGGAAGCACTGGCTTCAACCACCAAAGATTTATCCGTTGATGAAATGGTCGCTCTCGTTATGAAAGCAGGGGAAACAGCGGTTAACACCATGGCCCTGCTCGATGAGGCCAACACGACGGCCTACGGCAATCCTGAAATCACTGAAGTAAACCTCGGCGTCGGCACAAAACCCGGAATTTTGATTACCGGCCACGACATGAAGGACATGGAAGAGCTGCTCAAGCAGACAGAAGGAACAGGCGTAGATGTGTATACTCACGGTGAGATGCTGCCAGCCAACTCTTATCCCGCCTTTAAAAAATATAAACATCTCGTCGGCAACTACGGTGGTTCATGGTGGCATCAGAATACGGAATTTGAAACATTTAACGGCCCAATATTATTCACGACAAACTGCCTGGTGCCGTTAAGAAAAAACAACACGTATCTTGACCGGATGTTTACCACGGGTGTCGTCGGTTATGAAAACGCCGTACACATTGCTGACCGCCCGGAAGGTGGCGCCAAGGATTTTTCCGCCATCATCGAAAAAGCCAAAACCTGTGCACCCCCGATCGAAATTGAGACTGGTACTCTTGTCGGTGGCTTTGCCCACCATCAGGTGCTGGCCCTGGCAGACAAGATTGTCGATGCGGTTAAATCCGGTGCTATCAAGCGCTTTGTGGTCATGGGCGGGTGTGACGGGCGTCAGAAAGATCGGAATTACTATACGGAAATAGCTAAAAATTTACCTGAAGACACGGTTATACTTACCGCCGGTTGTGCCAAATTCAGATATAACAAACTCAACCTTGGTGATATCGGCGGTATTCCCCGCGTGCTTGATGCCGGACAGTGCAACGATTCTTATTCGCTTGCCGTCATAGCTCTTAAGCTCAAGGAAGTGTTTGGCCTTGATGATATTAACGAATTACCCATCTCCTACGATATTGCCTGGTATGAACAAAAGGCGGTCGCCGTGCTCCTGGCCCTCCTGTTTCTCGGGGTAAAAGGCATTCGACTTGGACCGACGCTGCCTGCGTTTCTTTCACCCAATGTCGCGAAGGTATTGGTGGAAAAATTTAATATCAAGGCTATTGGTACGGTCGAGGAAGACATTGCGGCTATGATGACCGGGAAGTAACACCATTTCCATTAAGGAATATCCTGTTTATCCATTCGTGGTTACAAACGACAAAAGGAACCACGAATGGACACGAATAAACACGAATTATTAGTGAAAGATGAGGTTTATCAGATTGTGGGTTGCGCCATGGAGGTGCTGAACACGCCGGGCCGTGGATTACTGGAAAAACCATAAGAGAATGCCCTTGTGGTTGAATTCGGTCTGTTGCCTGCTTTGAGGTAATTGATGTTTTCCGTGTCCTTCCGTGTTTTCCGTGGTAGCAAGTCTGTTCTCATGCTCCAGGTAAACTACGGAAGACACGGAAAGCACGGAATATTAGAGCGTAAAACGCTCACCCCCGATTTTCGGATGACTGCCAAAGTTGATTAATAATCCTGATGCACTGTACGGCTTAACTTCGGCTACAAACGTTTTCGTTTAATGCGTTGTCCCTGTTCGTGAAAATTTGTCTCTATTCGTGGTTACAAATTGCAAAAGGAATCACGGATAAACACGAATTATTACTTATTCGCAATCGCCAAAAAAGATGTTCACGCAGTTGCGTTCTGTGGTCAGTAAAAAATGTAAATGGTATAATACCGCAAACTGCACGTGGATATTGACATCCTCCCCGTTGTTTTTTGTAAAAAAAAAAGGACCGATCCTCTTTGGATCGGTCCTTTTTTAATAACGACAGGCACAGCATGAAAGCGGAAGGTATTATTCGGCCGCTTTTCTGGCCTCTTCGAGCCAGGCATTCCAGGTGTCCGTGTTCCTGGAAATCCATTCGGTCACATGCTTCTGGATATCCTGGGTAGATTTTTCACCCTCGTTCATCCGATTGTTCTGCTCATTGATGTCAGCCAGGGGAAGCGTAAAAACCTCAAAAAACTTTTTGATTGCCGGATTGGCATTGATAAATTTTTTGTTGGCCACGATACGAATATCTGCGGCGACAAAACCGAGTTTGATCGGATCGCTGACCGCTCCTTCCACACCGGAAGCCGTCAGTTTCTCCACTACCGGTTTCTGACTTTCCGTGGGATTAATTTCTGGGACATTGATCCAGACAACATCCTTGCCCGGTTTAAATTTGAAAACAGTCCAGTTGGGGCACCATGTATAGAAAAAGGCCGGTCCACCACTTTTATATCTGCCCAGAGCTGAGGCCATGCCAGCCTCGTAAGAAGCCTTGATGGGATTAATATCGTTTTCGAGACCGTACACCTCCAGATGATGCGTAATGACTTTTTCACATCCCCATCCTGGAGGGCAGGCGGTCAGGTCTGCCTTGCCGTCACCATTCTCGTCAAAGGCCTTTTTGACTTCAGGCCGTTTAAAATCTGCAAGAGAGGTGATGCCGAATTTATCGGCTTCTTTCTTGGAGACCAGGTATCCCTGCAGGCCACCGGCTTTAACAACATAGCCATACATATCGGCTTTTTCAAAAAAATTCTTCGGGAGCTGAGCATTGTGAATGGGAAACCACCCGTTGGTCCAATAATCCACATCACCGAGATACAAGGATTTGTAGAACAAGGGGTTGCTAAGATCTTTGGCACGCGTGACCTTATAGCCAAGTTCCTCCAGCCCCTGACGTACCAGGGCCTCTTGAAAAAAACCGGTGTTCCAGGTAGCCCGGGCCGGATGCACGGTGACCCCCTTTCCGGGCGTCATGTTCAAGGCATGGGCGGTCGATACTCCGAGAAAGAGAATCGTCAAAGAAAGCAGTAAGTTGCGAATACGCATGTTCGTCTCCTGTAGGTTGATGATTCGTGAAAAATTATTTTTGGGCAATGGCCTGCGTGAGGCGGTCAAGCAAGATGGCCATGAGTACAATAGCCAGTCCACCAACGACCGCTCCTCCGATATCCAAAGTATTCAGCCCCAGAACTACGGGCGAGCCCAATCCGCCAGCCCCGATCAGGGCGGCAATAACAACCATGGACAGAGCCATCATGATGGTCTGATTGAGTCCTGTAAGAATGGTTGGCAGAGCCATGGGGATCTGCACTTTACGCAAAACCTGCCAGTCGGTCGCGCCAAACGCCTGAGCGGCTTCCACCAACTCGGGATGAACCTGCCGAATTCCCAGACTGGTCAAACGAATGATGGGAGGGAGTGCAAAAATGATCGTCGCCAGAACACCAGCCACGTTCCCCACGGAAAAAAGCATCACGATGGGCACAAGATAGACAAAGGCCGGCGTCGTCTGCATGGCGTCCAGCACGGGGCGCAGTCCCGCCTCGAACCTGTCGCTGCGTCCGGCAATAATCCCCAGCGGGGTCCCCAACAGGGTACAGATGATTACCGAAGCCAAAACCATGGCCAGGGTTGTCATGGAATCTTCCCACAGCCCCAGCAGGCCTGTCAGTACCATGGCCGCCACGGCAAAAAGCCCCAGCTTGATACCTGAAAATTTCCAGGCTGCAAGAGCGATCAGGGTAATAACAATCAAAGGATGGAGGCTGTTGAGTCCTGTATCCAATCCATTAAGCAAATATTCCACCGGCCATTTCATGGCCTGAAAAACACCCCGATAGTTATCTACCAGCATGTCTACAAACTGGGAAACCCAGCTATCCAGGGGTATAACACTTTCTGCAAACATCTATAGTTCCTCCTGAGACCCTGGGTACGGGTCCGATTTTAACATTCATGCACGTGGGTTTCATCCCGAACGCTGGTTATGCTGCGGTATGACCGTTCCGTGCCTTTTCGGTACGATGAAGGGTATGCAGGAACCGGGTTTTTGAAACAACGCCTTTATACCTGCCATTTTCATCCACCACCGGAACGGGCCAGGTATTGGACGCCACAATCGGTAGAATATCCTGCATACTCACAGAAACATCCACGGCCCGGGTTTCGGGAATCAAGGCCGGGTCAAGTGTCGAGGCCCCTGCTTCCAGGGCATCGTTTAAGGTGTCGGAAGAGACGATCCCCAGAAACTGCCGTTTGGCATTCAAAATATATGCGTAATCACGTTCGCTGCGGCTCAATATTTCGTGGGCAGCCCTCAGGCTCCCCGACTTTGTCCGTATGATGGTGGGGTAGCTGTCACTTGCGATATCACCGGCCGACAAAATACTGGTCGGGTCAACACCTCTGAAAAATGCTCGAACATAATTATTGGCAGGATTTTGCAGAATCTCTTCGGGGGTGCCCACCTGCACAACCTGACCGCCTTCCATGATGGCGATACGATCGCCGATACGCAGCGCCTCGTCCAGGTCGTGAGAAATAAAGACAATGGTCCGCTGGTGTTCTTCCTGGAGATTGAGCAATTCATCCTGCATTTCCCGCCGAATAAGGGGATCAAGGGCAGAAAAGGCTTCATCCATGAGCAGGATATCCGGATCAACGGCCAAACCTCGTGCCAACCCCACCCGCTGCTGCATTCCTCCACTGAGCTCTTTGGGATACGAATCCTCCCATCCTGCCAGCCCTACCTGCTCCAATGCCTCCATAGCCCGTTCGCGCTGTTTGACCTTGTCTGTTCCGGCCAGTTCAAGCCCAAAAGCCGTGTTTTCCAACACCGTTAAGTGTGGCATCAAAGCAAAGGACTGGAAAACCATGCTCATGTTGCCCAGCCGGAAAGATACCAGTTCCCTGGGGCTCATGGCAGTTACTTCCTGCCCATCCACAAACACCTTCCCCGATGTAGGTTCGATGAGGCGGTTGAGCATACGCACCAAAGTTGATTTTCCTGAACCGGAAAGCCCCATGATGACAAAAATTTCTCCAGCCTGGATGGAGAAAGAAGCGTCATTCACCCCTACGGTCATCCCGGTTTTTTCCTGCACAGCCTTTTTGTCCAGGCCCTCGGCCAGCAGATTCATGGCTTTGCCCGGACTGGGGCCAAAAATTTTATAAAGATTTTCTACACGTATCTTATCCATCTCTGTTTCTCCTCTTATCGTTCCGTTTTTTTGCTCTCAAAAAAAACAGCGTCATCCGGGGACACTGCAGTCTCCTGAAAAGCACCCTGTGCCATTGCGTCATGGGTCCCACAGGGGGATCCTGAGGCTTCCATTATCTCTACTAATTTTTTGAGCATAAGATCGAATTGTTCCTGCCCCTGAGCTGTCAGAGAATCCAAACCCCGCGCAAATCGTTCCTGTAAAGGCCAGGGCATCTCTTCGGCAAGCTTGAGTCCCTCCGCTGTGAGGGCCACAAAAACCCGGCGACGATCTGCGCTGCTGCGCTCCCGGGTAATGAACCCCTTGGCTTCAAGTCTGTCCAGAATACCGGTTACCGTGGCCTGACTTAGAAAAACCATCCTCGCCAGATTTCCCGAGGTCAAATCTCCTTCTTTAGCCAATTGGCGGAGACAAACCAGCTGGGGAATAGTCATTTTATATTCCTTGCTGAGCAATTTGTTATGCTGATCAATGGACCGAATGATCCTGCGCAAGGATTGAAGAATCTCGGCTGCGTAGAGGGTTTCCATATATTTGCACTACCCCTTGGAAGATGGGAAAATACATAAAAGCAACATAATCACCGCTAAATGTTTTGAGCACTAAATATTTATACACTAAAATTAACAGTTGTCAACTTTTGAGTAGAATGGATACAATGAAAGAATCGCTGCCCAATCCGATATTCTTCGGACTGGGCAGCGCTTTAAACGTGGACCCTGTTATCAAGACAACACGGAAAGGACCGAAAAAAGGAGACAGGAAAAGGGAAGCAGGAGGACGAAAAAAGCAAAAGGCGGTAAAATCCTTTGTTTTTTCCACAACTTTTTGAGAAGTTACACTTAATACGCTGAATGTCCTGATTTTAGAGGTAAAAATAACCCCACAAGACTGTTTTGTCTGCGGGCTTGTGCCGTCGTGAACGGTTTGTGGCCGCATGTTGACAGGGAAACACTCCGACACTTTGTGAACATGTCACTACGCGTGGGAGAACCAGGACAACACTTAAGGAGAGGATTTAATGACGCAACAAGAAAGCGGGCTTTACATTGCTCTGTTAAGTATTCATGGTCTGATTCGCGGGAACAACCTTGAGTTGGGACGTGATTCAGACACGGGAGGACAAACCCTCTATGTTGTAGAGCTGGCTCAAATCCTTGCCCGACAGCCTGGGGTGAGAAAAGTTGATCTGATTACACAGCGGGTGGTGGATAAAAACATCTCCTCCGACTACGCCAATCCGATTGAAACCCTCACCCCCGGCCTGCGGATTGTGCGGATAGATGCCGGTACGGAGGAATACCTTCCCAAGGAACAATTATGGGATCATCTCGATTTTTTCGCCGATAACCTGGCCAGCTTTTTTCGGGATAACAATACCTTTCCCGACATTATCCACAGCCATTATGCAGATGCCGGTTACGTTGGATCGCATTTGGCGAATCTGTTGGGAATTCCGCTGATCCACACGGGCCACTCGCTGGGGCGCGTTAAACGAAGCCGCCTGCTGGCCAACGGCCTGACAGCTCAGGAGATTGAAGACCGCTTCCACATGAGCCGCAGGATTGAAGCAGAGGAACAAACGCTGGCAACGGCAGAGCGCGTTATCACCAGCACCCATCAGGAGATTGAAGAACAGTACGAAATTTATGATCATTATCAACCGGATCAGATGCGTGTTGTCCCGCCAGGGACAGATCTCAACCAATTTATTCCTCCCCGGGGAGACGAACTGGAAAGTCCCCTCTTTCAGCAATTGACCTGCCACCTGAAAGAACCTGACAAGCCAATTATTCTGGCCCTGTCACGCCCGGATCAACGAAAAAACATTCAGGCACTGGTCGAGGCCTTTGGACAATCTCCGCAACTCCAGGAGCTGGCTAATCTGATGATCATCGCGGGGAACCGGGACGATATTGATGAACTGGAAGAGGGCGCGCAAGAGGTCTTTCACGAGCTGCTGGTCGCTGTCGACCGCTATGATCTTTACGGCAAAGTGACTTTACCGAAACACCATCAACGCGATCAAGTCTCGATGATTTACCGGATTGCAACAGCATCTGGTGGTGTCTTTGTAAACCCGGCGCTGACGGAACCTTTTGGTCTGACTCTGATTGAAGCCGCGGCCTGCGGTTTGCCCATTGTCGCCACCGAAGATGGCGGCCCCCAGGATATCATCAGCAACTGCAAGAACGGCTTTTTGATCGATCCGCTGGAACCTGATACAATCAGTGATGCCCTGGTAAAACTTCTCGAGAATCAAACGTTGTGGCAAAGTTTTTCTGAACAGGGACTGGCTGGAGTGAAAGAACACTATTCCTGGGATGCCCATGCCAGACGCTATCTCAAGATTGTCGAACCGATCGCCGCGCACTCGGAACAGTTATTACGCCAACCAGTGAAACTGCGGACCGGCCTGTATCGTGATCGAGCGATTGTCACTGATCTCGGCCAGAATTTGATCGGTGACAACACGTCACTCGAAAAACTGGTGCAACTGCTGCGCCAGCAACGTAAAAACAGCTACTTTATCATCGCCACCGGGCAACGGCTTGATTCCGCCCTGAAGATAATGAAAAAACATAAAATTCCGCGGCCGGATGTGCTGATCACCAGCGGCGGAACAGAGATCTATCATGCCCCGCTGCTAACAGCAGACGAAGCCTGGACGCGGCATATCGATTATCAATGGGCACGCCGCAGGGTGAAAGTACTGCTGAAGGATTACCCGGGCCTGAAGATTCAGCGTAACAGCGAGCAAAGCCGTTATAAATTGAGTTATTACATCGACCCGAAACTGGCGGACATTGAGGATCTCAAACAACTGCTGCATCAGGAGGAACTGTCCGTTTTTGTACAGGTCGCATTTGGCCAGTTTCTCGATATCCTGCCACTGCGGGCCTCCAAAGGGATGGCCTTGCGCTACATTGTCGGCCAGCTCAATATCCCGCTGCATAATGTTTTTGTCGCTGGCCGGTCAGGGGCGGATGAGGACATGATGCGAGGCAACACCCTGGCGGCGGTGGTGACAAAGCGCCACCGTGAAGAGCTGTCGCAGCTGGATGACATTGAACGCATTTATTTTTCCCAGGCACCGAACGCCGCCGGGATTCTTGAAGCCCTCGATTTCTACGATTTTTTCGGTCGCTGTTGCGATCCAAAGGATCTTAAGGAAAGTGCTGCCGATGAATAAACTCCTGTTATGTACCGATATGGACCGCACGGTTATCCCCAATGGTCGCCAGCCGGAACACCCGGACGCCCGCCCGCGCTTTCGACAGTTGTGCGCGTTAGAGGGACTGCGTCTGGTCTATGTTACCGGCCGCCACCGGCAGCTGGTGCAAGAGGCGATTGCGAGCTGGCAACTCCCCCAACCCGACTACGCGATCACTGATGTCGGCACAAAAATCTATCACCTGGTTCAAGGGGAGTGGCGCGAGATGCTCCCCTGGCAGAAACAGATTGCCAGTGACTGGCGGGGGAAAAGCCATGATGAACTGCAGCAGGCACTGCAGTTTTGCCCGGAACTGGTATTGCAGGAACGCAGCAGACAGAACGACTTTAAGCTAAGCTATTACCTGCCACTGAGTGCCAATCGAAAAAAGATTTTTACTGCAGTCGAGAATCAATTGACGCAGCTGGGCGTAGATGCCAGCCTGATCTGGAGCATTGACGAGCCGGAACAGATCGGCCTGCTTGATGTGTTACCGCGCCATGCCACCAAGCTGCACGCCATCGAATTTTTACAGCATCACCTGGGATATGAACACCACGAGGTTATTTTTGCCGGTGACAGCGGCAACGATCTGCCGGTACTGGTCAGCCCCATCCAGTCGGTACTGGTGGCCAGTGCCGAGCCGGAGGTCAGGCAGCAGGCGCAGAGCGAGTCCCAAAACAACGGTTGTGCGCATGCCCTCTATCTTGCCGGGGATAACTTCCCGCTGGGTGGCAACTACGCTGCCGGGGTGTTGCAGGGGGTTCTGTTTTTCGCCCCGCAGATGGGAGCACAGGTGAAATTGTCATGAAAAAATCAAACGGAAAGGACAAAAAAGGAGAAGGGAGACAGGAGAAAGGGAAAAAACAAAAGCGGTAAGACAATTTTTTTACCGCGAAGAACGCTAAGGAAGGCAAAAGCATTTGAGAATAAAGATTTTGTACTTTAAAGTGGAAAAGATGGGAGAAAAGAAGACGGGAAAAGCAAAAGGCGGAAAGACAAAGACTGGATGACCAACACGCGAAATATTTCCATATAAACTGCCTTTTTTCTCATGTTTCGCGTAGTTAGTGGGCAAAAAGGATCTTTTGTCGTTCCGTCTTTCACAAGAGCAACTGGTTATTAAAAGTACCATCCAGCACAACAGGCGTTTCATACCACAACGGATATCATCAGGTTTTGCTCCCGCTTTTTCCTGCCTCCTGCCACCCTTTTTGTCTTTATCTTTTTCCATAACTTTTTGAGAAGTACAACACAAACAACACATCCAGCAAGGCGGCTTATGTACGAACAGGTTTCCCATACCCTTTTGAATGATATTCTCAACCGCATTAAACCTGAAATTTCGGAACAGGATCTCCGCCATTTTTACACCCGCCTGGGAGCGAACTTTTATGGCATTCACTCCCTCTTTAAGCGCCTCTATGGCAATCGCGACGATTTTGCTCAACAGGCCCAGCACCTGGTTGAAACCATGGCGCAGCAATATATCAAGCGGCCAGAAAAACTGCGCCAGCTCGATCTGGCCCGGGAGAAGGATTACAACTGGTTTCTCAGTCAACAACTCGTCGGGATGGCTCTGTATTGCAAGGGTTTTGCCAGCACGCTGCACGGCCTGCAGGAACGGCTGCACTATTTCCAGGAACTGGGCATCAATCTGGTTCATGTAATGCCAATCCTGCGCTGCCCGGAAGGAAGCAGTGATGGTGGCTATGCCGTGAGCGATTTTCGGGAAATTAATCCGGAAGTCGGCACGCTGGAAGATCTGCAGGCCCTGGCCGCAGAGATGAAAAAACGTGACATCCTGCTGGTGCTCGATGTCGTTGTCAACCACACCTCCAACAAACATTACTGGGCGACCAGAGCCAAAGCCGGCGAAAAAAAGTATCAGGAGTATTACTACACCTTCAAGACACGCAATATCCCGGACATGTTCGAGCAGAGCATGCCGGAAGTTTTCCCGGAAACCGCCCCTGGTAATTTTACCTGGGACGAGGAGATGAACCGCTGGGTAATGACCGTGTTCAATGATTATCAGTGGGATCTCAACTACAGCAATCCGGCGGTCTTCATTGATATGCTCAACGTCGTCCTGTTCTGGGCAAACCAGGGGGCCGACATCCTGCGGCTGGACGCAGTGGCCTTTCTCTGGAAAAAAATTGGCAGTACGTGTCAGAATGAGCGTGAAGCACATTTGCTGTTACAACTGATGAAAGACTGCTGCCAGGTGACTGCCCCGGGGGTTGTTTTTATTGCCGAGGCAATTGTCGGACCGGTGGAGATGGTTAAATATTTTGGCGAAGATGCGGTTATCGCCAAGGAGTGTGAGATTGCCTATAACGCAACGTATATGGCATTGCTCTGGGATGCAGTCGCGACAAAAAATGCCCGTCTGCTGAATCAGGGGATAAAAAACCTGCCGGTCAAACTGGAGCGTGCCACATGGTTAAATTACATTCGTTGTCACGATGATATCGGCCTGGGCTTTGATGATCGAGATATCCTGCTGTGCAACTATGAACCGTCCAGCCATCGCAAGTTTCTGATCGATTATTTCACCGGTAAATTTGACGATTCGCACGCACGCGGACTGCCCTTCGGTGAAAACGTTAAAACCGGCGATGCACGTATTTCTGGTTCTCTCGCCTCCCTGGCCGGGCTGGAGTACGCCATGGAAATCGGTGATGCCGACGCGATTCGGGATGCCACCAAACTCATTTTGCTGCTCCATGCCATGATCATGTCCTTTGGCGGCCTGCCACTGCTCTATTATGGCGATGAGATCGGCACCCTGAACGACGATTCCTACCGCGATGATCCCTATAAAAAAGGGGATACCCGCTGGGTTCATCGACCTTCCATTGACTGGGATAAGGCCGACCGCAGGAACACTCCGGGAACCGTAGAGTATGAAATTTTCACTGCCCTGAAACGGATGATTGCAGTACGGAAAGAGATTGGCGTTTTCGCCGATTTCAACAATCGTGAATTGATCGAAGTAGAGAATCCACACCTGTTTGTGTTTGGTCGCTACCATCTGCAAAAACGACAAAAAGAGGTCCTGGTTGTCGCAAACTTCAGCAACAAACCGCAGCACTTGAATCTTGATGACCTGGGAAGCTGGGGGGCAAAGGACCGACCGCTGGTCGACCTCTATCGCGGAGAAAGTCCCGATATTTTCAAAAACAGTCTCGTGATTCCCGCCTTTGGATTTTACTGGCTGTACGAGATGATCTGAGCCGTAATGCCAGGGTATTACATCATGCCGCACCGAGACCAGGGAATATCATCACCTTGATCGGGAGATTTACTTTACAGGTGCACTGCTGATTTACGCGGCTGTGCTTTCGTGCCTGACCGCGCACTGTGCCCGCGTTGGTGTTATAATGTCAGCAAAAGGGCCAGTGCCACTTCCAGTCAAACTGGATGGGGACCGGGGGGCGCCTTATGGGTACCCTTATATAAAGAATAACATACTTTGTTTCATATCAGCCAGAGAGGAAAGAGGTCATGAAAGCTGTAAAAATTGCCGATGGAATCCATTGTCTTCCCGTTAACTTGGAAAGTTATCAATTATTTGAAGGAATGTGGCCAATGCCGCATGGCATCTCGATCAATGCCTATGTGGTTGAAGGGGATAAAACAGCCCTTATCGACCTGATTGAGGACACCGATGATAAACCGGCAGATTTCCAGGACGAGCTGCACTCCATTCCGTTGAATGAGCGCACGATCGATTATCTGGTTATTAACCACATGGAGCCGGATCACACCAGCTGGCTGCCAAAACTTATCGAGGAAAACCCCAATCTGCAGATCTATTTGACCAAAAAAGCGGCAGGAGTATTGAAGTCGTTTTTTGGTATTGAAAAAAACCTGCATCTGGTGGGTACTGGCGACAGCCTTGATCTGGGTCAGGGCAAGGTGCTGCGCTTTTACGAAACGCCGAATATCCATTGGCCGGAAACAATGATGACCTTTGAAGAAAGCAGTGGCGTGCTGTTTTCCTGTGATGCCTTTGGCTCCTATGGCACACTGGATGGGGTCTATTTTGATGATCAGTTGTCGGCGGAGCAACAGGTGTTTTTCCACAACGAGGCGTTGCGCTACTACGCCAACATAGTTGCCAGTTTTTCCACCTTTGTCATCAAGGGCATAGAGACACTCAGCGGACTGGATCTTAAAGTAATTGCCCCATCGCACGGGATTATCTGGCGGGAAAATCCCCAGGCAATTATCGATTCCTACACCCACTTTGCCAGCTATATGAACGGCCCGGCAGAGCCGGAGATCACCCTGATCTGGTCGAGCATGTACGGCAATACGGGCAAAGTGGTGGACAGTATTATCGAAGGTGTGCGTTCCACAGGGATGACGCTGCATGTGCACCGCGTACCGGAAGATCATGTGGGGATAATTCTGGCCTCGGCATGGCGCTCATCGGGCATTATTATAGGGATGCCGACCTACGAATACGAGATGTTCCCCCCCATGGCCTGGGTGCTGGATATGTTTCGGCGCAAAAAGGTATGGAATAAAAAAGTGCTGCGCTTTGGTTCCGCCGGCTGGTCGGGTGGAGCACAGCGCGAGCTGGATCGACTGACAGAAAAGCTCAAGTGGGAATTTGTGGAACCAATTGAATGGTTTGGTGCGCCGGGTGCTGAAGAAAAAGCACGGGCGAAGAGCCAAAGCCAGGCCCTGGTGCAGCTGGTACGAGACCAGTATTTTTCCGACACCCCTGAAAAGGGGTAACAGCGGCAGTTGAAAAAGGGAAAAGGCGGTAAGACATTTTTTTTCACCGAGAAGAACACGAAGGAAGGCAAAAACATTTGAGAACAAAGATTTTTAAAATTTATTACAGCCATGTTTGATCTCTCGACGTCTCGTTCCTCACTTTGTCGGAGGATAAATTTTTGACTCTAACGAAGAGGATAGGCGAAAGACTGATTATTCAAGGTTCCCATCAGCTCTTCCCGGAGTAACACCTTGTAAATGCTTATAATTATTACTATCAACCATTTAGGTTTTATTAATAATTTCAGCATATTAGATTATTTTTCTCTGGAACTGCCGGTTTAACATTAAAAATCAGCCCCTTGTTTGGAAAATACCGGCAGGAACGCAAATGAATGGCTTCGCCGAAATTCAACCCCAACACCCCTCATTGCTGAGCAATGAGGGGGTGTTTTTTTTACTGGCTTTCTCAGAACATGTGTTGCATTTATCACTTGAGGGTATCTTCAAAGTCCAACAGACTTTGCAGCGGCCAGGTTTGTATGATTTGCCTGCAAAAAGTCTTAACCAGATCTCAGCACAAGGGTACCTTGAATAATCGCCCATCTTCTTCCTTACAGTAAAAAAGTTATCATCGGAGGTAAGCGCGATACTCCGCTATCAGCACATGACTGTTGTAAATTTCCTCCTGTGCCTCGAATATGAACGAAATACAAGATGATTCAAGGTACCCATAAATATTCGCGGGAGTAATCCATGAACACCCTGCCCGACACCCTTATGACAGAACTTCCCATGGACACCATGATCAAACAAAAACATGTCATGTTGCTCTACGATTCTCTGGAGTATTACAGATACACAGCTTGTCGATACATCCGGGACGGGTTGGAACACAACGAGCGCTGTGTCATGGCTACGGATGAGTACCCCCACGACATGATCAAAAAAGATTTTGCGGACATGGGGTTTGAGAGTGCGCCCTATATCGAAAAGGGCCAACTGATTTTTGTGAGTGTCAAAGAGGCCTACAGTGGGAATCGTGCATTTGATCCCAACGAAACCATGAAAGACTGGCAGGTTATGACCGACCAGGCATGTGCAGACGGATACAACCGTCTGCGTATCGTCGGAGAAGCCACCTTTGGGGGCAGCAGGGACACGCCGGAATCGTACAGGGATCTTATCTACTACGAAAATATCATCAACAAGGATCTTTTCCCCTTTTATCCCTTTCTTTCCCTCTGCGTATACGCCAAGGAACTCTATCCTCCGGAAGTCATCAAAGCGGCCATTCAGGCACACCCCATGCTCATTTATAACGATGCGCTGTTCACCACGAATATTTATTACGTCCCCCCGGAAATTTATTTTCAGGAGCGTGCCCAGGAGGAAGAAATCGACCGCTGGCTTGCCAATGTCGCCGCCAACAATGCCACAGCACAGGAACTGGTCGAGAGTGAAAAAAAATTCAGGACGATCTTTAATAATGCCAATGACAGATTTTTTATCCACGCTCTGACCGAAGACAACCTCCCGGGGCCATTTCTCGAAGTCAACGACGAAGCCGTCCGTGCCCTGGGATATTCACGGGATGAACTTCTGCACCTGTCTCCTCAAGATCAAGAGCTGATGGCCAATGAACCTGGCCATATCAGTAGAGTTATGAATGAGCTGTTGACTAAAGGACATGCCACCTTTGAGTCCCGGCACTGTACCAAAGACGGAACCATCCATCCCGTGGAGGTCAGCTCCCATCTCTTCTCCCTCAAAAAAACCCCAGTCGTTTTCTCGGTGGCACGGGACATCTCATCACGCAAACAGGCCGAAAAACGGGAAAAAAATCTTCTGGAACAATTGCGTCAATTGCAAAAAACAGAAGCCATGGGCACCCTCGCCGGAGGAATTGCCCATGATTTCAACAATATTTTAACTATTATCATGGGATATACCGAGCTTGCCATGGGGCAACTTTCCCTGGAGAGCCCGGCCCAAAAATCGCTGCAGAGGGCCCATTCCGGATGCGTGCAGGCCAAAGAGGTTGTAGGTCAACTGCTCACCTTTGCCAGAAAGGAAAAACAACAAAAAGAGGATCTCGATATACGACCGGTGATCAAAGAAAGTCTTGAAATGCTCCGCTCGACCATTCCCGACAGCATCGGGTTTACTCTTGATCTCCCTCCAAACGGGTTTCCTCTCATCAAAGCCAACCCAACCCAGATCCAGCAGATATTGCTCAATCTGTGCACCAACGCCAGTCACGCCATGCAGCATACGTCAGGAGTTCTCACCGTTCGAGTGCAGGAGGTATCTCTGCCCCCCCCCGAAGCGTTTGATCTCCATCTCATGCCCGGTCTCCATGTTTTATTATCAGTGCAAGATACCGGCAAAGGGATCTCTCCCGCGGACCGTGAACACATCTTTGAACCCTATTTCACCACCAAAAATGCCCAGGAAGGAACGGGGCTTGGGCTTTCTGTTGTTCAGGGGATCGTCAAAAGCCATGCCGGCGAGATCAGATGTTCGAGCAAACTGGGACAAGGAACCACCTTTGATGTTTTTTTCCCGGGACACGTGAACGGGAAAGCCGCCGCGCCGCACGAAGAGATACCACAAAGTCTGCCCAGAGGAACAGAGACAGTCCTTTTTGTGGACGATGAGAAAGAAATAGCCCTTTTGGGCGAAAGGCATCTGACCCTGCTTGGGTATACGGTATGCTCAGCCACAGAACCACTTCAAGCACTTGCCTTGTTCCGTTCCGATCCCAAAAAATTTAATCTGGTCATCACCGATAAGTGCATGCCCGGGATGGACGGCTTCAGCCTCGCACGTGAAATCCATGCCATCGACAAAGACATCCCGATCATCATGTGCAGCGGATTCAACAATGCCATAGCCGACAAATCCAATCCGGCCTGTGAAATTGTTCGTTATCTCGACAAACCCGTGGATAAATCGGTTTTCGCCCATGCAATCCGAGAGGTATTGGATACATCCCGGAAAACATAACCTCAAAATCCTCAGGGAAGTTGTTGTTTGAACATGATCATGTAAAGACAGCCCCCGTGTCTGGAACGTTGTTCAGGTCAGGCATACGCTCCATGCCCGATCTGAACCACAAACAAAAATACTTGCTCAAGGACATACACAGTGCCTTATTACAATCTCTTTCAGAACAACCACTCGCTGATGCTGATCATAAACCCTGATTCGGGTAAAATCATTGATGCCAACGTCCGTGCATGTCTCTTTTATGGCTATGCGCAGGAAGAGATCACTAAAATGAACATCCTGGACATCAATATATCTTCACCTGAACAGATCAAAAAAGAGATGCAGCGGGCCAAACAGCAGAAATGCAACTTTTTTTTATTCCAACACAGGATAGCCAACGGAGAGATACGGGATGTAGAGATATGCAGCGGCCCCATAAGAGTGCATGGAGAGGAGCTTCTCTACACCGTTATATACGATATTACCGAGCGGAAAAAGAGGGAAGTAGAACGCGAAGAACTGATTACAAAACTGGAAAAAGCGCTCGCAGAAATCAAGAACCTGCAAGGCATCCTCCCCATATGTGCACATTGCAAAAAAATCCGTGACGACAAAGGGGCCTGGAGCCAGATCGAACAATATATCAGTAAACATTCCAACGCCCAGTTCAGTCACGGCATTTGTCCTGAATGCATACAAAAATACTATCCGGAACTTCAACCAGCGTAATTGTTCAAAACCTGTAAAAAATAAAAAAAACTTCAGAACAAAGAAGTAATCAAATTTAAAACAGGAAGGACGGAAAAAGCAAAGGCGGTAAAAAGAGAAAAGCCACTTATGAAAAAGCAATCAGATACCGCAACAGCAGACACCGTCCCGGCGGTTGCTGCGCACGCACTGAGCATTACAGAGCAGAAGGATGCTGCCCGGACGACTTCGAAAAACAGCACCCGGTTTCCCATCGCAGGTCTCGGCGCGTCAGCGGGAGGGCTGGCTGCGTTTGAGGCATTCTTTTCGGGGATGCCTCCGGATACCGGCCCGTCGGGTGCATACAGTGACGGGCCGGGAATGACCTTTGTGCTGGTGCAGCACCTTGCCCCGGACCATGAAAGTATTCTTACCGATCTGATCAGGCGCTACACCCGCATGCAGGTTTTTGAAGTTGAAGACGGGATGATCGTGCAGCCAAACTGCACGTATATTATTCCGCCGGGCCGCGACATGGCACTCAGAAACGGTACCCTTCAGTTGCTTGGCCCACCGCCCCCCGTGGTCAACGGTTGCCCATTGATTTTTTCTTCCGCTCGCTGGCGCAGGACCAGCACGAACGGGCCATCGGTATCGTGCTTTCGGGCACGGGCAGTGACGGCTCCATGGGGGTTCGCGCCATCAAGGACGCAGGCGGCATGGTCATGGTACAGAATCCCGAATCCACCGAGTACGACGGCATGCCGCGCAGTGCCCTTGCCACCGGGCTGGTAGATTACGAACTGCCACCTGCCGAGATGCCTGCCCGGCTTATTGCCTATGTGACCCATGCCTTTGGTACGCCCCCGAAGCGTACTGCCGGGGATGTGCCCAAGACCGAAAATGCGTTAAAAAAGCTGTTTCTCCTGTTACGAAGCCAGACCGGGCACGATTTTTCCCTCTACAAACCAAACACCATTAATCGCCGTATCGAGCGCCGCATGGCTGTTGCCCAGATCAAGTCCATTGAGGAATACATAAAATATGCTCAGCAGATGCCGGCAGAAATAGAAGCATTGTTCCGTGATCTGTTGATAGGGGTCACCCAATTTTTTCGCGATCCTGCCGTTTTTACCTTCCTCGAAGAGAAGGTCATCCCATGCCTCCTGGACGCCAGGAGGGCAGAAGGCGCGGTCCGTCTCTGGGTTCCGGGATGCGCAACGAGTGAGGAGGCCTATTCTCTCGCTATATTGCTTGCTGAACGGCTGGAGAGCCTCAGACGTCCTTGTTCAATACAGATATTTGCCACTGATATCGATTCCCTCGCTATTGCTTCAGCCCGGGCAGGACTCTATCCGGCCAGTATCAAAACCGATATCTCCTCCGACCGACTGGCCCGATTTTTTACCGTGGAACCCGGCGGCATGTA
This sequence comes from Desulforhopalus sp., assembly GCA_023231425.1. GTDB lineage: Bacteria > Desulfobacterota > Desulfobulbia > Desulfobulbales > Desulfocapsaceae > Desulforhopalus. The sequence continues at coordinate 4,289 of JALNVI010000028.1, read as the reverse complement.
CCGCATCCACAAAAGTATCCGCGACATGCTGGTCTTTTCGGCACAGGACGTGATCAGGGACCCCCCATTTTCAAAACTCGACCTCATCAGTTGTCGCAATCTGCTCATCTATATGAGTTCAGAGCTGCAAAAGAAGCTTATCCCTTTGTTCCATTATGCGCTCAATCCCGGCGGGTTCCTTGTGCTGGGCACCTCGGAATCCGTGGGTGAGTATGATACGCTGTTTGCGGTACAGGAGCGCAAACAGAAGATTTACCGGCGCAAGGAGTTTTTTGGCAACACACAACGTCCGAATCCGGGCAGAATTGTTTCGGCCAGACCGTCATGGGCAGCCGCGCAGCAGCCTCTCCCCGAAAAAAGTGTGTCAAACGCCAAATTGCCATTACGCGAGCTTACCGAGCAGGCTCTGCTGCAGCAGATAGCCCCTTCAGCCATACTGGTGAACAGCTCCGGAGATATCCTCTACCTTCATGGCCGTACCGGGTTGTTTCTTGAGCCGTCCCCGGGAGTGTCCGGTGTTGCCAATGTTATACGCATGGCCCGTGAAGGCTTGCGGCGTGATCTGACCACCGCCCTGCACAGCGTGGTGAAAGACCGTGAAATTGCCTGCTGCAAAGGATTACACGTAAAAACCAATGGCGATTATTCGATGGTGAATCTTACTGTCCGTCCGGTAGCGGTCGCCAACGCTGCATGTGCAGAGCCGTTTCTGTATCTGGTCATTCTGGAACTGGCATCTTCTGGCGACACAGAGCGTTTGCTGGCACGTCCTGTATTGGATGCGTCCGAAGATCAGAACACTATCGTCGCACTTCAGCAGAAGCTTCGGGATAAGCAGGAGAATCTCCAGTCCACCAACGAGGAGCTCAAGTCCTCAAATGAAGAGATGCAGTCCATGAACGAAGAGATGCAATCGATCAACGAGGAACTCGAAACATCCGGGGAGGAATTGCAGTCTGTCAATGAAGAACTTTTCACGGTCAATACCGAATTGCAATCCAAGTTGGCCAACCTGTCCCGCTCAAATAACGATATGAACAATCTGCTGTCAGGAACCGGCATCGGCACGATGTTTGTCGACCAAACTCTGCACATTCTGCGTTTTACTCCCACAGTAACCAAAATCATAAATCTGATCCAAAGCGATGTCGGTCGTCCCGTGAGTCATATTCTTTCGAATTTGAAGGACTATGACAATCTGGTTCCAGATATACAGTCGGTTCTCGACAACCTGGAACACAAAGAACTGGAGTTAGAAACAACGAACGGAGTATGGTATACCATGCGTATCCAGCCTTACCGCACTCTCAACAACGAGATTGAGGGCGCAGTGATAACCTTTGTGGATATAAGCAGGGCAAAGAAGTTACAGGAGGAGCTGCACAACGCACAGATGTCGGCGGCAGAGAATATTGTGGCCACTGTGCGCGAGCCTCTGCTGGTGCTGGATGCTGACCTGCGAGTGAAGTCGGCCAATCGTGCCTTCTACACTCGCTTTCAGGTGGAGCAGAATTCTGCTGTCGGGAATTTCTTGTACGATCTGGGGAATCGCCAGTGGAACATTCCGGCATTGCGCACATTGCTCGAAGAAATTCTGCTCCACAATACGGTGGTCAGTGATTATGAAGTAATGCATGTCTTCGAGCAGATCGGCCCGCGTACCATGCGGCTCAATGCCCGCCGGTTGTTCAGGAAAACAGGAGAGACCGAATTAATTCTACTGGCGATTGAGGATGTGACGAAGTAACTTCTCAAAAACCCGTGGAAAACAAAAAAACATTTAAAAACAAAGAGTTCATTGAAATTAAAACGGGAAGAACGGAAAAGACGGAAAGACAAAGACTGGATGGCCAACGAAACACGCGAAATATTTTATATATAAAATACCTTTTTTCGCATGTTTCACGTATTTAGGATACCTTAAAACAGTCTCATTCCACAGCGGATGTTATCGGGTTTTGTTACCCTGCTTTTTCCTGCCTCCTATCTCCCCTTCCCTTTTATCGTGAGCAGAGGCAGGGAGATGAGATCTGAACGCCTGAAAATCAGGGATTTTTTTTCCACCCGAAGGAATTTTATGGGTACCTCGGACGACAAAGTCAGAGCTGCAACCCTGCGTAAGCAGGCCGAAGAAAAGGTCCGTTTACACGCGGGCAGCGTGCCTGAAGAGTTCGCATCTCTGCCAGCGGAAGACATCCAGACCACACTCCACGACCTTCAGGTACATCAGATCGAACTTGAGATGCAGAACGAGCAGTTGCGCGCGACACAGACAGCGTTGGATAGTGCCCGGGCTCGTTATTTCGATTTGTACGACCTGGCGCCGGTGGGATATATGACAATCACGGAAAAAGGGCTGATTGCAGAATCCAATCTCACCGCAGCCGCACTGCTTGCTATTGACCGTGCCCAACTTGTAAAACAGCTGTTCAGCAGATTCATCCTCAAGACAAATCAAGACATTTATTACCTCAAAAGTAAACGGCTCTTTGAAACATCCATACCCCAATCCTGTGAGCTCAAGATGGTCAAAAATGATGACACTTCATTCTGGGGACGTTTGGAAACAACGGTGGCAACCGATGATCATGGCGAAACGGTGTGCCGAGTTGTGCTGAGCGACATTACCGAACGCATGCAGGCAGAAGCGGAACGGGAAAAACTGAATGACCGGCTTAACCAGATGCAAAAACTGGAATCTCTCGGCCTTCTTGCAGGGGGAATCGCGCATGACTTCCACAATCTTCTCGGAGGCATCTTCGGCTATATCGAATTGGCACGTGAGAAAACCACGAATGAGATCGTCTCCACTTACCTTGACAAATCTCTCCAGACTATGGACAGAGCACGGGCTCTTACACAGCAATTATTGACGTTTGGCAAAGGCGGCGCGCCAATAAAAAAGGTGGAGAATCTTTTCCCGGATGTGCGCAAAATCATTGAATTTGCACTGAGCGGGTCATCAGTTTCGAGCCGATTCCAGATTCAGGAAAATTTGTGGCCGTGCAATTTTGACAAAAGCCAACTGGGTCAACTTGTCGACAACCTGACCATAAACGCCTTCCAATCCATGCCGGGTGGCGGCACGATTGAGGTTGCGGCCCACAACGTTTTGTTGACCGCAGGAGAGCATCTCTCTCTTGCCGCCGGAAAGTATGTGAAGTTGTCCATTAAGGACCAGGGCACTGGAATACCGAAAGAATTGTTGTCACGCATTTTTGATCCGTATTATACAACAAAACCCTCCGGCCACGGGCTTGGCCTTGCCATCTGTTATTCCATTGCCAGTCGGCATGGCGGGGGGCTTGAGGTTGAATCGGAGCCAGGCAAAGGCAGTACCTTTCATCTCTATCTGCCTGCATCTCCCGCTGAAACCGTTGCAGGCATTGCAGGCAAATCCGCGGAATCTCACACCGGAAACGGTACCTTTGTAGTCATGGACGATGAAAAAGTACTTCGAGAGATTATAAAACTCATGCTTGAATCTTTTGGCTACACGGTCGTGTTAAAAGCGAATGGAGAAGATGCTGTCAATTTTTTTATGACGGAAAGCAAGGCAGACCGGAAGATTGCCGGAATGCTTTTTGATCTTACCATTCCGGGCGGCATGGGCGGCAAAGAAGCTATCGAAGAAATCAGGAAGACAGCCTCGAATGTTCCCGTTTTTGTCACCAGCGGTTATTCGGAAGACCCTGTCATGGCGGAACCGAAGAAATACGGGTTCACAGCAAGCATTGCCAAACCTTTCAGTATGAAGGAGCTTGCGGATATGCTTGAAAAGCATATAAAGCAACCGTAACCAGAAATGCAATTGTTCATCTGCTCAGGAGCCTTGCCGGGGAAGGACGGGAAAGAGGAGGCAGGAGAAAGGGAAAAGCAAAAAGCGGTAAGACAATTTTTTTACCGCGAAGAACACGAAGGAAGGCAAAAACATTTGAGAATAAAGATTTTGTAATTTACAAGAGGGAAGGACGGGATGACCAACAAAACACGCGAAAGCTTTTATATATAAAAATGCCTTTTTCGCATGTTTCGTGTATTTCGTTGGCAAAAAAAATCTTTTCGCTGTTCCGTCTTTCACAAAAACACCTTGAAACAATCTCTTCCCACAACGGATGTCATCGGGTTTTGTTGCTCTGTTTTTCCTGCCTCCTTCCTCCCTTTTTGCCTTTGTCTTTGTCCATAACTTTTTGAGAAGTTACATTCAGGCTTCTGAACAAGAACTTGTAACTTCTCAAAAAACAGTGGAAAACAAAAAAACATTTAAGAACAAAAAAGTTAATCGAAAT